>JBDSFG010000317.1:0-8228 GCA_039919615.1 Ginsengibacter sp. | reverse complement strand
CTTCCAAACTTTCAAAGATCTTTTGGCCTTTTTTGACCACCATTTTTTTAAATGGAGTGCGAAGGTAAGTGCCGAAACCTGCTCCACCAAATTTTTCTAAACTATTTAAAAAAAATTAGATTTTTTTTGCTTTATGTTGCAAAACCTGATTGCTTTTTATTTAGCGGAAGGTAAAGATAAGGTGAGAATAACTTACAGTGCAAACTTTTTTACCTCTATTAGAATGATTTTTAAAATTTTAAAACGGTTTACACTTTCTGTTGACAACCCATTTTTCTTACAATAAAATTCACGCACAGCTAGTCTCTATAATAAAAACACGGTCGATGGATACTTTATGTGTTTTAGAAACAATCCACGGGCTGGTGCAGAAAAGTCAGCTCTGGTACAATCAAGTGCTTTAAAGACACTTTCAAATTGCTCTTCGTTAATAATTTCTCTACCTGCTTTAAGCATGGTGCCTACCAGGCCGCGAACCATTCCTCTTAAGAAACGATTTCCGCAAACGGTGTATACAAGAGTGTCATTTTCTTCTAACCAGGTACTTTTATTTATGGTGCATAAAAAATTATCAACCTGAGTTGAACGCTTTGAAAACGAAGTAAAATCTCGATGTCGGGGTACTATATCAGCAACAGTCGTTAATATATCCAAATTAAGCCTGTAGGGAAAATAATATGCTCTATCCCAAAGAAATGGAGCTTTTTTTCTGTATACATAATACGTGTATTCCCGTTCCATGGCGTCGTATCTGCAATGGGCATTCTCAGTAACGGGCAATAAATTATTTATGCTGATATCCCAAGGCAAAATAGCATTTAAATTATAAATGGCACCCTGTAAATCTCCCTGCTTTTGGGAGGCTATCAGTGATTCGTCTACATCAAAGTGAAAAAAATTTTGTAAGGCGTGGACACCCGCATCTGTTCTTGAAGATCCTGTTAAATTAAAACGCTGTTTAAAAAATATTCGTAAGGCTTTTTCTATCTCGGCTTGTATTGAGTTGGCATTTTGTTGTATTTGAAAGCCGGAGTAATTAGTTCCTTTGTAAGCAACTTCTATAAAATATCGTGGCATATTTTATTGGGTGATTATTTTTCGATCATTGCCTTAAAACGTTTTATATAATAATCATCAGTTAACTGATTTTGGAGTGAAGGAAACATATTGGAATCAGAAACATAGGAATAAGCAGCATCAAAGAAATTATACCTGCCGTGATCATTTAAAAATAAGGCACCAAGGTTTTTGATATCTTTTGTAGTAAAACATTTTGCCTTAAAAACTTTTTTAGCTGCATTGATCATATCATCATCCTCAGCTTCAGCGGCCATTTTCTTTCTTAATTTTAAAAAATCATCTTCATTGGCCTGCTGCTTACACTTTGAATTTGCCATTCCGGTTTTAGCAGGCAAAAATTCTATCGTATCATCGTTAGTCGATGTTGACATTTTGTCTTTTTTCTGATTTTCATCGGTTGCAGATCCAGGGGGCAGATTAACAATTGGCTGTTGTGGAATATTACTATCCGATTTATCTTCTACGTTGATTGTTACTGCCTGCGTAGTGGTACGATTAATATTATCAATTTTATTTGCCAATTTTATAGCATTTGCCTGAAGTTGCGCAGTACTAATAATCTCGCTTTCCACTTTAGTTGTTTCTGTTGAAGATTGTGAGTTATAGACAGAATCAGCTTTACTTTCTACATCAATTGCTTTCGCCGGTTGTGATATATTACTAGCGGGATCAGCCTTTTCTGTATTACTTACATCTAACCGCTTAGGTTCTTTCTTTTGTTTGGCATCCTGAACAGGCATAAAGATTCTTATAGTGTCCTTATTGTTATTATATTCATCCATATAAATCATTTCCAACCCGCCTTTGCTTTTAAGTTGCAAATTTTTTGTGATGACTGAATATAAAAACTTGACATTAGTACCCGGTAGCTGAACAATTTCTTTATTAACAGGCACGGATGCAACACTGACAGCAATCTTTTCTTCGGAGGGTTGTTTTACTTCGCTTTTTACTACTACATCCGTTTGTCTTATTGCAGAATCATTCACAGCAGTGGCAGGCGTTTCAGGTGTAATATTATCAACAATCTTTACTTTAGATGGTTCTTTTATTTCTTTTTTTTCTACGACTTCTTTCTGCATTATTGTAGAATCATTCACCACGGTCGCAAGCATTTCAGAAAAATTATCCTTCTTAATTTCTGTTTTAATTGAATTGTTACCTGCTAATTCATTGTTAGCCATTACAACACTTAACGATTGCAAATCAAAAAGTCCCCACCCTTTATCAGAAAAATTTTTAAGCAGATAACCGGCATCTTTCGCCAGCGTGTATTCTATTGTTTGCTCGGGCCACTCATTTTTTGGAAAGCCAAATACGAGTTTATAATTTCCTTCCTTTAAGTTCGGTAGTACCAGGTATCCGGATGATGCTGAACCGAATACCTTATTATCAAGTTTAATGTAAAAAGGCTGCTTGGCCTCTGTTTGAAAATAAAGGAAATGGCTTTGCTGGGCTGATATAGTTGTGTAAGAAAATGTAAAAATCAGGAAGCAAAAGATTATATACTTCATTAGGGCAATACTTTGCTGCAAATCTACTCCATTAAAATAATACTTTACCTTCTGTCCAAAAATGTGAATTCATTAAGATAGAGAAGTTTATTTTGCGAAAAATTTAAAAAATATAAGATGAAATTCTTTTTATGTATTATGCTTTTTACAGGCCCTCTTTTTATAAGTGCGCAGCCAACGGAAATGCCGGATACATCCTGGAAAAACAATTACCGTGAAAGCTATTTGCGAACCAACGACCTTGTGCATACTAAACTTGAAGTAAGATTTGATTACGATAAATCTTATTTATATGGTAAAGCATGGATCACTTTGCATCCTCATTTTTACGCGACAGATTCATTGTTGCTTGATGCAAAGGGAATGGAGCTTGCAGAAATCGCTATCATTAAAGGAAGTTCAAGGTCTCCCCTACAATACTCATACGATAGTATGCAGGTAAATATCAGGTTGGATAAAGTGTATAAAGCTGGCGAAAATTACACCATCTATATTGAATATGTTTCTAAACCAAACGATGTAAAAGCAAAAGGAAGCGCAGCCATTACTAATGCCAAAGGCCTTTACTTTATTAACCCGAAAGGCGAGGATAAAGATAAGCCTACCCAAATCTGGACTCAGGGCGAAACTGAAGCAAATAGCGTTTGGTTTCCTACTATTGATAAGCCTAATCAAAAAACCACTGAAGAAATATACCTGACTGTTCCGGCTAAATATGTAACCCTAAGTAATGGATCACTTACCAGCCAGAAAAAAAATGGTGATGGTACAAGAACTGATTACTGGAAGATGGATTTGCCTCATGCACCTTATTTATTTTTTATAGGTGTAGGAGATTATGCAATAGTCAAAGACACTTATAAAGGCAAAGAAGTAAGTTATTATGTTGAAAAAGAATATGGCCCGGTAGCAAGAAAGATCTTTGGTGAAACGCCCGCTATGATGAGCTTTTATGAGAAGATTACAGGTGTTCCCTATGTATGGCCGAAATACTCACAGATTGTAGGCAGAGATTACGTAAGTGGTGCAATGGAGAACACAACAGCCACCTTACACCAGGAAGGCGCTCAGCAAAATGCAAGGGAATTGGTTGACGGAAATGTGTGGGAAAGAACAATTGCACACGAATTATTTCATCAATGGTTTGGCGATTTAGTAACTGCGGAAAGCTGGAGTAATATAACCGTTAATGAATCTATGGCTGAATACAGTGAATCGCTGTGGAAGGAACACCGCTATGGTAAAGATGCCGGCGATGCTACCATTCAGGAAAACAGGGAAACCTATTTATCTAACCCTGCCAATGCTGAAAAGGATCTTGTTCGTTTTTATTATAAGGACAAAGAAGATGTTTTTGACCATGTGAGTTATCCAAAGGGCGCCGCTATCCTACACATGCTTCGCAATTACGTTGGTGATAGTGCCTTTTTTAAATCTTTGAATAAATATCTTACTGACAATAAATTTAAAAGTGCCGAAGCTACTAATCTCAGGCTTGCCTTTGAAGATGTAACAGGCAGAGACTTGAACTGGTTTTGGAACGAATGGTATTTAGGAAGCGGGCATCCAAAATTGAAAATAGATTATAAATATTCGCCAAATACATCGCAGGTTATTGTGGAGCAAACACAAAATACAGGCAAGATATTTACTTTGCCGGTTGCTATAGACGTTTATAACGGAGCCGATAAAAAACGTTACAATGTTTGGATAAAAAACAGGGTTGACACTTTCTCTTTTGCAACAGCAGCAAAACCGACATTAATAAATGTAGATGCTGATAAAATTTTGTTGGTGGAAAAAACGGATAATAAAAGCGCCGGGAATTATGTGCAGCAATGGAAGTATGCAAAAAATTATTTAGACAGGAAGGAAGCGCTTGATTATTTTTCTGCAAACAAAATGAGTAATTTAACAGACGGACTTAATGACAAATTTTGGGAGCTAAGAAATCTTACGCTTAATCGGTTAAATGAGGATAGTACATTGCTTACTCCTGAAACAATCGCTAAAATTGAACAGATCGCCGATAATGATCCGTCTAAAAAAGTGAAAGCAAGTGCAATTGCAATACTGGCACGGCGGAGTGATAAAAAATATATTCCCTTGTTTACAAAGTATGTAAGTGATTCCTCTTATTCCGTTGCTGGCGCTTCTTTATGGGGATTGGTTAATACAGATCCGGCAAGTGCCTACACTTTGGCACAGAAATATAGCAGTGATTCAAAAGGAGACCTGGCCAGTGTGATCTCCGGAATTTTAATGGCTGGTGGAACTGAAGCCGATGTAGATTTTATTACAGGCCAATATGGCAACGCTACACCCAACGAAGAAAAATTATCTCTTTCAATGTATTTTATAGAATACCTCAACAAGGTAAGAGATGCAGAAAAGGTTAAAAAAGGAGTTGACCTGATCATGAAATACCGGAATAATTTTTCCGAGCAGGATAAAAGTTATATCGACCAGGTTTTTAAACAGGCATTTAATAAATTAAGTAAAACGCAAAGCCAATATGGTAATGGCCAGGCCGCAGATTATATAAATTCTTTGTTAAAGTAAAAATATTCTAATAAAATAATTCTGTCTCTATTAAAATAAAGGTCTGAGCTAAACACTCAGGCCTTTTGATTTGTGGAGGATATCTTCTACAATTCTCTCGGCATGAACCCTTGAATTTTCGATGAACAAACGATGTGTATTCATGCCACCGCAAATTACCCCGGCGAGGTAAATGCCTTTTACGTTTGTTTCATACGTTTCATCGTTGTAATTAGGTTTACGCACTGTATCATCTGCCAGTTCAATACCGGACTTTCGTAAAAAATTTAGATCTGGCTGGTACCCCGTCATGGCCAGCACCCAATCATTTTTAATGGTTATTAAACCTTCGGGTGTATTAATATCAACTTCCTGCTCACGTATCTCTGCGACAGTTGAACTGAAATATGCTTTTATAGCACCTTCTGCAATACGGTTTTCGATATCCGGTTTTACCCAATATTTTACACGCTCACTTATAGCATTATTTTTTATCACCATGGTAACCTCTGCACCTTTACGCCATGTTTCCAAAGCCGCATCAACAGCTGAGTTAGCGGCCCCCGCAATCAGCACTTTTTGGAAGGCATAAAAATGCGGGTCTTTATAATAGTGCTTCACTTTTGCAAGTCCTTCACCTTTTACATTCAGCAAATAAGGGATATCATAAAAGCCCGTGGAAATAATAATATTACCAGCGCTATAGTTATCTTTTGTTGTTATTACTGAAAATTTATTACCAGTTTTTTTTACTTCAACCACTTCCTCAAAAAGCTTAACATTTAAGTTTGCTGATACGGCAACCCTCCTGTAATATTCCAGCGCTTCATTTCTTGTAGGCTTTACATTGTTGCTCACAAAAGGAACGCCGCCAATTTCAAGCCTTTCACTGGTGCTGAAAAAGGTCATGTTAACCGGGTAGTTGTATAAAGAATTTACAAGAGTTCCTCTTTCAAGTATCACATAACCAAGCCCTGCTTTTTTAGCTTCTAATCCACACGCAAGACCGATTGGGCCACCACCGATGACAATAATATTATATGATTGTTGTTTCATTAACGCGAAGATATTTAATAAATTATTTAAGGCTGTTGTTATGAAACCAAACAGGATTTGATTTCTCAAATCTTGTGTATAAAATATAAGAAAGTGTTTTTACCTGGTTACGGTTACCAAAAAAAAAGCTTAATAAGATAATAAAAACCTCACAGGTTTTAGAAACGTTTGCCGGAATATGGAAACAAATTGTATTGATTAAATTTATCAAACAATACCCTTCCGTTCAAAGAAATTAAAGCTCCGGCTTTGCACATCAGTTTTGAATGGATATTTGAACGAATGACAGGTTACCGGGGAAACCTTGAAGCAGTGCAACATTACATTCAACCAATAATCAAAACCCGGTTGACTTAATTTATAAAGAGCTAAAACAAAGCTGGAAGCATTCTGATTGGTTTCTTAGTTAACTTTTTGTTATTGTAACATTAAAACTAAGTTTAACCCAACCTTTCTAATGTTTACAGCATTTTTATTGCTATAAGGGATCATAATGATAAAAGTGTTTCTTGCCTTTGCACTATTCTTAACTACGATTGATCCGCCTAGTTGGATAACCGATATGGAATATGCCAAACAACTGGCAAAAAAAGAGCAAAAATTAATCCTGCTGAATTTTTCAGGCTCAGACTGGTGCGTACCTTGTATACGCCTCCGCAAGGAAGTTTTTAACACAGATGCTTTTGCAAATTATGCTGCAGATCACCTTGTGCTGGTAAATGCCGATTTTCCCCGCCAAAAGAAAAATCAGCCAGCAAAAGAACAGCAAAAGATAAATGATGCTCTCGCTGAAAGATATAATCCGCAAGGCAGTTTCCCTTTACACTTTTGCTGGACAGCAACGGAAACAAAATGAAAGTGTGGGATGGTTTTTATAAAGATGGGGCAGACAATTTTATAAACGAGTTCAAAGTATTTACTGAACCAAAATAGGTTATGTTTCCGGAAGCTTTTAAAAAATTAATGAAGCTGATGGGCAACCAATTCGAGATAACTGTCGTTGCTCATAATAAGGAATGGGCTGATGAAATGATTGATGAGGGAGTGAAATGAAATAAGGAGAATCGAAACACTCCTTACCACGTTCAGCGATGATAGCGAAACCAATCTTATAAACAGGCACGCAGGCATTGAACCGGTAAAAGTAAGCGATGATATCTTCAGGCTAATAGAAAGAAGTATCCGCATCTCATCCATTACCCAGGGCGCTTTTGATAGGTTCCATACAAGATATCTCCTTTTGTATCCATAAGCCCTTTCTACAGGTATTATGTACAGACTGCAGCTGATTATTTTGCTCCTTACAAAGAGCATCTCACTACTGATAAATATTATTCCAGCAATTACGATCTGTCTGCATTTAGCGCACAACTTTTTGGAGTTAATTTAAAGGTCACGCCGAAGCACGGTGTATTTGATATCCCTTTATTTTACACGATCGAAATAAGATGTGGGCGTTATGTACAGACAACAGATCTGCAGGCTAATAATATTGGGGTCAACTTGAAGTTTAAATAGCAGATAGTAATTATCAATTTTTAAAAATTGATCTATTCAGGTAAACATTTTTCCTTCATCACTTAAATCATCATCCCTTTGATTAACGAAACCTTTAACGCTCTCACACAGGAGCAAATGGAGGCTGAATAGCCTATATTTTTCGACAAACCGAAAATTCTTTTTTGATAAATAGCAGGCATTTCCTTTGCTTTAAACATCTTCGATTTTCTTCTTAGCAGTAAAACGGGCAATACACATTTCCCATTTCACTGCATTATCTTAAAAGCATTTCCTGCTATCGGACTTCGCCACCAGAAAACCAACTCTTCTTTTTTAAAATAATAAAAATAATCCCGTTTTATGGCAGGTTAATTGTTTAGTAGGTTTTACTTATTCAATAATTAATTAAAACAATGTTATGAAAAGAACAAAGCTTTCGTTATTAGTGGTTGCAATAATTTTTGCCACGGGAACTTTAAATTCATGTAAAAGTAAAAGCAAGGAAAATAACAATTCTGCTGCAACAACCACTATGGA
>JBDSFG010000265.1:0-7550 GCA_039919615.1 Ginsengibacter sp. | reverse complement strand
AAATTGTAGTTATGCCATTTAAAATAATTTTCTTTAGAGGGGTTTCATTGTAAGAGATAACGCCTACCTCATGTCCTACTTTCAATTTTGATTCAATGATCTTCTCAATCAGAACAACAAGATCATTATCCATAAGATTGATAAATACTTCACCTTTTTTAATAGGCTCATCATTAATATCATGAACTACTTTAAAATTATAAGCATACTCCTGGCAAAAGGAAGTAAAACCTTTGATGATCTCTTCCGGGTAATAACTATCCTTTGGAAAAATAATTTTTATCGTATGATATTTCTCCAGGTTTGGTAAAGCCTGTTCCATGGCCTGATAAATGTCTTTTTCAAAATTTTCAAAAACGGCACCAAAGCTTCCACTTACCCCCGGAATGATCTTGTCCAATAGTATTAGCTTTTCTTTATCAATGGTGTTTATTATATGATGAGCTGTATCTCCTCCTTCAATAAAATGTGGCAGTATCACATAATAATTATAGTCAGTCTGACTGTTGTACAATAACTTTTTAAACAGTCCAAGATCATTATTATAGATATAAAAGTCAATGGTTGCACCTTCTCCTAATGTGCTTACCAATGAATCATAAATGATTTTTTTGTGAGGGCTGAGTTTATTAAACATTAAAAAAATCTTTGTAGTACGATTTACATCAACACTCTTAATAAAATAACCCTTACCAGGTACAGAACCAATTATACCCTGAGTTTTTAAATGCTTATATCCTTTTTCGGCAGTATCCCTGCAAATTTCAAACTGAAAACTTAATTCATTTATAGAAGGCAGAACATCATCAACCTGCAATTTGCCATCCTCAATGGCTTTTATAATGGAGTTAGCTAACTGCTGGTATTTTGGAGTGGCTGCAAATTCATCAAAATAGATAAGCTTAAAAATGGGAGAAGATTTCACCATAGCAACCGTTTCTAAAATTATTTGTACTTATAAAAATACTTATTCTAATGCTTACTAGCACATGATAGTACATGATGGGTAAAACTTTCTAACCTCTATTTTTATTTCTTATTGTTTGCTTTACAGATAATTATATGCAAGTCATCTTAGGTGTTATTTTTCATTTTATCGGCGGTTTTGCTTCTGGCAGTTTTTATATGCCTTTTAAAAAGGTAAGAAATTGGGCGTGGGAAAGTTATTGGATAATTGGCGGGATATTTTCCTGGCTGATCGTGCCTCCCCTGGCAGCATACCTTACCATACCCCACTTTGCTGAAATAATTAAGCAAACTAATGTATCCACGCTGGCGTATACTTATTTATTTGGATTATTATGGGGAATTGGCGGCCTCACTTATGGCTTAGGTGTTCGTTATCTCGGAGTTTCTTTAGGCAGCAGTATCATACTTGGGTTATGTATGGTTTTCGGATCCTTAATACCTTCAGTATATTATGACTTTTTCCCGCAGCAAGGCAAGGATACAATAAGCATGATTGCTGGAAGCCTGTGGGGGCGCACTGTTTTAGCAGGCCTGGTTATATGTGTTATCGGAATTATTCTTTGTGGGAAAGCTGGTACCATGAAGGAAAAGCAATTTAAAGCTGCTAAAACTAACCTTGAAAACAAAAAACAATCTTCTGTAGAATATAAATTTGGTCTTGGGCTTCTGGTCTCTGTAATATCCGGTATATTAAGCGCCTGTTTCAATTTTGGCCTTGAAGCCGGCAAGTCTATGGCTGATACCGCCAATTCAGTTTGGACTATAGCCAATCCGGGACAAGGAGAATTTCTTTTTAGAAATAATGTGATCTATGTAATAGTTTTATGGGGCGGGCTTACAACCAATTTAATATGGTGTATGGTATTAAATGCCCGCAACAAAACCTTTGGGGATTACACCAATTCTAAAACCCCTCTGCTAAGGAATTATTTACTTTCTGCATTGGCGGGAACAACGTGGTTCCTGCAATTCTTTTTCTATGGTATGGGAGAGAGTAAACTTGGCAATGGAGCTAGTTCGTGGATATTACACATGGCCTTTATTATACTTACAGCCAATATGTGGGGGCTTGCATTAAATGAGTGGAAAGGGGTAAGTAAATCCACACGGCTTACCATTATTGGAGGAGTGCTGGCTATTATTTTATCTGTAATGATAGTTGGTTATGGAAATTATTTAAAAAACTAATTTAAAAAAATATACATGCCTGTAACAGCAACATTTAAAAATGTAAGTTATCTGTGGAGTGAAGCCCACGCTAAAGACTTAGCCGGCGATGAAGTGGCTCTGTTGATTTATCGTTCCAATTTATTGGGTGCTGATCTCCGGCTTACTAACTATGGAGGGGGAAACACCTCTTGCAAAACATATGAGAAAGATCCTTTAACCGGGGAAGAAACTGAAGTGATGTGGATTAAGGGCTCTGGAGGTGATCTTGGAACGCTTACCAGGAGTGGCTTATGCGGATTATATCTCAATCGCTTAAGGAGTCTTAAAAGTGTATACAAAGGCATAGAACACGAAGATGAAATGGTTGGATTGTTTGATCATTGCATTTTTGACCTGAATTCAAAAGCGCCCTCCATTGATACACCACTCCACGGATTTTTACCGTTTAAACATATTGATCATTTGCATCCTGATGCAGCCATTGCTATTGCGGCATCAAAAGAGGGCAAGCTCATAACTCAGCAGTTGTTCAACGGAACAATCGGATGGGTAGATTGGCAGCGTCCGGGTTTTGATCTTGGATTAAAATTAAAAGAATGCCTTGATGAAAATCCTGGCATCCGCGGTATCATGTTAGGCTCTCATGGTTTATTTACCTGGGGTAACACGGCTTTTGAATGTTATATGAATTCTTTAGAAGTAATTGAGCGCTGTGCAGAGTATATAGACTCTTTTACAGAAAAACAACCTGCCGTATTTGGCGGAGTACGGGTTAAATCTTTATCAAAAGAAGACCGCCTTTTACAGGCACTTTCTTTATCTCCCGTGCTGCGTGGTCTCTGTTCTTCTCACGCAACAATGATTGGTCATTTCGAGGATGATGAAAAGGTTTTGGAATTCATAAACTCGAATCACCTCGATCGCCTGGCCCCAATGGGTACAAGTTGTCCTGACCATTTTTTAAGAACCAAGATCAGCCCCTTGGTTCTCAAACTCATGCCGGACGAAGATCTTTCAAATCCAAAGGCTGTTAAGGAAAAGATAGCTCCGCAGTTTGCAGAATATCGTAAAATGTACCAGGATTATTATGAAGATAATAAACATGAAAATAGTCCTAAAATCCGCGACGCCAATCCCGTGGTGATCTTATACCCTGGAGTAGGTATGTTTACTTTTGCAAAAGACAAATCCACTGCCCGTATTGCAGCCGAGTTTTACGTGAATGCAATCAACGTAATGCGGGGGGCTGAAGCTATTTCAGCATACACTTCCTTACCCAGGCAGCAGGCATTTGATATTGAGTATTGGTTGTTGGAAGAAGCTAAGCTGCAACGCTTACCAAAGCAAAAAGCTTTATCTGGAAAAATAGCATTAATAACCGGTAGCGCAGGTGGTATTGGTAAAGCCATTGCTAAAAAATTTGCTGATGAAGGCGCATGCATAATTCTTAATGATAACGATGAAAATCGTTTGGCATCTGCTTTCCGCGAATTTCAAAAACAGTATAATAAAGATTGTTGCACATCTGTAATTCTGGATGTTACTAATAAACAAAGTATCAGGCAGGCTTTTGATACAGCAGCTATTCATTTTGGAGGAGTTGACATCATTGTAAACTGCGCAGGTTTATCTATTTCAAAACCCATTGAAGAACACTCTGAGGCTGATTGGGACGTGCTTTATAATGTTTTGGTGAAAGGGCAATTCATGGTTACGCAGGCAGGGGTGGAGATTATGCGCAAGCAAAATTTAGGTGGAGATATTTTAAATATTGTAAGTAAGAATGCTTTGGTTTCTGGTCCTAATAATGCTGGTTACGGATCTGCAAAGGCAGCCCAATTACATTTAAGCAGGTTAAATGCGGCAGAATTAGGCAAAGATAAAATCCGGGTAAATACAGTTAATCCTGATGCAGTGATCAGTGACAGTAAAATATGGGAAGGAGAGTGGGCAGCAGGCCGGGCCAAAGCCTATGGTATTTCAATAGAAGAACTTCCCTCTTTTTATGCGAAACGAACTTTGTTGAATGAAGTAATTTTACCAGAGGATATTGCTAACGCCTGCTTTGCTTTAGTTAGTGGATTACTGCATAAATCCACAGGTAATGTATTGAATGTGGATGGTGGCATTCCTAACGCCTTTGTAAGATAGCATCAGGCGCTTGAGTACCTATCCTTCAGAGGTAGCGCCGTAATGCCTTTGAGCAGAAATATAAAAATATTATCCATTTTTATTTCAAAAAGTATTTGCCTAATTCAGGATAGAGCAGGATAGCGAATAATAATAACTGAAATATTTTTAATTTTTAAACTTAAATGCTGCTATATGACAAAAAGAATTTTCGTACGTAGAAGCGTATGGTTGATCTCACTGATAATCATCTCCAACTTTTCACTTGCACAAAATAATTTTCCCGTCAGTGGAAGAGTAACTGATAATAGCGGTGAACCATTAGAAGGCGTTACCGTTCAGGAAAAAAAATCAAATACAACAGCATTAACTCAAAAAGATGGAAGTTTCCAAATTAATGTGCCATCCGGTAAATCCGTTTTAGTTTTCAGTTCTATAGGGTTTGAATCCCAACAACTTGGTGTTAATAATCAGTCAAGGTTGTCTCTTTCCCTGAAAGCTGAATCAAACAGTATGGACGAAGTGGTGGTTATTGGATACGGTACCCAAAAGAGAAGAAATGTAACCGGAGCGGTCTCTTCATTTGATGCAAGAAAACTGGATGAACGCCCGATTCTAAGGGTAGACCAGGCACTGGTTGGTCAATTAGCGGGTGTAAGAGTTAAGCAAACTACTGGTACACCGGGTAAAGGTTTTAGTATCCAGATACGGGGTTCGGGTTCTATTAGTGGAGGCAATGAACCATTGTATGTTATAGACGGTTTTCCCTTAACAGTTAATTCCAGTAATACTGGTAATGGATCTTTTTCAACAGGCAATCCATTGGATAATATTAATCCCAACGATATAGAAAGCATTGAAGTGTTGAAAGATGCAGCCGCAGCAGCTATTTATGGATCAAGGGCCTCTAACGGGGTAGTAATAATTACAACAAAACGTGGGCAAACGGGCAAGCCAAAAATAAACTTTAATGTTTATGGCGGTTATAATCAGGCGGCGAAAAAATTAGAAATGATGAATGGTCAGCAATGGATTGATCAGGCCACCGAAGTAATCAATGCTACTTACCTAAGGCAATTTCCAACAGCAAATATTACTGATGATTATGCTACCAGGCTGGCTGTTAACGGGGGGGCTTTTAATGCGAATTACCTGCTTGATCCCAGGTGGTCAATGCCGGGGCATCCGGGGTTGGCTTTTATAGATTGGCAGGATGCAATTGAAAGAAAGGGTGCAGTTCAAAACTATCAGGTCTCTGCCAGTGGAGGTAATGAAACTATAAAATATTTTTTATCAGGAAATTATTCAGATCAACAGGGCTTTGTTATCAAACAGGATTATAAAGCATACTCTTTAAGGGCAAATTTTGAGGTCAATGCTTCAAAAAAGTTAAAATTTGGGGTAAACATAGCCCCAACATATTCCCTGTCTCAAGATCCTGGCATAGAAGGGAAGGATCAAATTTTTCACCAGGCTTTAAGTCTGTCACCGGTGCAGGAAGACACAGTCGGTTTCTTGCCTAATATAGGGAAAAACGGTCAATATGCCTGGAGCAGTACTACAAATTCACCTTATGGCAAATTGCTAAATAATAAAGGCACCGGCAAACGATACCGAACGTTGGGAACTATCTACGGGGAATACCAACTTATTAATGGCTTAACTTTTAGAAGTTCGGCCAATTTAGATAATACCGATGATATTTCAACCAGATATGTGCCTTTTGTTACCACCGGTTCCCAGGCATCAAGAACTTTTACAGGAGCAAACAATTTGCTCGCTGCCACTTCGGGTAGCTATAACAGTTACAGGAGGCAAACCTTTGTAAATGAGAACACGCTTACATACAGCACCGTAATTAAAGGAGATCATAGTTTAAATTTACTGGCAGGTTATGCATACAACTACGATCGCTTAGACAGGTCAACGCTGAATTCTAATGGCGGATTTACCAGTGCAGTCATACAAACCTTAAACGCCGCGGCAGCAGTTACGGGTAACACTACCTCATCGCAAAGTGTATTAATCTCGTACTTTAGTCGTCTGCAATATGGCTATAAGGAAAAATATTTACTAACGGCAAGTTTGCGCAGAGATGGCTCTTCAAGGTTTGGTATAAATAACCAATTTGGTACTTTCCCCTCCGCCTCATTAAAATGGGTAGTGTCAAAGGAAAGCTTCATGACAACAATACCCCTAATTAGCGCTTTGAGCCTAAGAGGATCTTATGGAGTGAATGGAAATGATAACTTACCTAATGATTATGCAAGCATTGCAACCATCGGGTCTGCCGGCTATATTTTTGGAGCAACACAGGCGGCAGCAATAGGCCAGTCACCAAATGTTTTGGCTAACCCTGATTTGAAGTGGGAGAAATCACAAACGTATGATATAGGTATTGATTTCGGTATTTTAAAAAATCGCATTACGGGCTCATTTGATTATTATAATAAATTCAATACAGACCTATTATTAAATGTTCAGGTTCCGGAGGCGACTGGCTTTCAATCTTATCTCACTAATATTGGTTCCGTACGAAATATAGGGCAGGAACTGGAAATAACCTCCCGTAACACAGTGGGTAAATTGCAATGGACCACTTCAATAAATGTAACGCATAATACTAACAAGATAGAGGCTTTGGCCAATGGACAAACACAGATCATTATACCCAACGGATTTACAGTTTCCGATGCAATCCTGCGTGTTGGATCGCCCATAAACAGTATATATGCTTTAAAGGTGTTAGGGTTTTTAAGCGCTGATGATATAGCCAAAAAAGTTCCACAATATGGAATTAATGAACAGCCGGGAGATTTTAAATTTGAGGATATAAACGGGGATGGTATAATAACTGAGGCAGATAAGCAAATATCAGGACATCCAAATCCCGATTACACCTATGGCATTACTAATACAATTCGTTATAAAGATTTTGATTTAAATGTTTTGGTGCAAGGTCAGCATGGCGGCTCAATATTTTCTCAGTTTGGCAGGTCCATTACACGGCCCGGACAGGGAAGATCTGACAATCATCCTGCATCTTTTGTTAACCGCTGGTATTCTGAAACTAACCAGGGAGAAGGCAGGTTTGGCAAGGCATATTCATTCTATAACAGTCCTATTGCAGCCGCTACGGATTGGGTTTATCCGTCAGATTATATACGTGTAAGAAATATCACTTTGGGGTACAATTTGAAAGGGATAGTAAAAACGACCTCAGTACAAGGTGCAAGACTCTATCTTACTTTGGAAAACTTTTTCGGCCATGATAAATATGT
>JBDSFG010000246.1:0-4315 GCA_039919615.1 Ginsengibacter sp. | reverse complement strand
GGTTAAATACTCGGCTACAATTTGTTCTTTTGATTTTCTTTTTTGACTCATTTTGTGTGAAATTAAGTTAACATTTCTGTCAACCTATTTCAGGACAAGTCAGTTTTAAATAACACAATTCTCTATGGTGAAATAAAGTTGTGATTTTCGATAATGATTTAGGTTTGCACTAAAAGTGCTTTGTATGTTACTACAATTAAAAAGAACAAGCTTTGGTGATACAACTAACAAGGGTAATACCCTGACACAAACCGAGGCAAATGTGTTATTTTATGAATGGGTATTGAATGTCCGTTTGCAGTTACATATGAAACAGGTGGCTTATTTAATGAAATGCTGGGCTGCAGAAAAAGAGCAACTTGATGAAGCTGGTCAGTGGAGATGGGAAATGGCGGGACTGCTTCATGATGCCGATTGGGATCAATGGCCTGAGCAGCATTGCAAAAAAATTATTGAAGAGCTTGAAGTAAGGAATATTGACCCGGAAATTATTCATGCAATCGCTTCGCATGGACCTAATTATTTTGGTGTGGAACCAGTAACCAAAATGGATAAAATGTTATACGCTTTTGATGAATTATCAGGATTGATACATGCCTATTCATTAATGCGTCCCGGAGGCTATGAAGGAATGGAATTAAAAGGAGTAAAGAAACGGCTAAAAGAAAAATCATTTGCAGCCAATGTATCGAGAGAGGAAATTAACGATGCCTGGAATCGTGCAGGAATTGCGTTAGATGATCTAATTAATTTTATTATTACAAAGCAGGCAGAAGTAAAATTTTGATCAGTTTTAATCTCTTCTGCCACCGAACATGCGAAGAAGAAACAGGAAGATATTTATAAAATCAAGATAAAGGTTCAGCGCCCCTAATACAGATACCTTTTTTGTATCTGCTGCAGAAACATCATTATACTCAAGTCCTTCGCCAATTCTTTTCAGTTTTTGCACATCATAAGCCGTAAGCCCGGTGAACACCATAACGCCAATAATGCTGATTATATAATCTAACTGGCTGCTGTGCAGAAAAAAGTTAATTACCATTGCAATAATGGTTCCTATAAGACCCATTATCAGAATGCGGCCAAATTTTGTGAGGTCCTGGTTAGTTGTGTACCCCATAAATGCCATTACCCCAAACATTGCAGAAGCCGATAGAAAACAGCCGAGGATAGAACCCGGTGTATATCTAAGTAATATGAAACTGAAGCTAATACCATTAATAATAGCATAAGCTATAAATAAGGCCAGCAAAGCTGTTGCCGAAAGCCGGCGAAAGCCGAAAGACATCAGGAGCACAAAACCCAAAGGTGCAAAAATGGCTATTTTCCCCAATAGAGTGGTTCCTGTATCCGTTACGAGGTAACTCAACAAAGCAGTATTTATGGAAAACTGCCAGGCAAATAATGCTGAAATGCCCAGTGCTATAAACATCAGCAAAAAAACATTCGCAATAAAAGTTTTTGCCCTCGTTTGCTCAACAGAAGGTGTAAGAGAAATGTTTGAAATATCGGTATCCCTGTTTCTGAATTCCATTTTTTTTAGTTTTAGTAAAAGTAAGAATGATTGTTCAAAATAGCGGTTGCTAAAGCGGGATTTAAGGTTTTATAAGGTTCTTTTTTTTTAGATTCATAGCTTATAAACAGAATTCTCCAAATGTGATATATAAAACGCGGCAGAACTCAGCTTGCCATACAATAGCTTACCATATTTTTTTTATATTCTTTATCTGGGGCAAAACCCTCTCAACATAGTTACCAGTTTTTGTATCAGAATATGCTCCATCATCATTTAGAATATAAATACACTCTTCTCCAATAAAATAGCCCTGAATTGATATAATACCAGGCTCTTTAAATTGCATGGCAAAAATAACATTCTCTTTTCTGTCAAAAACTTCAAATGAATAATCATCTGTTCTTACTGCAGAAATATTTTTAGATAAGAAAGTCCAGTCTTTTTTATTAACTGAGCCTATAATTTTATCATCATACAGGTCTTTAAAATTAGTACTGATATATATGCGGTCCTCTACTAAATAAATAATAAAATCAGATGGATCGCCAGGTTTTATATTATTACTGCAATGTGCTATACTCATTGGCGATACTTTATAGCCCGCTTTTAACTGATCTATAGAAACCGACAATTGAGTTTTACCAAAATCAAGATATATCTCACTGATCTCGCTTAAAAGCCGCATAGGCAATAATATACCTCTGACTACTTTATTATTTGAAACAATCTCATTGGACGTTGGATTGTAGTTGTCATAATTATAAAACAAAAAAGATAGATAAATTATAAACCCAACAAAAATAAATGCAGCTACTTTTAAAGGATGTTTCTTTAGCCATTTAGCAATATCTTTTACAATTGATTTCCCATCCTTTTTATGTCTTGTATGCCTGCGACGCCTCTTATGTGTTTCTTCACCGGAGCTTTGTTTGCTGTTTTGTGCTTGGTCCACTAATAAAAAAGTATTTTGTCGGTTATAAAGTCCATTGCTTATTAAGCTATCGTTTCAAAATCATTATACATTTTATCTCCTAAAAATTTTTGGAAAATCAAAAGATTATTTTGTTTTGATAAAGCAGCTAAGTGGCGGTCACTATGTATATCAGTACCCACGAGATCAGCAAGATCTTTTTGTAAAATAAATTTTGCAGCTTTTGTAACTGCTGAGCCGTAATATCCGGTAAGCGATAAAAGATTTACCTGCAGTAAAAATCCCAATTCCTTGAGATAGTAAAAATTTTCATAGTTTTTATGGTAATAAAAATATCGTTCAGGATGTGCCATTATAGGCTGGTACCCGCCGGTAAGAATGGCAAAGCTTATTTCTTCCAGGTTGCCCGGGGCGGTTGCATATGATAATTCAGTTAAAATTATATTTTTTGTCACCGTTAATAAAGGTTCCTTTTTCCTAAGCAGTTCCATGAAATAATCGTCGAGCATGTATTCTGCCGCAGCAGATAATTGCACATTTAAGCCAGCCTGTGAACAAGCAATTTTTAATTTTTGTAACCCATCATTTATTATTTCTGGCGTGTTGCGATATATATCGCCTATGATATGCGGGGTGGCTACCATTTTAGTTATCCCCAGGTCGTACAATCCTTTTATTAATTTAAGTGAAGTTTCCGTATCAGGTGAGCCATCATCAATTCCTGGTAAAATATGAGAGTGAATATCCTGGCAAATATTTTTAAGGTCAATTGATTGAAAGGGAATATTTTTTTTAAGAAAATTAAACATGGATGGCTGAATTCAACACTACCTATTCTACCGGATATAACAATACACCGGGAAATACAACTTTTGCTTTTTTCTTCTTGCTAAAAAAATTATACATTAACTTTTTGTATTGTGGTAATTTTCTAACAGGTTTTAATAAAGACACAACAAACGGAAACGGAATCATATTTTTTTTCATAGCGAGATAATCCCGGCGATTAGCACGTAACCTGCGGTAAAGGCTGCTATTGCTGGCACCGCCCTTTCTCATACGTACAATTAGCTTAGGTAAATAAACAGAACTAACTCTGTTAAAAAATAAATAACGGGCCATAAGTTCGTAATCAGCCGCGGTAAAATAATGCGACTCGTAACTACCAAAGCGGTCCAATAATTCTTTTTTAAAATAAAATGTTGGATGGGCAGGCATCCAGCCAAATTTAAATCTCTTCCTCTTATAACTTTGCCCTCTCCATAACCTTAGTACTTTTTCAGGATTGTGCTGATCAACATATTCAAGATCACCATATAAAGAATCTACATTATTTTCTTCAAAACATTTTACAATAGCTGAGATCACACCCTGGGAAGCTAATAAATCATCGCTGTTTAATAAGCCAATAACATCGCCGGTAGCCATTTGCATTCCTTTATTAATGGCATCATACATTCCATTGTCTTTTTCTGATATCCAATGTGAAATGTAAGGCGAATAGCGTTCGATAATTGAAATTGTGCCGTCTGTTGATTTGCCATCAATTATTATATGCTGTATGTCTTTATAGTTCTGTTTAATAACCGACATAATGCAATCCTCAAGGTATTTCTCCGAATTATAAGTAACGGTTATTAATGAAATTTTCATTGTAAAATTTTCAATACAGCACAGATAAATAAAAAGGGATAATTATACTTAAAGATAGGTCTTCATCTGATACAAAATTTTTAAATTTACCGGCAATAAACAGAAAACTGTTGATGCTTTTAAAGTTCATGTTAAATTTTAATCATTTAGATTTTCTATTACTCTGCAGGGTCCAATATTATCCTGTCTTTTCTTTTTTCAGCAGGGTTACC
>JBDSFG010000238.1:0-7205 GCA_039919615.1 Ginsengibacter sp. | reverse complement strand
ATAAAAAGAAATGGAAGAATTATTGACTCGCTTGATGTATATAAATATCTAACAAAAGGCGATTTTGGCCGGCACCTATATATGGAGAATAATGATTTTGTGATAGTGAGTATTTACGATAAAAAAGTTTTGGCTTCCGGTCAGTTTAAGAGGCCAATGTATTATTTGCTTAAAAGAGATGAAGGCTTCATGGATCTGCTTACCTACACCGGCGGCCTTACTCCTGACGCTTATGCCTCTGGTGGAATTATTTTAAGGAATGTAAATGAAAAGCAAACGATAAAAAATGTAAACTTCAACGCAACCCGGTTAAAAACAGGGAATAAATTTGCCGATGAAGAATTGTTCAATGGAGATATAGTAGTCATTAATGCTATAAACACGGGTTTAAAGAACCAGGTGATCATTAGGGGTGAAGTTACTTATCCTAGTGTATATGAGTATAAGCAGGGTGATCGTTTATTTGACATAATTAACAGGGCTGGCGGAATAACGCCTGAGGCATATTTGCAGAGGGCTTATATTTATAAAGGCGCAGGCGATTCAACAAATTTATCAATCCAAAAAATTGATGTAAATCTTTTGGATCTCAATAAAAATAATAACAGCAAATCTAATGTACTTATCAGCCCCAACGATGTAATTGAAATATTTGACAGGAACCAGTTTGCTGAAAGACAATTTGTAACAATTGAAGGCGAAGTGCGCTCCCCCGGCACTTTACCAAAATATGGAGGGATGACCCTGAAGGACGTGATTTATCTTTCTGAAGGCTTAAAGCCTTCTGCTGAATTTGGCAGAATTGAAATATCTAGTATAGTAGACATGGACTCAGCCCAGGAGGGTTTAAAACCAACACAAACTGTCGTAAGATCATATTCCATTCTTCCTAATCTTGCATTAGACTCGGTTACTGAAAAGGTGATCATAAAGCCATACGACCAGGTATTTGTAAGAAAAAATCCCAATTTTGAATTACAGCAAAATGTTATGATACAGGGGCTTGTAAAGTATGAAGGCACTTATTCAAGGTTGAATAAATATGAAAAAATATCAAGTTATATTGATAGGGCAGGCGGATTAAAGGATAATGCGAATTTAGCAGGAGCGATGTTGTACCGCAATAAAAATATTGGTTTAAGAGATACACTTTATCGTAACAGGCAAACTAAGTATTTAAAAGATTCTTCAGGTAATATTGTTGATAGTGTGGTTTTTAATCCATCTGAACCAATCAGTATCGATTTGTACAGAGCTTTAAAATATACAGGTTCTAAGTATGATCTCATCTTACAGGAAGGGGATGTCGTTTTTATTCCTGAAATAAATCCGGTGGTAAGCATAAAGGGCGCTGTACAATCCCCACTTAAAGTTTATTTTGATAAGGAGCATACAAATCTTTCTTATTATATTAACAAGGCCGGAGGATTTGGGGAAAGGCCCTGGAGAAAAAGAATATATGTAACCTATGCAAATGGAAAAAGTGAGCGAACGAGAAACTTTGGATTTTTCCATTTTTATCCAAAGGTGGAGGAAGGAAGTATTGTTATAGTGCCCATTAAGCCCGAAAGTAAAACTGTTACAGATTTTGCATCGCAGATTTTGGTTAGCGTTGTGCCAATACTTGCTGCAATTATCCTTGCGAAAATAATTAATAAATAACATTGTGTGAATCAAGACACGCATCTCACAGCTATTCAATTTACCAGGTTAATCGTCAACCGCTTATACCGTTATAGGTATGTAATTATTGTATTTTCTGTTATTTGCGGAGTTTTGTTGGGCATATATATAAAAGGCAGACCTATAAATTATACGTCAAAGGCCACAATATTTTCATTAAACAGTAGTAATGAAACCCCAACAACTTCTTCGGCGCTCAGCCTGCTCCTGGGAACAGAAAGCGGGGGAAGCTTTAGTGCCGAGACTTCTATAAATATTAATGAATTGGCACAAAGCCGTACTATTAGTGAAGCTGTGGCGGCTATGCCCGTGCCTTCTATGGGGAATAAAATTATTGCCACTCTTTTAATAGAAGAGACTAACAGGTACAAGGGACTGTTAAGATCAAAAATTATTCCTCCAAAGAATAAGGATGATCTGATAACAGAGGGAGGGCTAATTTTAAGATCCGCGCTAACAGCAAGTATTAATAAAAACAATTCTTTTATTCTAACCTATTCCGGGACAAATGAGGAATTGGTAAAAATAATAAGTTACAACCTCATCGATAAAATTTCAGCTTTTTATATTGACTTAAAACGCGAAAAGGCAAAACATGACTATGAGTTTGCCAGTAATAAAGTAGATTCTTTAAGAAGAGTATTGGGAGCCAAAGATTATACACTGATTGCAATGGATAAAAGAACATTATTTACAAATACAGAAAGACTGCAGTACAAGGTGCCTGCTGAAAACCTGGTAGAGGATAAGCTATTAATTCGTAATCAGTATTCCCAGGCCGTGATAAATCAACAATCTGCAGCATACAAGCTGCAAAAAGATACTCCACTAATAAGGGTGTTAGATAAACCCGATCCTCCTTTTGATAAACAAAGAAGATCCTGGATATTGTATTGCATCATCGGTCTTCTTGTTGGGGGGGTGGGTATGGCGGCGCTTATTGTAAGTAAATTACTACTCCGTTATACACGCCAGGAAGTATCAAGGGCTTTATTCGGTGCCATCCCTTCTAAAACCAGCACAACTACAACAACAATATCATGATTTTCTGAATAGCCACCTTCCCATTTCTCTAAAGGTTACTTTTTTACCATATAATAGAATGCCCGTGCGGTAAATTTTTGCAGCGAGCATTGTGGTTAAAATAAAACCAGCTATCAGCGATGCCATAGAAAGTGCCAGTTGCCACAAGGGAACTCCGCCTGTAGGTATACGGGCCATCATTACAATTGATGAAGAAAAAGGTATTATGCTTGCCCACACTGAAATTGGTGCATCCGGCTTTGCTACCGCAGTAGTCATTATTATGAAGGATAAAACAATAGGCATGGTAATAGGCAGCATTAAAGATTGTGCTTCCTGCGGGTCTTCATTAACTACACTGCCAACGGCTGCGAATAATGATGCATAAAACAAATATCCCGCAATAAAATAAAATAAAAAGCAGGGTATTATAAGTGCCCAGGGTGCCTGTAGCATGGTATTTTTTGCACTTAAAATTCCTATCGCCATCTTGTTATCTGCTGAGCCTATCTGATTGTTAACTGCCTGCGCCTGTTGTAAAACATCATGCGATAAAAACAAAGAAGATAATGCCGATAATCCAATTATTAAAACCATCCATATTAAGAGCTGGGTAAGGCCAACAGCTGCAATACCTATTATTTTGCCCATCATAAGTTGAAACGGCCTTACAGAACTAATAATAACTTCCGCTATCCTGTTCATTTTTTCTTCCATCACACCACGCATCACAGCAGCGCCGTAAATAAACAGCGTTATGTAAATTAACATTCCGCTGCCAAAGCCAATACCATAAGCAAGGCCTGAATTGGATTGTGAGGTTATGTTGCCTTTTTTTATTACGGGACTGAATTTATATATCTTTTCCTGATCAATATTATTAATGGAATCAAGTATTTTTTTATCTATATTATTTTGAAGAAAAGCCCTGTTTCTGATGGCAGAATTTATTTGATCTTTTATTTTTTCTTCTGATACAATACCAAGTTGTTTTTCAGAAAGCAATGTTATAGAATCCTGTTTGGAGTCATAATCTTTGGGAATTATTAGTATACCGGAATATCCTTTAGCTTTAAAATTATCCGCGTTTATATTGTCGGCATATTCAAACCTTATTACTTCATCACTATGAAAACTATTTTTAAAAATACCATTATCATCTTTTACAGCTATAGTGTGTTTGTCAACACTCTTTATAGAAAAGTACGTTGAAGCGGCTATAAAGCCAATAAAAACCAGGGGCAGTAAAATGGTAGATAGAATAAAAGTTTTATTTCTAACTCTTGTAAAATATTCTCTTTTAATAATCAGTAAAATCTTTTTCATACTAAAGCATAATTATTATCCGGTTTATAATTAATGTTTAAAAAACTTAAACCTTAACCTCTTCAAACTGCCTTGTAACTTTAGTGTCTTCCACTTTTTTTATAAAGATGTCATTTAGCGAGGGTAATATTTCATTGAATGAAATGATACTTGCATCCTGCTGTAAAAAATTTCGTAAAACAGTTGCTGGTTTAAATCCGTCTTTTATTTTCACAACCAATGCATCATTTTCCTGTTTTATAATATCAAAGGAGGTATCATCTATTGCAGTTGGCAATTGCTCAAACCCAATCCGAAAATGGTTTTCTTTACAATCCTGTTTTATTTGCTTTACGCTGCCATCCAAAATCTTACACCCTTTATTCATTAATATAATGTGATCGCAAATTTCTTCAACCTGCTCCATTCTATGTGTGCTAAAAATTATTGTTGTTCCTTTTTTTGAAAGCGTAAAAATTTCTTCTTTTATTAAATTGCTGTTAACCGGATCCAGGCCACTAAAGGGCTCATCAAGGATAAGCAATTTCGGCTCATGCAAAACGGTAGTTACAAATTGCAGCTTCTGGCTCATGCCTTTACTAAGGTCCTCCACCTTTTTGCCCCACCAGCTTTGCATTTCAAATTTAATAAACCACTCTTTAATTTTTTCGATAGCGTCCTTACGGCTTAATCCCTTCAGCTGAGCAAGGTATAAAGCCTGTTCGCCAATTTTCATTTTCTTATACAAACCCCTTTCTTCCGGCATGTATCCTATTTTTTTAATGTCGTGGATACCATTAAATTTCTTCCCTTCAAAAACTATGTCACCTGTATCAGGATATAAGATACCTGTGATCATGCGCAACAGCGTGGTTTTCCCCGCTCCGTTTGGCCCCAGCAATCCAAATATGCTTCCATATTCAATTGAAAAACTAATATCATCTACCGCTTTTTGCGTGGCGTAATATTTTTTTAAATTATGCAGTTCAAGTATATTCATATGTAATGGTGTTACTTATGCCCGGTGCTAAATATTTATAAATATCTAAAAGTTAATCATGCAAAAAAATAATTTTATATCCGGTTAATCTCAGCTATTTTAAAAGCGACTTTTTCTCCATCCATTGCTGCGCTTACAATCCCGCCGGCATAACCGGCGCCTTCACCGCAAGGATAAAGGTTTTTTAGTTGAGGATGAGTAAGGGTTTGCGGGTCACGTGGAATGCGAATAGGAGAAGAAGTTCTGCTTTCGGCAGCAACAACTACAGCTTCGTTAGTATAATAACCCTTCATTTTTTTTCCAAATCGTTTAAAAGCGCCCTGCAGGCTTTTAAAAATGAATTGGGGCAAAACATCCCTTAAGTTAGCAGCATGAATGCCGGGCACATAAGAGCAGCCGGGTAAAGAAGATGATATTTTAGCTTCAACAAAATCTACCATACGCTGTGCTGGTGCAACAAATTTTCCACCGCCTGCAGCAAAAGCTTTTTGCTCAATCATTTGCTGAAAATGCATTAGTGTAAGAGCATCGTCATTCTTCATTTTTAATTTTTCATTCTCGATATTACTCAAAGCATCATTGATTTCTACCTGAACAACTATTCCGCTGTTGGCGTATGGATTATTTCGTTTAGATGGGCTCCATCCATTCAAAACCAATTCTCCCGTGGCCGTGGCAGCGGGCGCAATTATACCACCGGGGCACATACAAAACGAAAATACACCACGTTTGTTTACCTGCTCCGCCAGGCTATACGAAGCAGGTGGTAAATGCAAAGACGGTAGTGATAATAGGCCTCCTGCCGGGGGGAAGGTTTGGAGGGGGTTTTTGTATTGAATAGTATCAATTAAACTTTGCGGATGTTCAATCCGAACACCTAAGGCAAACGGCTTTGCATGTATCAGTATTTTTTTATCATTTAATAACGTATAAATGTCCCTTGCTGAATGACCCGTTGCTAATACAAATGCATCGGCTTCATAAATATTTCCGTCAGCGGTTTTTACACTTTTAATATTTGCACCAGCGATAATAAAATCAATAACTTTTTTCTCAAACAAAAAATCGCCGCCACACTGGATTATTTGGCGGTGCATTGCAGTTATAATTTGTGGAAGTTTATTTGTTCCAATGTGTGGATGCGACTCATATAATATTTTTTCTTCTGCCCCAAAATGAACAAACAGGTGAAGTATGCGGTCTACATTGCCACGTTTGGAACTTCGTGTGTACAATTTACCATCGCTATATGTGCCCGCGCCACCTTCTCCAAAACAATAATTGCTTTCCGGATTTATTATCCCCTCTTTGTTTAATACAGCAAGATCTCTTCTTCTTGCCCTCACTTCTTTTCCTCTTTCTAAAATTACCGGCTTAATGCCCTGCTCAATTAATGCTAATGCAGCAAACAAACCTGCGGGACCGGCACCAACGATAATTATGGTCTTTTTTGCAGATCTAACATCTTTAAAGCTAAAAGTCTTTACAGGCCTTTTTTGGAATGGTTCACCAATAAAAACATTAACAGTAAGATTTATCCAGATTGTTTTTGCCCTTGCGTCAATTGAACGTTTTACAATGTAATATCCATTGACCTGATCTGGATTTTTTGCGAAATTTTGGGAAATAACCTCCTTTAAATTAGTTTCATCATCAGCTTCTGAAGGAAGAAGTTTAAGAGAAATTCTTTGCTGCATCCCTGTATTGTAACGGGTTTACAAAATTTAATTATATGGAGTTTTTTATACCCCCTTTTAGAACACGGGGTTTTAAAATGGGAGATCATCAACAGCTTCAGAAGAGGATGATGAAAATGTATCTAAAGGTTCCATATGGCCATCATCGGCAGCAGTATTTTTATCTACCTGTAATAATTGTTCAATCCTCCATGCATCAAGATTGGTAATATAATTTGTGCGGCCTTCTTTTTCCCACTTGCTGCCTTTAATATTGAAATATACTTTTACTTCATCACCTATATTTATACGGTCAACAATATTGATTTTTTCCTGAATACTCTGAAACTTTACAAAATTAGTTATTGTGCGTCCGCCTATATCTTCAGTTTTTTCAATTACAAATTCTCTTGTTTTAAAAGTTTCTGAACGTTGTATAGTATCGTATTTGGCAATTAGTTTCCCTGTTAACTCGTAGCTCATTTACAAAAAATTTAATTGCTAAAGGTAGAGGAAAA
>JBDSFG010000236.1:0-3703 GCA_039919615.1 Ginsengibacter sp. | reverse complement strand
AATGATCTTGTTGTTCTGATTGAGAAGATCATTGAATCAAAATTGAAAGTAGGACATGAGGTAGGCGTTATCTCTTACAATGAAACCCCTCTAAAGAAAATTATTTTAAATGGCATAACTACAATTTCTACAGATTTTGAAGCAATGGGTATTGAAACTGCAAGAATTATACAGGAGAATGAATTGCGGCATGTGCATGTTCCTTTTTCTTTAAGAGTAAGAGCTTCTCTCTAGTTGCAAACGAACTGGTTTTGAAATAATATCTATCTGAACAAATCATCTTACCAACTGTAGAACGTGCGCTGAATGTTCGCTGGAAGCCGCCGGTACATAAACAAAATAGCTTCCTCTTTAAATTTATTGCATCCACCAATTTGGCGGCGTAAAGCCTTATTTTTGTTTTATATCTGATTAAATTATTATCATGGATGTTTTTGAAAAATTAATTAAAGACGCCGGTCCTTTGGGTAAGCATGTAGAAAGAGCGCATGGTTATTTCGCTTTTCCAAAGCTGGAAGGCGAATTGGGGAGTCGTATGTTTTTTAGAGGAAAAGAAAAAATAGTGTGGAGCCTTAATAACTACCTGGGGCTGGCCAATCATCCGGAGGCAAGAAAGGTTGATGCAGAGGCCGCCGAAAAATGGGGCATGGGTTACCCAATGGGAGCCCGTATGATGAGTGGCAACAGTACTTTGCATGAAAAACTTGAAAAAATTATAGCAGGCTTTATTAACCGGGAAGATGCCATGTTGCTCAACTTTGGATACCAGGGCATAATGAGTTGTATTGATGCACTGGTTAACCGCCGCGATGTAATTGTGCATGATGCAGAAAGCCATGCCTGCATTGTAGATGGAATAAGGCTGCACCTCGGTTACAGCTATGCCTATAAACATAATGATATTGAAGATTTTGAAAAGCAATTGCAAAGAGCCGAAAAAATGGCCCAAAAAAACGGAGGGGGTATCTTAGTTATTACAGAAGGTGTATTTGGCATGAGCGGTAACCAGGGGAAGCTAAAAGAAATAACTGCATTAAAAAAGAAATATGAATTTAGATTACTGATAGATGATGCTCATGGATTTGGTTCAATGGGTTCCACAGGAGGCGGCGCTGATGAAGAGCAGGGTTGCCAGGATGAAGTGGATCTCTATTTCAGCACTTTCGTAAAAAGCATGGGGAGTATTGGGGCTTTTATTGCCGGGCCCAAAAAAGTAATGACGTATTTGCGCTATAATGTGCGTTCGCAGATTTTTGCAAAAAGCCTGCCCATGATAATTGTAGAAGGAATGATAAAAAGAATGGAGATGATGAAAACAATGCCGGAGCTAAAACAAAAATTATGGCATAATGTAAATAAGCTTCAAAATGGTTTAAAAGAAAAAGGATTTGATATCGGAACCACTAACAGCCCTGTGACACCAATCTATATGAAAGGCGGCGTACCAGAGGCATCGGCCATGGTAATGGATCTTAGAGAAAACTATCATATTTTTTGTTCTATTGTTGTTTATCCTGTTATACCCAAGGGCCAGATAATTTTTAGGCTTATACCAACAGCAGCACATTCTGATGAGGATACTGAATTAACATTAAACGCTTTTGAGAAAACTAAAAAGAAATTAGATGCCGGGGAATATTTCTCTGAAGAAATCCCTGATATGGCTGACGCCGGAAAAGCAATGATTGGTGAAATGTGAGATTGATGATTTTAGATGTACCAGGCCAGCTAATATAAGACACAGGTTTTTTTAAATCTACTTCAATAATAAACTATCAGGCATCAACGAACCAGCATTTGTAAACTTGCTATTCTTTTGTTTGAACCTTGCGAAAGCTGCTTTAAGCTTTTCTTTTTCGTTATCATCATTAACAGGGTCAAGATTCATATTATCGCTTATTTTGAAGAGGTCTTCGTTGTTTAGCATATACTCACCCATAAGATAATCTGTTATGTCGTTTTTAGTTTGCATCAATGGATAAGAATGTTTGTTTCTAAAAGCATGCACAGTGTCTAATCCTTCGCCCATCCACGTAGCGATACCGGGCACTTTAAAATTATACTGGTGGTTAAAAAATGATAAAAGACTTGGCGTAATATCCAGATGAGAGGACATTGATGCAAAGACCTGGCTGCGTTTTAGCAGTGGTGAATAAATGATCAATGGCACATGATAACGATCAATCTTTGTTGACATAGGAATTTCCGGCATACGGTGGTCGCCTGTTATAACAAAAATGGTGTTGCTAAAATCAGGGTTACCCAAATATCCATTTATAAAATTTCTTATAGAATTGTCTGCATACAATATACTTGCATATTGTTCCTTATAATGCCTGTGCTCTTCCTTTTGTGCGTCATCAAACCCAAGCGCAAGCATACGTTGTTCAAATAACTGCAGGTATTTATCCTGTTCGTTAATTAAAAAGGGGCTATGGGTGGATAAGGTTAATACAACATTACAGGATGGAGCTTTAAGTGTGTCGGCTTCCTCATTATATCTTCTGAAAACCTCACTATCTCCAAAGCCCCAGCTAAAACCACTGTTGCTCACAGGCATCGTAGTATAGCCTGCTGAAAATGCTTTTTCATCATAGATATTTGTTCCATTCATTTTAAGAAATTTATCCATGTTGTCGAAGCTTGCATCACCTCCATAAAAGAAGCTGCTGTTATATCCATTACTTTTTAAAATATTTAGCAATGATAAATGTGCAGGCATTTTGTCTCCTAATCCAAGAAAACCATTTTGGCCAAATGGCAGCGAACCAAAAACGGACGGCAGCATGGCAAAGGTTCTTCCGCCTGCACTTAAGAAATTACGCCAGTAAAGGCTCTTGTCCGATAGAGAGTCAAGGAACGGGGTAAAACTTCCGAGGTAAGCATCTTTATTTGAGAAGGCTCTTCCTAAACCTTCTACCACAATAAAAACAACATTTGGAGGAGTTGCCTGTTTATTAAAAAAAGGAGAAAGTACATCCACACTTGAATCTACCGTGTGCAAAAACGGGTAATGCTCTTCATCTACATAATTAAATGCAGAAGCATTTGCTGATGAGATATGTGGATATGCCGGGATGATATTTCCCTTCTTATCTGCATGGAAAAACCTGTAACAGCTATTATAAAAATAGTACGACTTATTTAAAGAAATATTGTTGGTTAATTCCTGGCCGGGTTTCCATGTATTGGTGATGGAAGCTATTGAACCAATTGCTGCCGTTGCAAATACTCCCATCAATATAAAAGAAAGCCTGGTACTGAATTTTAATTTTTTTGGAATAATGATAAACAGCGACATAAAAAATGCCATCAATAATACGGTACTGAATACAAATGCCATTGAAATACCTGCTGCGCCTACAGTTTGCTTTATGTCAGCAACAGAATACTTCATCAGATCAGCGCCTAATGGCACGAGTGTTTCTAAAAAATATTCTGCAAGTGCAGCATGTGCTAATGCTAAAAGCAATGAAAAGGTTATGAAGAAAAAACGTGCAATTTTTTTATTTAAAAGAAATAACAGTATAAAAATAACAACGGGAACAATAGCTACATTTAAAGCAAATGAAATGTCGTTAAGAATGCCAAAATTTATCACTTTTAAAAAGCCTTTTGGAACGCCAAATTGTTGCGCATCACGTACAAGTTCATAGATCTTTATGACCAACATAGAAGCAAGTAATACCATACTATATACCCC
>JBDSFG010000234.1:0-21217 GCA_039919615.1 Ginsengibacter sp. | reverse complement strand
ATTGGAAAAAAGAAAAGTTTACTCATTATAAAAATGATCCGAAAAACCCGAATAGCTTAAGAAAAGATTACATAAGTAAGTTATTAATAGATGAAAATAGGAACATATGGCTGGCCACCGAACAAGGCGGATTAAACATGTTCGACATAAGAACACAAAAGTTTGTTTACTATCTCCACAACAATAATCAGCCAAACAGCCTTATTGACGACAGGGTAAAAGATATTGTGCAAGACAAAGAGCGCAACATTTGGATTGCAACAAAAGCCGGCGGCTTAGACCTGTTTGACAGAAAACTAAAAACATTCAGGCACTTTAAAACGGATAACAATGACATTGGATCAGTAGCTTCTAATAACTATTCAACTTTATTTGTTGATAGTAAAAATCGCTTGTGGGTCGGTACCCGGGGAGGCGGCCTTTTTTTATTTGATAGAAAAACAGAAACTTGTCAGCACTACTCAAATACATCAAGTGCTAAAGGTAACCCTGCGCTTAATGTTATAAGAGCAATTGAAGAGGATGAAAATGGAAATTTGTGGATAGGCACCGAAAACGGCGGACTTAGTGTGTTCAACACGGAAACTAAAACATTTGAAAACCACGTACAGGATGCGGCTGATAATTCCAGCTTAAACGATAATTCTGTATGGTCTGTTTATAAGGATATTAAAGGAAATATGTGGGCAGGTACCTTTAGTGCCGGGCTTAATTTTGTAAACCAAAACGCAAACAAGTTTGCTCATTACAGGCATACTTCTTCACCAGCAAGTTTAAATGATAATAAGGTATTAGCAATATTAGAAGATTCAAAACAAAATCTTTGGATAGGTACTGATGGAGGAGGAATGAATTTGTTTGATCGCAAAACCGGCACGTTCACTCATTACATGCACGATGCAAATAATAAGAACAGCCTGTGCGGAAATTATGTGCTTACAATTGCAGAGGACAGCGATGGCAATTTATGGATCGGCACCTGGGCAGATGGCATAACGGTATTTAATAAATCAAAAAACACTTATAAGCATTTTAGTTACGATCCATCAAACCCAAAAGGGCTTAGCAGTCCGAACATCAGATCAATTTTTGAAGATGATGAAAAGAATATCTGGGTTGTAACTTATGGTAATGGCATCTGCCAGTATGATAAAAAGAACAACAGCTTTATCCGCTACTCAAACGATCCTGCAAACCCCCAAAGTGTTGGCAATAGTTATGTAAATTTTATTTGGCAAGATGAAGAAAAGAATATCTGGCTATGCACTAACGGCAGCGGCCTTGATCGGTTTGATACTAAAACAAAAACCTTTAAACACCTTGCCAAATCTGAGAACAAAAACAGCCTGAGCAATAACGATACGTACTGTATAGCAGAAGATAAGCAGGCCAATTTGTGGATTGGAACCGACATTGGTTTGAACAGGCTTGATAAAAAAACGGGCAACTTCACTGCCTACTATGCTAAAGACGGCTTGCCGAGCAATACGATTTCCGGGTTACTATTTGATAAAAACGATTACTTGTGGATTAGTACTTTAAGCGGAATATCAAGGCTGGACCCATCACGTAAAGTATTTAAAAATTTCAGTGTAAATGATGGGCTGCAATCCAATGAATTCAAAATTAACTCATGCTTTAAAAGCCACGAGGGAAATATGTATTTCGGTGGAATTAATGGTTTTAATGAATTTAATCCGGATAGTATCAAAGACAAAAAATATGAACCACCACTGGTGTTCACCGACTTCCAGATATTTAATAGTCACGTTTCTATCAGCACAAATGAGAAAGATAAATCTCCTTTAAAGGAAAACATTACAGATACTAAAGAGCTGGTATTATCGTATAAACAGTCTGTAATATCATTTGAATTTGCAAGCCTAAATTATGACGTTTCCGAAAACAAGCAATATTCATATAAGCTTGAAGGCTTTGATAAAGATTGGAATAACATTGGCACAAAACATACAGCCACTTATACAAACCTTGACCCGGGAAAATATACTTTTAAAGTTAGAGGAATGAACAGTAACAAGCAATGGTCGCCACGTGAGGCAACGATAGCGCTTACCATAACACCGCCGTTTTGGTTAACATGGTGGTTTAAATTATTGGTATTTGTAAGTGTAGTTGGCGGCGCTATTGGGTTTTACAAATTTCGAATCAGCATCATCAATGCTCAAAGGGCCAGGTTGCAGCAGCAGGTACATGAACAAACCAGGCTGCTGGTACAATCAACAGCAGAAGAACAGGCGGCCCGGCAGGAAGCTGAAAAAGCACGGCTGCAGGCTGATGAGGCCAACAGCGCAAAGAGTGCATTTCTGGCTACTATGAGCCATGAGATACGCACTCCTATGAACGGCGTAATCGGGATGGCATCACTTTTAGCTGAAACAAAACTAACAGAAGAGCAGCGTGAATATGCAAAAACAATAAGCACCTGCGGAGAAGCTTTATTAACCGTTATCAACGACATCCTGGATTTTTCCAAGATCGAATCCGGCAATATGGAAATGGAACATTTGGATTTTGATTTGCGTACCTGCATTGAGGAAGTGCTGGATGTATTTGCAGGAAAGGCCGGCCAGTTAGGACTTGACCTGGTATATGAAATAGACCATAACGTGCCTGCACAAATTGTAGGCGACAGTTTAAGGCTTCGACAGGTATTAATGAATTTGGTAAGCAATGCGGTAAAATTTACCGAACGCGGAGAAATATTTGTTGGCGTTCATTTGATAAATCAAAAACCTGACGGGCAGATCGAACTGAGGTTTGAAATACGGGACACCGGTATTGGTATCCCGGAAGATAAAATGCAGAGGTTGTTCAAGGCTTTTTCACAGGTTGATTCATCCACTACCCGCAAATATGGGGGAACAGGCCTTGGGCTAATAATTTGTGAAAAGATAGTAGGGCTTATGGGCGGAGAAATTAAAGTGGAGAGCAAACATAACGAGGGCACAACCTTTAGCTTTACCATTCTCTCGGCTCCAAGTACCCAATCGGTAAGAACCTATATAACCACCCACATGGCTGGTATGGAAGGCAAGCAGGTACTTGTTGTAGATGATAATTTGACCAACAGGTGTATACTAAAAAACCAGTTGGAGCTATGGAACCTTGTACCTACGCTGGCAGAGTCAGGCGAAGAGGCGCTGAAAATACTTGCGGGGACGGGCAGCTTTGATTTGTTGCTCACAGATATGCAGATGCCTGATATGGATGGCTGCGAACTTGCCCGCCGGATACAGGATCTATATCCCAAACTACCCATGATACTTTTAAGTTCAGTAGGCGATGAGCGCAATAAAAAATACGAGGGTTTATTTAAATCAATATTAACCAAGCCCATTAAACAGGAGATGCTGTGCAAGCTTATGATAAATGAGCTGCGAGGCGGCAAAGCCAGGCCAGCAGCCGATGTACAGCCAACACAAAAAAAGCTTTCAGAAAATTTTGCAACCGAACATCCCTTAAAAATACTGGTAGCAGAAGATAATGCCATCAATCAAAAACTCACCTTAAAGATATTGAGTAAGTTAGGTTTTGGGCAGGTAGCCCTTGCTGAAAACGGGCACGAAGTAATAGAGATGGCCAGCCAGCAGCCTTATGATATAATATTGATGGATGTGCAAATGCCCGAGATGGATGGCCTTGAAGCAACAAGGATGATAAGAAAAGCAATGGACATACAACCCATAATAGTAGCGATGACGGCCAATGCGATGAAGGAAGATAAAGACGATTGCCTTGCTGCCGGCATGGATGATTTTTTAAGCAAGCCCGTAAAGCTTGAGGAGCTGGTAAACATGCTGGCCAAATGGTCAGCCGAAATCAAAAACTCAACCACCAAAAAAATTGGGATTGCTGTATGATAAGCCCGCAAATTTAATAGCTAAAAATATAACTGCACAGATTCAGAAATAAACATTGATAAATTTCGTTATAGATTATTCATTCAACAAGATTCAAGACCTGTAATAATAAAATCCAAAAAAATCTCTTGAAAGCACAAACCCTACTTCCCCCGTTACGCTATCTTTTTTTAGTTTTTCTGCAAAGTATTTGTGTTTTTTCATTTGCGCAAAACACGCTCGTTAAATTTGATCATTTGCAAACAAATGACGGGCTTTCTCAAAGTAATGTGCTTTGCATTTTGCAGGATAGCCGCGGACTTATGTGGTTTGGAACCCGTGACGGTCTTAATAAATATGATGGGTATAAGTTTACTGTTTATAAGAATGATGCAAAAGATAGCAAGAGCATAAGTAACAACTACATCTCCGGTATTGTAGAAGACTCCAAAGGAATAATTTGGGCAACAACCCGTGGGGGAGGATTGAACAGGTTCGATAAAGAAAAGGGCACTTTTACTCAATTCAAAAATGATCCCAAAAATACCAATACCATTTCAAGCGATATTGCAACCAGCATAAGTAAAGACAGTGAAGGTAATTTATGGATCAGTACCGAGAGTGGCTTAAATTATTTTGAACCCGGTAAAAATAGTTTTGTACACTACCAGGTTGACGCACGCTACGCTTTTGAAGATAGTAAACATAACCTGTGGATAGGCACGTATCAAAATGGCCTGGGCTTGTTTAACAAAAAAACAAAAACATTCAGCTTTTACAGTCATGATATAAAAGATAATTCCTCAATTAGTAACAACAACATTCCTGTAATTTTTGAAGATAGTAAACACCATCTCTGGGTTGGTACTATCGGGGGTGGATTAAATCTCTTTGACAAGGGTACAGGAAAGTTCCATCACTTTTTGCACAATGATATGCAGAACAGTAATAGCCTGGCGGCTAATGTAGTGCTCGCTATCGCAGAAGATGATGCCGGTAATCTTTGGGTGGGCACGGAAAACGGAGGACTAAGTATTTATGATCTGTCTTCAGAAATATTTGAGCTATATCAGCATGATGAATTAGATAATAAAAGCGTTAGCCATAACTCTGTTCACTCTATCTATAAAGATATCAATAGTAACATGTGGGTAGGCACCTTTGCCGGTGGGGTTAATATCATCACCAAAAGCGGCAACAGGTTTGGCCATTTTAAACGTACCTCAGATGAAAACAGCCTTAATGACAATAACGTATTGTGCATGCAGGACAATGCAAATGGAAAAATATGGATCGGAACAGATGGCGGTGGCCTGAACCTGTTTGATCCTGCAACAAAAAATTTCACTCATTATTTACATAAGCAGGGAAATAATAATAGTATCTGCGGCAATTATGTTCTGAGTGTTTGCAGCGATAGCAAAGACAATGTATGGATAGGTACATGGGCAGATGGCATAACGGTTTTTAATCCTCAAAAAAACACTTACAGGCACTTTAAAAATGATCCTGCTGATGCTGGTAGTTTAAGCTGCAATAATGTATGGGTAATTTTTGAAGACAAGGAAAAGAATATATGGGCAGGCACTTATAATGGTGGATTGAACTTGTATAACCCACTTGATAATTCTTTCACACGCTTTGATGATGGTACAGGTAATTCAAGCACTAAGAGAATCCATTCTATTACAGAAGACACAAAAGGAAACCTCCTCATGGGCACCGACGGTGGCGGTTTACAGGTATTCAATAAACAAACTAAAACTTTTACCAGCTTTATACATAGTGACAATAAAAATAGCCTGAGTGATAATAGGGTAACCTATACATATGTAGACAGGCAGGGAAATTTTTGGATAAATACCATGGTTGGTTTAAATTATTATGATACTAAAAAACAGGTTTTTACCACCTATACTACAGAAGACGGGCTTCCAAATAACCTGATCTTTGGATTATTGGAAGATGCAAAAGGCGACCTGTGGATAAGCACAAACAGAGGCTTATCACGCCTTGACCCGGCAACTAAAAAATTTAAAAACTTTGGCATTGAAGATGGATTGCAAGCTTATGAATTTAAAATGAGGGCATTTTGTAAAGCCCGTTCAGGCGCTATGTATTTTGGCGGTATAAATGGGTTCAATGAATTTTATCCTGATAAAATAAAGGCAGATCCTTTTGAGCCATCGCTTATCCTTACCGACTTTGAGATATTTAATAAAAATGTTCCCGTTGCTAAAAATGATGAAGATCCTTCCCCGCTGAAAAAAGATATTTCAGCAACGAAAGAAATTACACTGCCTTATAAGAGTTCTGTTATTTCATTTGAATTTGCTTCGTTAAATTATACAGTAGCTGAAAAAAAGCAATATGCATATATGCTTGAAGGGTTCGATAAAAACTGGAACGAAATAGGCACAAACAGAACAGCCACCTATACTAATCTTAATCCCGGAAAATATATTTTTAAAGTAAAAGGTTTAAATAATGAAGGCCTGTGGTCAGCCAAAACAATTGCTATACAACTTACCATTACCCCTCCATTCTGGTTAACATGGTGGTTTAAATTATTAGTGTTTGTAACTATAGTTGGTGGCGCTATTGGTTTTTACAAGTTTCGCATTAGCATTATTAATGCACAAAAAATAAAGCTGCAACAGCAGGTACATGAACAAACCCAACAGTTAGTACAATCAAACGAAGAAGAACAAAAGGCACGTTACCAGGCAGATGAGGCCAATAAAGCAAAGAGTGTATTTCTCGCTACAATGAGCCATGAGATACGCACGCCCATGAATGGAGTAATTGGCATGGCATCACTTTTATCTGAAACAAAATTAACCGAAGAGCAGCGTGAATATGCAAAAACAATCAGCACATGTGGCGAAGCATTATTAACGGTTATCAATGATATCCTGGATTTTTCTAAAATAGAATCCGGTAATATGGAAATTGAACACCGCGATTTTGATTTACGAACCTGCATTGAGGAAGTGCTCGATGTATTTGCCGGCAAAGCCGGACAGTTAGGGCTGGACCTTGTGTATGAGATAGATCATAATGTTCCGGCACAGATACTTGGAGATAGTTTAAGACTACGCCAGATAATTATGAACCTGGTAAGCAACGCCATTAAATTTACAGAGCGTGGAGAAATATTTGTTGGCGTTCATTTACTAAATACAAAAGATAACGGGCAGCTTCAACTTGGCTTCGAAGTCCGTGATACCGGTATTGGTATTCCGGAGGATAAAATAGAAAGGTTGTTTAAGGCTTTTTCACAGGTCGACTCATCCACTACTCGTAAATACGGCGGCACTGGTCTTGGGCTCATTATATGCGAAAAGTTAGTAGGATTAATGGGCGGTGAAATTAAAGTTACAAGCATACATCAGCAGGGTACAACCTTTAGTTTTACCATGCTTACTACTGCCAGTTCTCAATCCCTCCGTACGTACGTAACCAACCACATGGCAGGTATCGAAGGCAAACAAATACTGGTTGTTGATGATAACTTAACCAACCGCTGCATTCTAAAAAATCAATTGGAATTATGGAGCCTTATACCTACCCTTGCAGAATCAGGCGAAGAGGCACTGAATATACTGGCCGGCCCAGTGAGTTTTGACCTGGTGCTTACAGATATGCAAATGCCGGACATGGACGGTTGTGAATTAGCACGAAATATTCAACAACTTTATCCTAAAATACCCATTATTCTTTTGAGCTCGGTGGGTGATGAACGCAATAAAAAGTATGCCGGCTTGTTCAAGTCAATATTAACCAAGCCTATCAAACAGGAAATGCTGTCCAAGCTTATAATTAATGAATTAAGAGGGGGAAAAGTAAAGCTGGTAGCAGACGATAAGCCTGTACATCAAAAACTTTCTGCAAATTTTGCAACTGAGCATCCGCTAAAAATACTTGTTGCTGAAGATAACGCCATCAATCAAAAACTCACCCTAAAGATATTAAGCAAACTGGGCTTTCAGGCAACTTTAGCAGAGAACGGGCACGAAGTAATAGAGATGGCCAGCCAGCAGCCTTACGACATAATATTGATGGATGTACAAATGCCTGAAATGGACGGATTGGAGGCCACCAGGATGATAAGAAAGGCGATGGATGTACAGCCGGTAATAATTGCAATGACGGCCAATGCAATGAAGGAAGATAAAGATGACTGCCTGGCGGCCGGCATGGACGACTTTTTAAGCAAGCCGGTTAAACTTGAAGAACTGGTGAACATGCTGGCCAAATGGTCGGTTAACCTTACAACAAATTTAAACGGGAAAAAAAGCAATATTCCTGCCTCACAAATAATTTAAGTTATAAAACCAAAACTATGATGACTGAAAGAAATTTCGAAAAACCCCACAACACCCTTACGCTCCCAGATGATGAGAATCTTTACGATTTAAGTATGATTGAAGAACTGGATGATGAGGAATACGTGGTAGAAATGATTAATGTTTTTTTGAAAGAAACCCCCGTTGATCTGAGAGAAATGAGGGAAGCATTAAATGCGGGTAAAACTGAAACAATATGTAAACAGGCGCATAAGTTAAAGAACAGTGCAGGCGTTATACAGGCTAACAGGCTGATGGATCTGCTTACCGGTATAGAAAAAAATGCTAAGGCAGGAAAAGTAAACGTAGAGCTTATTGCACTTGTAACTGAAGTACACCAGCAACATCAAAAGATAGAATATGGATTGAAGAATCACCTGAAAATTATTGGACAATAAATTGAGCCAACATGAAATATTTTTCTGAAAACTTACGTACTTCATATTTAATTTATATTTCTTATTGAATAATATTTTTCATAGCTAAACGTTATCTATTAACATTTACGATTGCTGCGCAGGTGGGCTGTCTTTGTAACTAAAAAAATCCCTATGAAAAGAAAATTAAAATCAATATTGCTGATTGATGACGATGAACCCACCAATTTTTTTAGCAGCTTACTTATTGAAGATGCAGATTGTACTGAACATATACAAATTGCCGATAGTGGCCAAAGGGCTCTTGGGCTTCTTAAAAGTGACGTTCTTCCCATACCAGATCTTATATTTCTTGATATAAATATGCCCGCAATGGATGGATGGGAGTTTCTTGAAAAATACAGGCAATTACCAATAGATCACCAGAGTAAAATAGTGATCATTATGCTAACCACTTCACTTAATCCTGATGACAGGGAAAAAGCCAGCAAAATAAAAGAGATTTCAGGATTTGAAACAAAGCCCTTGACCTCTGAACTTATTGACAAAGTGTTATTAAAATATTTTCAGTCTGCTGTCAAAGTTTAATTTCTCCGGGATTTAAATAAACTTATAACTGATCAAAATCAATTTATTATTAAGATGGAACCGAAAATAAAAATATTACATCTTGAGGATCTGCAAAGTGATGCAGAATTGATAAATATGGAATTGAATAAGGCAAATATCCGGTTTGAGAACCTGGTTGTAGATACTAAAAAAGAATTTGTATCAGCTTTAGAACAATTCACTCCCGATATTATCCTGGCGGATCATTCTCTCACTTCCTTCAATTCTATGGAGGCGCTTAAAATTGTTAAACAGGGTGCCTCAAACGTTCCTTTCCTCTTGGTTACTGCTGCTGCATCAGAAGAATTTATTACTAACATTATGGAAGAAGGCGCTAAAGGATATATACTAAAAGATAATTTGGATACCCTGCCCGAAGCAATAAAAAATGTTTTGGATAAAGTGTATTTGGAAAAAAAAGGCTATCCTTTTACAGAAGTTATTTTATCAGAAGAGAAACCTTATAACCTGCACATGTTGGAGGCGATGGATGATAATGAGTACCTGGTAGAAATACTTTCAATCTTTTTAAATGAAACTCCCAGGGAATTAAAAGAAATGACACTCGCAGTTGCCTCCAGAAGAAATAGTATTGTATATGGTAAAGCGCATAAACTAAAAAGCAGTTCAGGCCTTTTGGAAGCCCTTAAGTTTTCAGAAATCCTTGAACAAATAGAATCAACTGCAAACTTAGAAAACTCCTGGATCGAGCTTAATAAGCTGGTTGAAGCCGCGGAATGTGAATACTTAAAAATAGAAAAGTCATTGCAAATTCATTTGAAGACACTTGCTTAATAATTATCTTCCCCTATTTGTGCCTGTCAGAAAATAATTCAAATATCCCAGCCTCAGATTTTGCCTAAATGTTCCTATGGGTTAAGAACACATCACCATTGAACAGCCGCAAATCAGTATAATAATTATCCGGGTGCTCATAAATTAATACGCTAAATAATTATTCAGCCTCATGATTTTTTAATACGCCGTATTGGGTTGATGTGCCTTATTTTAAGTATAAATAGTTTATTACCGGGTGTAGGTATTATCTTACCATCAATCTGATCAATTATACTATCCTTATGTTTTAAACAGGCTTTGTTTTATTAACCCTTAAGGAATTTTTTTTAGAATACGTTTTGAGATTATCTTTGAGCAAATGCCCAAATTGAACCTGAATGATAGCATAAATTTTTTGAGAAAACTTACTTTGCCTAAAATTTGGAATGCTGCAAAAGTTCTGGGCAGTTATTATGTAAGTAATACGTTAAAAAGACCGGTACAGTGGGGTTATCCAATTTCTGTTTCATTTGAGCCAACTACTTCCTGCAATTTACGATGTCCCGAATGCCCAAGCGGGTTAAGGTCTTTTACAAGACCAACCGGAATGTTGGAAAAAGATTTTTTCAGAGAGACTATTGACGATATTCATAGGCATTTACTTTACCTGATATTTTATTTTCAGGGAGAACCTTACCTGAACAGCGATTTTTTGGAGATGGTAAAATATGCATCTGGTAAAGGATTATATACAGCTACTTCCACAAATGCCCATTTTCTAACTGATGAGGCTGCCAAAAAAACAGTAGAAAGTGGGCTGGACAGATTAATTATTTCTATTGATGGCACTACGCAGGAAGTTTATAAGCAATATCGGGTGGGCGGAAATATTAATAAAGTTATTGAAGGAGCAAAAAATATTATTAGGTGGAAGAGAATATTGAAGAGTAAAAAGCCGTTTATATTTTTTCAGTTTTTAGTAGTAAGGCCTAATGAACATCAAATAGAAGAAATAAAGAAATTGGCTAAAGAAGTGGGCGTAGATGAAATCCGTTTTAAAACTGCACAGGTATATGATTATAAATCAGACCCTAACCAGCTAATTCCTGCAAACAAAAAATTTAGCAGGTATAAAAAAAATGAGAAGGGGGAAAATATCTCTAAAAACAAATTAACTAACAAATGCTGGAAGTTATGGCAGGGTAATGTTATTACATGGGATGGTCTTATTGTGCCATGTTGTTTTGATAAAGATGCATCACATCAGTTAGGTAACCTGAAAATGCAATCCTTTAAACAAATTTGGGATAATGACAATTACAAACAATTTCGCATGGAGCTTATGAAAAGCAGAAAAAATATTGACATTTGCGCAAATTGCAGTGAAGGTGTCTCAGTATGGAGAGATTAAGAAGAACAATTTTTATTCCCGTTAACCAGTAAATTCAATAGTAATTTTTGCTGATGGTATCTTTTAAAAACCGAAGAAGTAAGCTTATATTATTACTTATAATAATTATTTTAGCCGCTTTTTTTTTGCGAACCTATTTACGCCCTTTCTCCAAAAGCCCTTCAGTTACTGCGGTTAGCCCTGAAAAAAATTCCAGGAATATAACTGAGAATTCATCTATTTCAACAAGCATTTTAAAGTTACCTAACGGAGGCATAGATAATTCTACCATTACTTCAAAAACCGTTTACCTAACTGAACGGGCCACAGGTATAATAGTGCCTTCAAATGTAAATGGTACAGGCGGGGGCGACGCGATAATACTGGTACCTGCTTCTTCATTAAATTTAAATACAACTTATAATTTTTATATCACTGATGGGGTAAAGGACCTATCTGGAGCTTCGTTTATACCGTACACAAGCACCTTTACAACCGGCATGTTTTCTACCACAAAAATGTTAAATGTAAAGTTTAATAAAGTTCATTTGGTTAATGCAACCGGCCGTTATTCAAGCCTTACCATCGGCCCTGACGGAAAATTATATGCCTTAAGTATTGATGGCATAATTAAACGATTTTCAATCAATCCTGATGGCACACTGCGTACCCCGGAATTATTATATTCTTTAGAAGATGCGTATGGTAAACGACAGCCCAGGCTGGCCATTGGATTTGCGTTTGATCCTTCAGCTACGGATTCAAACCTGGTAGTATGGATTACCCATAGTTCTTTTGTATTTTTAAATGGCAACGACTGGGATGGCAAACTGACAAGATTAAGTGGTAATAACCTGCAAACAGTTCAGGATGTATTGATCAATTTACCAAGGTCGGCCAAAGATCATCTTACAAACAGCATAGCATTTGGCCCTGACGGGGCTTTGTATTTTTCCGAGGGAGGTACTACTGCAATGGGCAGAGCGGATAAAACCTGGAAATATAGAAATGAACACCTGCTGTCATGTGCCATTTTAAGGTTAGATGTTTCCAAATTAGGGACGCTTCCGTTAAATGCAAAAACACCTGATGGCGGAGGTTCTTATAACCCTTACGCTGCTAATGCTCCATTAACTATTTATGCTTCAGGAATCCGAAATGCCTACGATCTGGTTTGGCATAGCAACGGCAATCTGTACGTACCCACTAACGGATCTTCCGCAGGCGGAAACACACCTGCTTCAGTTAATGGAGCAATACGGCCTGATGGCTCCCGTTACAATGGGCCGGTAGTTCCTGAACTAACCAATGTTCAGCAAACTCAGAAAGATTTTCTTTTCAGGGTTGTTAAGGGAGGATATTACGGGCATCCAAATCCGCTGCGTGGAGAATATGTTATGAATGGGGGCAATCCTACAAAATCAATAGATTCCGCACAGGTAAATGATTACCCTGTAGGTACACTGCCTGATAAGAATTGGAGGGGATTTGCTTTTGACTTTCAAAACAACATGTCGCCAGATGGAGCTATTGAATATAAAAGCAATACATTCAATGGTGCATTAAAAGGCAAGTTGCTTGTGGTAAGGTATAGCCAGCATGATGATATTATTACCTTAACCCCTGGCGGCCAAAATAATGACATTATAAGTTCAACTGAGGGCCCGTCAATCGAAGGATTCTCGGGATTTGTTGACCCGTTAGATCTTACAGAAGATTTAAAAACCGGAAATATATATGTTTCTGAATACGGTGGCACGGGAAGGATTGTACTGCTGAAACCTAGGAACACTCAAGTAGCTTCAGTAAATCATTTAACCAAATGATTAGATAAAGTTTACTTTGCTGCCTATTGAATTCTCGCCTTATTTTTTATCTCTTTTATACCACATCACCTAAGTTTATTAACTTCTTTACCAATATCATGATGCACAAAAGACTGGGATTTATGAACAATATGTGCTGAAAATAAAAATAAGCAGAAGAATCTTTTAATTTTGGCGGAACATAAATAAGAGGTATTTTTTAGCAACATTATATTTTACAGATCGCGTTTTAAAATACCTGTTATTAAATAGGCCAATTCAAATTAAAGTGTGAATTTGTTATATCATTTAGATTACTTACTTAAGATTTAACATCAATATGAGATCAATATTATTAACAATTGCCGCGGGATTTATAATTACCTTTTTTGTGACGTGTAATAAACGAAATGAAAAACCAGGGGTATTAATATTTACAAAAACCACTGGCTATCGGCATAGTTCAATACCTCAAGGTATCCAGGCAATTATTAAGTTAGGTGCATCTAGTGGATTCAATGTTGAAGCCACAGAAGATGCCGGAAAATTTAATGATGATAGTTTAAAAAAATATTCTGCGGTTATTTTTTTAAACACTACAGGCGATGTATTAAATTATCGCCAGGAAATTTCATTCGAAAGATATATACAGGCCGGCGGCGGGTATGTTGGTATTCATTCTGCCACTGATACTGAATATGACTGGGGATGGTATGGCAGATTAGCAGGTGCATATTTTGATAGTCATCCCGAAAAACAAAATGCAACTTTAACGGTAAAAGATCAACAGCATATTTCTACAAAACATCTTCCTGCAACGTGGAAAAGATTTGATGAATGGTATAATTTTAAAAAGATTAGCAAAGATATTCATGTACTTATTTCTATTGATGAGAAAAGCTACAAAGGCGGCAAAAACGGTGAGGATCACCCAATGGCCTGGTACCATGATTATGACGGAGGACGAGCTTTCTATACGGAGTTAGGCCATACGGAAGAATCATATTCTGACCCACTTTACCTGCAACATATTTTAGGAGGTATACAATATGCCATAGGTGATAATAAAAATCTTGATTATGGCGAAGCAAAAAGCCAGTTCGCCCCGGATGAAGACAGATTTACTAAAACTCCCCTCATACAGGGAGTTTTATACGAACCAACCGAGATGACCATTCTTCCCAATCTTGATATATTAATAGCACAAAGGAGGGGCGAAATAGCATTGTATAAAAATGCTTCAGGAGAAGTTAAGACTGCAGCGACTTTACAGGTATATTTTAAATCCCATACAAAGGGGGTTAACGCAGAAGAAGGTTTACTTGGCATACAGGCTGATCCTGACTTTGAAAAAAATCACTGGGTATATGTTTTTTATAGCCCTGTTGATACTTCTGTAAACCGCTTATCAAGGTTTGAGTTTAAAAATGACAGTATTGATCTTAAAACAGAAAAAATTATTTTGCAATTTTATTCACAGCGGGAGATATGTTGCCATACGGGTGGCTCTATTGCTTTTGGCCCTGACAGGTTACTGTTTCTTTCCGCTGGTGATAATTCCACGCCATTTGATGAGCCGAACCAGCAGTATGTAAATCATGGATATGCTCCTTTAAATGATTTGCCTGGTCATGAACAATATGATGCCCGTCGCAGCTCAGGCAATTCTAATGATCTGCGGGGTAAAATCATGCGCATAAAAATTAAGGATGATGGAACCTATGAAATTCCGGAAGGAAATCTTTTTCCTAAAAATACGGACAAAGCAAGACCTGAGATTTATGTAATGGGCGATAGAAACCCTTACCGTATTTCTGTTGACAAAAAAAACGGTTACCTGTATTGGGGCGAAGTTGGGCCGGATGCAGCGAGAGATAGCTTTGCTACAAGAGGGCCTAAAGGATATGATGAAGTAAACCAGGCAAAAAAAGCAGGCTTCTTTGGTTGGCCGCTTTTTGTAGGAAATAACTACGCATATCATCAGTATGATTATTCAAATGGTACTACGGGACTCGCTTTTAATCCGGCAAAGCCGATAAATAATTCAAGAAATAATACTGGTTTACAGCAACTGCCACCGGCACAACCGGCTTTCATATGGTATCCTTACGATAGCTCACCTGATTTTCCGCAAGTGGGCAGTGGCGGCCGTAACGCTATGGCAGGCCCGGTTTATTATACCGACATGTTTCCAAAATCTTCCCGTTATCCGGATTATTATAACAGCAAATTATTTATCTACGAATGGATACGCGGATGGATAAAAGTAGTTACCCTGACGGATAAAAGTGATTTTGATAAAATGGAACCATTTATGGAACACACCAGGTTTGCTAACCCGATTGATATGGAAGTTGGGCCTGATGGAAAATTATATGTGCTGGAATACGGAGCCGGCTGGTTTCTAAAAAATGCTGATGCAGGTTTATCAAGAATAGATTATAACAGCGGAAACCGTGCTCCTGAAATTGCCTCAATAAATCTAAACAGGCTTTCAGGAAATTTGCCCTTAACCATTGCGGCAACAGTTGATGTAACAGACCCGGAGAAAGATAAACTTACTTATAAATGGAATTTTGGAAACGGCATTAAAATACAAACTGATGTTCCGAATGCTAAATATACCTACACTGTAGCCGGCGACTATGCAATAAGTGTTGACGTGGTGGATAAGGAGAATGCATCTTCTAAAAGCGCTGTTATAAATATTTATGCAGGCAATGAGGAGCCGGTAGTTGATATAAATATAAGCAGCAACAAAACATTTTATTTTTCAAACAAGCCGGTAAAATATAGTGTAAATGTTCGCCAGGGTAAAGATACAACTGCAATTGATCTCTCCCATTTAGCAGTATCGGCTGATTATGTGGAAGGCAATGCGGAAGCTGCAGCATTAGGACACCTGGCAGGATCTGCGGCAGTTAGCGGAAAAAATATAATGCTGGTAAACGATTGCAAATCCTGTCATAAAGAAAATGAAAAATCTATTGGCCCCTCTTTTATGGATGTTTCAGCAAAATATAAAAATGATCCCAAAGCTATTGATTACCTGGCGGATAAAATTAAAAAGGGCGGCGGTGGTGTTTGGGGGGAAACTGCAATGTCCGCCCATCCTGATTTGCCAGAGAATGATGTACGCCAAATAGTTCAATGGGTAATGTCACTGAATAGTGGTATTGAAAAGAAAAAATCATTGCCACCTTCCGGGAGTATAAATTCATCCAGGCCTGGTAAGCCCTTGACCGAGAAAAGCCTTTTATATCTAACGGCTGCTTATACAAATAAAGGTGGGGCAGGCATTAAACCCTTAACCGGACGAAAAACGGTGGTATTAAAAAATAGTAAAATTGCTTTTAGAGGGGTAAATAATTTGAAAGGCTTTACCAAAGCAAGAACCACAGGATTTTTAACCACACCAAAAGCTGAAGGCTGGTTTAGCGTAGATTCTATTGACCTTTCGGGAGTGTCAGGTGCAGCGCTTTCCTTTAACTACAAAAATGCAATCTTATACGGATATGATTTTGAAATAAGGTTAGACAAGCCTGATGGTAAAGTATTAGGAGTAGCATCAATACCTCCCCTGCCAGCCAGGGAACCTGTTATTGTACAGTCTTTAAAATTTAAATGGGATGCGATAACTGATAATAAAATCCACAATCTTTATTTAATCAGCAAGCCTAAAAGTGCGGGTGAAAATGCTGATGTAGTGTTAGAATTTTTACAATTGTTTTAATGCAGTAAGCTAAGTCGTGTTCTGATTTAATGACTTTCTCCTGCCATAAAAATAATTAATGAGCAGAACACAAATGAGGATTACCAGTCCGAAAAATTCCCTGGTTTCTTCAATCCATGGGGTTTCAGCTTTCATTGTATGAGCAATATTTTCAGCATGATGTTGTTGAATCCAGCCGAGTACACCATCTTTTGAAAAAAATTCATCAGCGGCATATATTGCATATACAATAATACCTATCCAATAAGCAAGCGGATAAAATTTATTTCTCGCAGCCAGGGCACATAAAATTGCTGCGTATAAATAGATAGGCATCCATATATAAGGATCGGGATCATTATATTGGAGCCCTGCAAAAATGATAAAAATGATACAAAAGAAAATATTGAAAATTTTCATGGCCCTGTGTTTTTAATTTTTATTTAAATGCTATTTGCTATTCCATTTAAACTTTTTTATACCTAAAAAAGAAAAGACAATAGCATAAGCAATAGTGGCCAATAAAGCCATAGTAGTATGATTACTCCACTTTGAGGGTTCCATGCTTGCGGAAAGAATATCTTTTACAGATCCATAAGGCGACCATTGAATAATATTCTTTAAACTTTTATTTTCAATTAATAGTCCTCCAACCATCCCAACCATAATAAATATAAAATAAACCAGTCTTGTGGTTGAATTAACCGTCTCGGCGCTCATTAATAAGCCTACTATCAATTGCCCAAGCCCAAGGTAAAGAGCGCCGCCAATTATAGCCACAAAAAAAGTTAAGGCATAACCTCCCGCTGAAATCCTAATTCCGTCAAAATAGTACCCAGCTATAAAAACAATTGCTGTCAACAGCATAATCATTACCAGTTGTACAATAAGCCTGCTCATCATTATAGCCCATGAAGGCACTGGTGTAACACGTAGTCGTTGAAATATACCTTTATCCCTGTCACGGGCAATAGCATTAGAATAGCCCATAAGCCCGATAGCTATAAGCCCTACAGTTATACAGGAAGAAAGGATAAATGGCCCGCCGACCATACTAATAAGCCCCTTCCAGGAAATAAGAATCACAACCGGCACAAGCAATATCAATACTGATGAACGTCGATTGCGCCACTGGGTGGTAAAATCCGCACGAAGAAGTGAGGACAGAACGGCTGATGTTTTAGGAACGATTGTTTCCATAGTTAAAAATTTATGCCCTTACAGTACGTCCGGTAAGACCAATGAACACATCTTCCAAAGTTATTTTTCCTTTTCTTGAAGCAGTGATAACCGCGGGATCATTCCTGTGGCGCTCAATAATAATTTGTGGTGTATCAATAATAATTACACTTCCATGATCAATAATAGCGACACGATCACACACTGCTTCTGCCTCTTCCATTGAATGTGTGGTAAGCAATACTCCATGTCCCTTTTCACGAATGCCCTCTATACGTTCCCAAAGCTGCCGGCGGGATTGTGGATCAAGACCTGAGGTTGGCTCGTCAAGCAATACAAGCGCCGGATCATGGATAGTTGATATAACCAGTGAAATACGCTGTTGCTGTCCACCGGAAAGCTGGCCGAATCTTTTAGTCGCAGATTCTTCCAGTTTTATATCCTGCAAAATGGCAGCTAATTTTTCGGCAGTTAATGGTACTCCATATATACCTGCGTATAGCTTAATAATTTCAGCTATCGTAAGTTCGGGCTGAAAACTGGTTGCCTGCAATTGCACTCCCATACTGGCACGTGCATGAAGCGGTTGTTTTTTTATATCGTAACCTGCAACAGTTATCACTCCTGATTGTGGTTTCAGCAATCCTTCCACAGCACTTAATGTACTGGTTTTACCAGCTCCATTAGGACCGAGTAAACCAAATATTTCGCCTGCCCTTACATTAAAAGAAACGTTTTTAACCGCTTTAAAAGATCCATAAGACACATTAAGCCCTTCTACTTCCAGTATTGATGATCCGGGTTGGTTGTTCATTTGAGTTCAGTTAATTTAATAATGCAAGCATGTCATCTTTTGAAAAGATGACATGCTTGCATTTGGCAAAAGTAGAAAAATTTTTAGCACCCTGTTATTTTCCATACGGGCATCTTAAGCTCATCATTAAATTTAGATTAGCTGTAACCGAATTTTTTAAGACTTTAAAACAATGTTTTTTTACATAATGCGTTTATCTAACATGGTAAATGAAATTACATTATACGAATTCAACGCTCTCACAAAAAAAGAGAAAGCTGAAGTTTTGTGTGAATATGCAGTTTTTCTTTTGGAAAGGCCTGATCCTTTATTCAGGATAGCCTTATACCAGGTTTATAACTTTTATGTGGAGGTTAAATATGATATAAGTAAAAATGCTATTGCGGAATTTCAATTATTCACTACTACTAAATTACTCGCCCCTTACCTGCACCAAATTGATATCTCATCATTGATCACCAATTGATTTGACGCTTTATATCTTTGTAATTTTTGTAGCACAGAAATTAAGGGATGTATGCAACTGTAAAAGCATTTGGTTACTTGCCGTGTTTCTTTTTTAAAAAAAGATTGATTATTGCTGTTGCTGCTTCTGTTGCATATCCAGGTAATAGCGATATGAATTTATTGGCTCACCCGGATTTTTGGCTTCGTAACTAAATTTCGGCGCATCATTCTTTTCATTAGTTTTTTTAGCATTACCGTTTTTAATTTCAACAGATACTTCAAGTGAATGTTCGCCGGAGCCTTTATAAGTTCCTTTTACAGGGGTACAATCTGTAAAGCCCCTTCCTACTGCCAGGCGAACGTGCTGATCATTTACGAGGCATTTATTTGTGGGATCAAGACCAAGCCAGCCATAGCCTGGAATGTATGCTTCAACCCATGCATGTGTTGCGCCTTCTCCACGCATCTCTTTATCTTTAGGGCAGATGTAGCCACTAACATACCTGGACGGAATTAGAAACATGCGCAGGAATACGAGCAGTATATGAGCAAAGTCCTGGCACACACCGGCTTTAAGTTGCCATACGTCTTCTGTTTTTGTTTCAACACTTGTAATGCCTTTTTGATAGTTGAAATTATTGTATACAAAATCAGAAAGGATAATTGCATTTTGCATGGGCGTTTTATCATAACTTACTAAAGCACTAAGAATTTCTTTTACTTCTGCTGAAGAATTAAAAGATTCCTGCTTTAAAAAATCGAGGTAATACATATTACTTTTCAATGCTGATAAATTTTGCCATTGCTCAGCCGGATTCATATCGTCAACCGGAAATATAACAGGCTTGGTAATAACTTCGGCTTGTGATTCAATTAACAATTCAGTATGCGGTTTAATAATAGAAAACACTCCTGTGTGATTGCCAAAATAATCAACAAAAACTTCTACTGCGGGATAATTAGAAATTTTTATTTCATGCATTCTCACTTCCAGCAGGGAATCAACAATAGGATACAGCATTATTTGATTTGTACAATCAATTACTGTGGAAGCATACCGGTATCGTGTGATGTGTTTTATTTTATAATTAGGCATAAGCTTGTTTAAAAATTTAAGTGGTACCAAAATAATATTTACTAAAAGCGGCTGCTATATCAAACAGGTCAACTCTGGTTTGAAATAAAAACTCGTTGATTCTTAAAATGTCACCTTCATTAACATTACTGTATTTGATATTGTTCATTGTTTTGCCAATCAGGAACTCCATTTGCTCATAGCTCTCCGGCAGGCTTTCCGGTCTGAGCCTGGCAAAATATTTATATAATCTTTCCAAACTGTATAAAATAGAATGAGGAAAATCAGGATTATAAAGAATAAGTTCTATTACGTCTTTGATGGTAAAGTTTCCTTTATAGGTTTTAAGATATACTTCAAAACCAAAAAGAGAATAAAGCAAATATCTAAGGTCAGCTGCCTGGGCAGCCTCATGCTGACTGTCGTTTAACGCACTCATTTTTATCCTTGTGGTGTCAGCAGAATGAATGGCTCTTTCTAAAAATTTACCAATATTAAGGTAGGTGAATCCTTCTCCTCTTGTCATGGTATTATCTACAGTACCTATAAATAATAAACCATTAGTTATTAAAAGATCAATGGCATAAATAGGATCACCTGAAGTTACCTGTTTTCTTAAATCCTGGCTACGGATAAAATGATAATAATTGTTCAGGCACTGCCACACTTCTTTGGTAATATGGTCCTGGATGGAACGGGCATTTTCCCTGGATTGCATTACGTTGTTATAAGCCGATGCGCTGTTTACCTGGTTAAATATTAAATATTCTAAAACCTTTGACGAATTTTTTTCAACGCCTACTATCTACTCTTCAGACAATTC
>JBDSFG010000341.1:0-4354 GCA_039919615.1 Ginsengibacter sp. | reverse complement strand
CAAAAGCAGGAGAAGGCGAGCTGGTATTTAAAGAAGCCTTATTTGACTTTAATGACCTGGTAAAAGAGATAGCTGATCAGATGCAGCAAACAACTCAATCCCACACCATCAATATTAATCTTGAGGCATCAGACATGATATTTGGCGACAGGGACAGGATTGGCCAGGTAATCAGCAATATGTTATCTAACGCCATTAAATATTCACCTAAGGCAAAAGAGGTGAATGTCACTACGCTTCATATAAACAATGAGCTACACTTTTGTGTACATGATTTCGGCATTGGTATTTCTAAAGAAAATCAAAGTCATGTGTTTGAACAATTTTACAGGGTAGGTGGTGCAGTAGAAGATACTTTTCCGGGGCTGGGATTAGGCATGTTCATTTCTTCAGAAATTATAAAAAGGACAAAGGGAGTTATGTCTGTTGAAAGTGAAATTGGGAAAGGTTCATCGTTTTGCTTTGTATTGCCGTTAAGCACAAAAAACTAATAATTCTATTTAAATCATTCACCGCTTATAAGTTTTAAAAAACAGGTGATCAAAATTCAATTGCCATTTACACTTTAATATGATTTAATTCTCTCACAGGTTCACTAAAACCTCACATTCACTAAAACCTCACATTCACTAAAACCTCACAGGTTTCTAAAACCTGTGAGGTTTGCAACTACAGGTTTTTTAAACCTGTTAGGTTTGCAACTAAACTATAAGGATAAAGATCCACTGTAGCCGGGCTGGCATCATCACCTTTACAACAGGGGAAATAATAAAGACATGAGATAAGCTTTGAAGTTCTCATTTACACCAGATCAATTATTTCTGCAACATTTGCAACGAAGAGATATTTTTGCCGGTCATTTGTAATATGTTCCCAAAATTTATTTCAGTCTTATTTCTTTATTTATTTGCTTACCTGCAGGTGAAGTCCCAAAACTGTACAACGCCTGGCCAAACTCCATCTACAGCTTTTCCTGTTTGCGGCACTGCTACCTTCAGCCAAAGCACTGTGCCTTACTGTGGAGGCAGGGCCATACCCGGTCCGTGCAGCAGAGATGCCCTGGCTGATGTAAATCCATTCTGGTATAAATTTACTTGTTTCACTGCAGGCACATTGGGCTTTTTAATAATCCCTAATGATCTTGCTGATGATTATGACTGGCAATTATTTGACATTACCGGTCATGCCCCTGATGATGTTTACACTAATGCTTCATTATTCGTTGCCTGTAACTGGTCCGGCAATCCGGGACATACGGGGGCATCTGCAGCCGGAAGATCTTTACAAAATTGCGCTGGTTTTGCTTTTCCAACCTTTAGCGCCATGCCTTCATTAATAGCTGGTCGTAATTATATTTTATTGATCAGTCATTTCACAAAATTTACCCCTTCCCAAAATGGATATGAATTATCTTTTGGCGGGGGCACCGCCAGCATTACAGATCCGCTTTTGCCGGATATATCAAACGCAAAATCTTCGTGCGATGCCACTGAAATAGTGGTGAAATTTAATAAGAAAATGAAATGCAACAGCCTTGCGACTGACGGCAGTGACTTTAGTATTTCACCGGCAACTTCAACCGTTACCGGTGCAACAGGAATTGGCTGCAATGGTTTTGATATGGATTCTGTTATACTGATTTTGAGTAATCCCCTGCCCCCCGGAAATTTTATAATTACTATAAAAAACGGTATTGATGGAAATACTTTACTCGATGATTGCGACAGAAATATTCCCGCAGGAAATAATTTACCATTAACAATTTACCCCTTGCAACCTACGCCCATGGACAGTTTAACACCTGTTAGATGTGCTCCCCAATCATTACAATTGGTATTTAAGAAAAATATTCGCTGTAATTCCATTGCCGCAAACGGAAGTGATTTTATTGTTACAGGACCTGCACCTGTTACGGTATTAAGCGCACAGGGCAATTGTATAAATGGATTAAGTGATATTATAAATGTTATTTTATCAGCAGCAATTGTAAGCCAGGGAAATTATAAAATCACGCTGGTGAGCGGGAGCGATGGAAATACGATTGTTGATGAGTGCGGACAGGAAACACCGGCCGGATCAACTTTGGATTTTATAACAAAAGATACTGTATCGGCAGCATTTACGTACAGCATTTTTAAAGGCTGCAAAACAGATACGGTAAGGTTTAACCATGATGGCGCTAATGGCGTTAATCAATGGACATGGGATCTTGCCGATAAAGGCACGGGTAATCAACAAAATCCTATTGCATATTTCAACACATTTGGGGCAAAGCAAATTACACTATCAGTATCCAACGGATTGTGCAGCGATACGGTTACAAATATTATTGCTCTTGATAATGAATTGAGAGCAGCTTTTGAAACAAATAATTTATTGTGCCCGGAGGATGCCGCAACGTTCGTGAATAGTAGTATTGGAAATATTATTAATTACTACTGGGATTTTGGTAACGGAAATATAAGCCTGTCCAAAACGCCTCAGCCATTGCGTTATCCCTTATTGAGCATGGAAAAAATATACACTATAAGTCTTATTGTTGAAAACGAAGCAACTTGCTTTGATACTGTCGTTAACAAAGTGAAAGTTTTGAAAAGTTGTTACATCGCTATACCAAATGCATTTACACCTAATGGCGATGGATTGAATGATTATCTCTATCCAACTAATGCTTACAAAGCTGATGGTCTTGAATTCAATGTATATAATCGCGGAGGGCAATTAGTCTTTCATACAAATGACTGGACAAAAAAATGGAATGGAAAAATAAAGGGAGATCCACAATCTTCCGGTGTATATGTATGGACGCTAAAATATACAAACCACGATACCGGTAAAAAGGTTTTTCAGAAAGGAAGTACTGTATTAATAAGGTGACAATTTATTTTATTTAAAAATTCAATTCTCACATGGCCTGTATCTCAAACCAGGTTCTTCCACTTTTTTATCTTAGGGTAACTTCTAACCAGTAAATCAACTCCAACCATTTGCCACTATTTGATCTTTATTATCCCCGTAAGTTGTTTATGGCACAATATTGCCTGTAGTTCAACAGCAAAACCTAATAAATTAATTTATGAAAAAGACGCTTTCTTTATTACTTATAACACTATTGCTATTGGTGGCTAACGGGTACAGCCAGGATAGCGCACGCACAAAAAACGATAAGCCAGGTACTCCCGGATCTCTCAGGGTTCCTGATAACTCTTCACAAAGCCAGGTGAATATAATTAACAGCAACACAGCCCCGGGCCAAACCATTGTTACCGGTGCCCCTGAGAGTAACAAATTGAGCAACTCAAAAGGGCAAACAATTATTACCAATTCCAATACTAATGCTAACCGGGTTCCAACATCTTCTATCACTATTGCAAATAAGCCACCGGGAGTTGTGGATAGTGTTAAAAATAGCGCAATCCAAAATGGAATAAGCAACGCATCCAATCCAATTCGTAATAAGTAAGAGCTGTTTCAATTTTGGCAGATATACTACATTCTAATTTTAAAAAATAACACAAGGCACTGTAGGTTTCCCTCACAAGCCGGAGCCGAAAAGTTTGGGCAGTCAATAATAAAAAAAATACTGAAAGGTGAAATGCGCCAACATTAAATGTTGATGAAATAAGGTATTGATAGCGTGCGCCGTCGGATTGATTAAATTACACGTCAGTTTAAAAGTGTTATGAAAAGGGAAAAGATTTTATTAGCTCATCTTAATTCACGGGGAGATTGTTTATACTCAACTGTAATTGCACGGCAGATAAAAGAATTAGATTTTAAAGATTGCCATTTAACATGGGCTATAAGCAGCAGGTGCAAAGAAGTAATAACGCTGAACCCTTATGTGGATGCCGTTTGGGAAATATCAACCAAACAAGCCCTGGCAAATGAAGTGGAATGGGAAGATTTTGTGAAGCAGGCAGAGCCCTATTTCCTGGCAGGTGTCTCACCTGCCATTCTTCAAATCATAAGTTATCCATATAATGGGTAAGGAATCCAAATTCATCTTCTCCTGTCTCATAAAATTTTGCTGATGAAAATCTGTAACTAATCGGATCATCACATATTTGCCAATGCGGTTGAAGCGGGTTATAATGCATATAATCTAATTTCTCTGCAGCCATTTTTCTATTTCTAATTAATATCGCCAAAGGGTCTATTTGCCAAAATAAATAATTTCTATCTTCTTGTTCACTTGCATAATCGCTTAAACTTTCTTTAGCTACCTGTTTCAAAAACATATGACCTGTATATTTTTCAAAACTTGCTTTGGGAGTTTCCTTCCCATTCATCTTTAATTTGTTCCCATAATAGTAGATGTTTCCAATCTTTTATAACTGATGTCCAGAAATAA
>JBDSFG010000224.1:0-6652 GCA_039919615.1 Ginsengibacter sp. | reverse complement strand
TGTTTGCCAGGTGGAAGACAGAGTTAAAGGTTCTCCGGGGCGAAATCCGTGCCCGCTATTGGATAGCGCAGGAGGCATCTGGCAGTTTAAAGCTGATCAGTTAAATCAATCATACGGCGAGGGTGTGCGTTACGCTACAGGGTTACGAAATGTTGTAGGACTTTTCTGGAATAATGAAGTAAATGAACTTTACCTTATGCAACACGGACGTGATATGCTATACCAGTTTTACCCGGAATTATTTAATGAAAAAGAAGGCGCTGAAAACCCTGCTGAAGAAATGTACCGGGTAAAAAAAGGCTCCGATTGTGGATTTCCTTATTGCTATTTTGACAACGGCAAAAAACAAAAACTCCTAAATCCGGAATACGGCGGGGACAGGATGAAAACAGGCCCCTGTGATAGTAAAGAAAAATCCATTTATCAGTTTCCCGGCCATCTTGCACCAAATGCATTATTGTTTTATACCGGCACAAAATTCCCTGAAAAATATCGCAATGGAGCATTCATTGCTTTTCATGGTTCATGGAACCGTTCACCGCAACCACAGGCAGGCTACTTTGTAGTATTTGTGCCTTTTAAAAATGGATTACCCTCCGGTGAATGGGAAATATTTGCCAATGGTTTTGCCGGAGCGAATATTAACAGGGCGCTATACCGGCCATGTGGCTTAGCCCAGGCGCCTGATGGTTCGTTATATGTATCAGACGATAACAACGGAACAATATGGAAGATTGATTATGCCGGTAAATAGTTTACTGCTATACTTTTTGATGATAATATTTGCAAGCTGATTTGCAGAGCCTCAATTGTAATTTCAAATAAAAGAATATCTTAAAATGAAAAAAAATATTATTACAGGTGTAGTCTTTTTTATTATGCTCACTTCATTCCAGTTAGCCACACAACCGGCGTTAAAGGCTTCTATGGCAAGAGGGAAAAAAGTATACGGGTCGCTTTGCATTGCATGTCACCAGGCAGACGGCCAGGGCGTACAGCGGATGAACCCTACGCTCGTAAAAACAAAATGGATATTAGGTAATAAAAAAGATTTAGCTAAAATTGTTTTAAATGGCTTAAAAGGCGGCGAGATTGAGATAGATGGAGATAATTTCCACAACCCAATGCCGCCTTTGGCAGCCCAGCTAACAGACCAGCAAATAGCAGATGTGTTAACCTATGTACGTAGCAGTTTTGGTAATAAAGCATCTGCTGTAACACTGGCAGAAGTAAAAGCAGCGAGAGTAACAGCAAAACCAGCTTCAGCAAAGCAGGTTCAAAAATCCACAGCCGGTAAATGAAAAAAATATTGTTTATCGACAGAGATGGAACCCTGATAAAAGAGGCACCACCAACCTACCAAATAGATTCATTTTCAAAGCTTGAGTTTTATCCTCATATGTTTGAATACATGCGCAGAATTGCTGCCGAATGTAATTACGAACTAGTATTGATGAGCAACCAGGATGGCTTGGGCACCGCAGCTTTTCCTGAAGATACTTTTTGGCCTGTCCAAAATTTTATAATGAAAAGCCTGGAAAATGAGGGTATTTTTTTTAGTGCAACTCATTTTGACAGAACATACCCCGAAGACCATGCGGCCACGCGAAAGCCGGGCATTGGTATGCTTACTGAATATCTTAACAATAGTAAATATGATATTGCCAATTCATTTGTAATTGGCGACAGAATAACCGATATGCAATTGGCTAAAAACCTTTCCTGCAAAGGTTTATGGATAAAGAATGATCCTGAATTAGGAGCAACTGAAATTAATGATAGTGAAGATGAATTAAAAGATGTAATTGTTTTAGAAACTAAAGACTGGAAAGACATTTATGCGTTTTTAAGAATACCGCAAAGAAAAATTTCTCATAAACGAAATACGAATGAAACAAAAATTGATATAGAGTTAAACCTTGATGGATCAGGTAAGGCGATCATAAAAACCGGGCTTGCTTTTTTTGATCACATGCTTGAGCAAATTGCAAAACATGGAAACATTGATCTGAAAATTACTTGTAATGGTGATCTTCATATCGATGAACATCATACTATCGAAGATACAGGTATTGCCTTAGGTGAAGCAATGGCAAAGGCTTTAGGAGACAAAAGAGGAATTGAGCGTTATGGCTTTCTGTTACCCATGGATGATTGCCTGGCGCAGGTTGCTATCGATTTCGGAGGAAGAAGCTGGTTAGTTTGGGAAGCAGATTTTAAAAGAGAAAAAATAGGCGAACTACCTACAGAAATGTTTTATCATTTTTTTAAATCATTTAGTGATGCGGCTAAATGCAATCTTAATGTTAAAGCAGAAGGAACAAATGAGCATCATAAAATAGAATCAATATTTAAAGCTTTTGCAAAGGCAATAAAAATAGCAATAAAAAAAGGTATAAATAACAATGATCTCCCGTCAACAAAAGGAATTTTATAAATATAATTTAAGCCCCTTTGTGATTTAGGGTTTATGATAGCGATAATAAAATATAATGCAGGAAATGTTTTAAGTGTTCAGTATGCTTTAAAGCGCCTCGGCTTTGATACCGTGGTGACTGATGACCATAGAGAAATTAAAAATGCTGATAAAGTTATTTTCCCCGGCGTTGGCAATGCTAATTCTGCTATGTTAAGTTTAAGAGAAAAAGGACTCGATAGAGTGATCAAAGAACTTACTCAGCCCGTTCTGGGTATTTGTGTGGGCATGCAGCTATTGTGCAATCATTCTGAAGAAAATGAAACTGAGTGCCTCGGAATTGTTGATCTCGAAGTAAAAAAATTTTCTTCTGAAAAACTGAATTATAAAGTACCGCAAATAGGATGGAATACCATTTCCAATTATAAATCAGAATTGTTTAATGGCATAAAAGAAAGCGCTTTTGTGTATTACGTTCATAGTTACTACGCTGAGTTTGGCAAAAACACAGTTGCAAGTACGGATTACATTCTTAAGTACAGTGCCGTTATCCAAAAAAATAACTTTTACGGTGTTCAATTTCATGCGGAAAAATCTGCTGAAGCAGGAGACAGAATATTATTAAATTTTTTAAAATTAAAATAAGGTGCAGATAATACCAGCTATAGATATAATTGACGGCAAATGTGTGAGACTTTCCAAAGGCGATTATTCAAAGCCTGTATTTTATGACGACGATCCGTTGGAAGTTGCCAAACGCTTTAATGATAGTGGCTTGGAGCGCTTACATATTGTTGACCTTGATGGCGCAAAAACAGGAAGTATCAAAAATTTAAAAACGCTTGAAAATATTTCTTACCATACGGGCTTAAAAATTGATTTCGGGGGAGGAATAAAGACAATTGATGATGTAAGCAGGGTGTTTGACGCAGGTGCATCTATGGTTACATTGGGCAGTATAGCTGCGAAGGACCCTTCGCTGGTAGAAGAATGGATAATGGAGTTTGGCGCTGATAGTATTTTAATTGGCGCTGATGTATTAAATGAGAATATCAAGATCAGTGGCTGGCTTGAAGATGCAGGAGTTACAATTTTCGATTTTATCGGCAATATGGTTGCGTTGGGTGCCTATAATATCTTTGGTACCGATATCTCAAAAGATGGAATGATGGAAGGCCCTTCTATCGACCTTTATAAAAGAATACTTGCAGCGTTTCCCGATATTAATTTCATTGCAAGTGGTGGCATTACTTCGTTTGAAGATGTTATTGCACTAAAGTTAATTGGATGCAAAGGAGCAATTATCGGTAAAGCCATTTATGAAAAAAAAATGTCGTTATCGCAACTTTCAATAATAAATTCTCAAAAATAAATTTTGCTGACAAAACGCATTATACCTTGTTTGGATATCAGAGACGGAAGAACCGTGAAAGGTGTAAACTTTTTAAATATCCGTGATGCCGGGGATCCCGTTGAACTTGCGCAATATTATTCTGCGAACGGCGCAGATGAGCTGGTTTTCCTGGATATTACAGCAACTGTTGAAAAAAGAAAGACCCTTATCGAACTTGTAAAAAAAGTTGCGTCAAACATAAATATTCCATTTACAGTGGGCGGAGGAATATCATCAATGGAAAGTGTTTCCGAGCTCTTACAACATGGCGCCGATAAAATATCTATCAACACAGCAGCTTTTAACGAGCCGGGTCTTATAAGAGTTATGGCGGATGAGTTTGGCAGCCAATGTGTGGTATTAGCAATTGATACAAAAAAAGAAGAAGACGGAGAATGGTATGTTTACCTTAATGGCGGAAGAGTTAAAACTGCAACCAGAACCATTGACTGGGCAAGTCATGCAGTTGATATTGGCGCAGGTGAAGTTTTGTTAACATCTATGAATCATGATGGAACAAAAGAAGGTTTTGCTTTGGAGATAACGGCATTATTAGCAAACACACTACCAGTTCCTGTAATTGCATCAGGTGGTGCCGGTACTATGAAACATTTTAAGGAGGTATTTCAAAATGCCAACGCAGACGCAGCGCTGGCGGCAAGTATTTTTCATTATAAAGAGATTGAAATTCCTGCGTTAAAAAAATATTTGCATCAGGAAAATATTGCTGTAAGATTATAATATTAATTATGAATATAGATTTTGAAAAATATCCTGAAGGGTTAGTTCCCGTTATTGTGCAGGATGCAAATACTAATGTTGTCCTGATGCTTGGATTTATGAATGAAGAAGCCTTTCAAAAAACCTTAAATACCAGGCTGGTTACATTTTTCAGCAGAACCAAAAAACGCTTATGGACAAAAGGTGAAACGAGTGAAAATTATTTACATCTTATTGACATAAAAACTGATTGCGATAACGATACCCTTTTAATTAGGGCAAAACCGGATGGGCCTGTTTGTCATACCGGCGCTGATACTTGTTTTGATGAAAAAAATATTGACAACAATTTTCTCAATAAATTAGAAAATATAATTAATGACAGGAAACAAAACCCTACCGATCAATCTTACATCAGTCAACTATTTAAAAAAGGTATTAACACTATGGCGCAAAAAGTAGGCGAAGAAGCTATTGAATTAGTGATTGAAGCTAAAGACAATGATCCTGTTAAATTTAAAGATGAAGCGGCTGATCTGTTGTTTCATTATCTAGTTTTGCTAAATGCAAAAGGTTATAATTTAAAAGACGTAACTGAAGTTTTGAGGGCAAGGCACCCGAAGTAAAATGTTCTATTCGCCATTAATCATTTTATTATTTAAGGCGGGCTTAATATCACAATAAAATAAAAAAATACTATAAATTAAGCGGTTATTTTGAATGCACTTTTTATTTCCCCCACCAGGTCTTTTTCAAGCATTTTCTCTCCCATCAATATCATGTTTTTAAAAGCAATTGCATGTGAAATTCCATGCCCGATTATAACCGGTTTGTTTACTCCTAACACCGGTACACCACCGTATATCTCAAAGTTAAACCGGTTAAGATGTTCATCATTAATTCCCCGCCGGCGCACAAGATCATAAACAGATTCAGCAAATTTTAATAACACATTCCCGGTAAAGCCTTCACAGACTATTACATCTGCTTTATCACTTAAAACATCCCGTCCCTCAACATTTCCAGTAAAATTTATCTCCTGGGTTTCTTTTAATAATGTATATGCTGCCTGGGTTAAAATATTTCCTTTGCCTTCTTCTTCGCCAATATTTACCAGGCCAACTCTTGGCGAACTATAATTTAAAATGTGTTGTGCGAACAAGGATCCGAGTATCGCAAACTGTAAAAGATTATCAGGCTTACAATCGGCGTTCAATCCAACGTCTACTAATAAGCCCAGCAGCCCGTTCTCTTTTGGAAGATAGGCTCCGATTGTAGGCCTTAACACGCCTTCAATAACCTTAATACTAAAAAGAGCTCCCACCATCATTGCCCCTGTATTTCCTGCGCTTATAAAGGCATCAGCTTTGCCGCTTGCCAATAAATCAAAACCTATAGCGATTGATGAATGTTGTTTCTCCTTTAAAGCTTTCGTGGGATGTTCATGCATTTCGATTACCTGCGAAGCATGAATTATAGAAATGTGATCTGAAGAAATATTGTTGCTTTCCAGCAAACTTTTTATTGCCCGTTCATCTCCGATCAATAACAAATTTTGAGGCGATGCATTATTCTGAAGATAAAGATCTACGCCTTTTACTGCTTCAAGCGGTGCAAAATCACCCCCCATCATATCTAATGCAATGTTCATTTTTATTTTATTAAAATTAGCCCTGCTTAACGGACATACAAACATCCTTAAATGTAAAATATCCAAAGTCAAAGATGAAATTAATCAATCTGTGATTGTGGATACCCGGAATATTTGCAAGATCTATCGTCAGGCTTTGGAAGGTGCGATATCAGCTATCACTTTTCCTTTATACATTAACTTACCTTCGCTCACATGGGCACGGTGGCGAACGTGTGTTTCGCCAGACGTGCCGTCAACACTAAGTGTTGGCGCAACTGCTTTATAATGAGTTCTTCTTTTTGCACTTCTTTGCTGACTGTGTCGGCGCTTTGGATTTGGCATAACCGTAAATTAAATAATTATTATTGTTGTTTTTTTATAAATTCTTCAAGTCCTTTTTGCAAAGGATTATTATTTTCAATTGTTACTGACTTCATTTTTTCTAGCATCGCTAGAATCTCTTTATTGCATTGCGGTCCGCCCATCTCTT
>JBDSFG010000193.1:0-4498 GCA_039919615.1 Ginsengibacter sp. | reverse complement strand
ACAATCACTACGTTCATTTTGTTGAGGGCGAACACAAGGTTATTGAAACAACTGTTGAGAACAATTTTATGCCCCTGGCAGCAGCTATAAAGCCTCATATTAAAGGAGCATCGTTAATTGCCTTGTGCTCTCCGTTAAATCCTACCGGAACCGTATTTAAAAAGGAAGACCTTGAAGCTATTTGCGATATGGTTTTAGAAGAAAATGAGCAAAGAGCCGCTGGCGAAAAAAAATTATACGTGATGTATGATCAAATGTATTGGGCACTTACATTTGGGGATGTGGTTCATTATAATCCTGTTTCATTACGGCCTGCTATGAAAGATTATACCATTTTTATTGACGGCATAAGTAAATCATTTGCTGCCACCGGTGTAAGGGTCGGATGGGCAATGGGGCCTCAACACGTATTAAGCAAAATGAAAGCCATCAATAGTCATATAGGCGCTTGGAGCCCAATGGCTGAGCAACATGCAACAGCTAAATTTCTATTACAAAAGAGTGCCATTGACAAATATCTTATTCATTTTAAAAGTGAAATAGAACTACGGCTTGTGAAAATTTATGAGGGCTTTAAAAATCTAAAGGCATCTGGGTTTTGCGTAGATGCCGTTAACCCCCAGGGGTCAATTTATTTAACTGTTCAATTTGATCTTACCGGAAAAAAAACTGAGGAGGAAATATTGTTAGAGAACCAAAAAGATGTCACTGAGTATATTCTAAATAAGGCAAATTTGGCTGTTGTACCTTTTTATGCATTTGGTGCACCGCCTGATTCTAATTGGTACAGGTTAAGCGTTGGAACATGTAAAAAAGAAGAAATAAATGATATGCTGGATCAACTCAAAGGAGCCCTGGAAAAACTAACCTGAGAATTATAAATGCAGAGGAGCAAATGACGAAGAATGCTGAATATAACCGAAGATTAATTCTTATTGTTTAAAAAAACAAAAGGCTTAAGTTCTTTATACCGAATGGCTTCACGTACAGAATTAAAATCGTTTTGTATTTTATATTTATTGAGATTAATTACTTCATGAGCAATAACCAGATTCTCCAACCTTTCTACTCCGTATAGTAATTCGTGAAGAAGTTCAACTTCGTGTTCAATAGCCTGAGGACTCATTAAATCCTCTTTGAACAACACCAATAAATCCCGGTTGGATTTGTTCATTTCTTATAGCTTTTTTAGTTTACAGCGTTTTTAATTTTTAGTAACCTACAAACCCTTTTTTATTGGGACAACCGCAATTGCTTTTTTTAGAGGAGCTGCAACTATTAAACGATATTACCATCGCAAATAGTATCAAACATAAAAGTTTTTTTGGGTTCTTCATAAAAAACAGGCACGTAAATTTAAACTAAATTTATAAAATATTATATTCTTTTGAATACAAAAAAAAAAATTAACAGCCTTTCTCAACAAAAGCGGGTGTTGGTTTCGCCGTTAGATTGGGGTTTAGGTCATGCTGTAAGATGCATCCCGGTGATTACTGAGCTTTTATTTCATAAATGTGAAGTATTTATTGCCGCTGAAGGCGCTGCCTTTTTTTTGCTAAAAACCGAGTTTCCGAAAGTAAATTTTCTGCCATTAGCCGGTTACCGTATACGGCTGAGTAAATATAAATCGTCTCTTTCCTGGAAGATATTTATTCAGCTTCCCAAAATAATGTACACCATTTACAAGGAAAAACAATGGTTAAAGAAAATAATAAAAGAGTATAAAATCAATGCCGTAATCTCTGATAACAGGGTTGGATTATATAATAAAAAGATAACTTCTGTTTATATAACTCACCAGTTGCTAATTAAAACAGGCAATAAGTTTACTTCAAAAATTGCTCAATTCATTCACAATTATTTCATTAAAAAGTATGATGAATGTTGGGTTCCTGACTTTGAAAAAGATAGCCTTGCCGGAGAACTTTCACATCCGAAGGTTGTTCCTCAAAATGTAAAATACATCGGGGCCCTTTCACGTTTTGATAAAAAAGATCACGTTAAAAAAAAATATGATCTTCTGATAGTAATTTCAGGCCCTGAGCCACAACGCACAATGTTTGAGAAATTGTTGCTGAATGATCTCCTGTTCTATAATGGAAAAGCACTACTCATAAGAGGTTTGCCAGGAAATAGCCAGACTCTTGAATACAAAAGAACATCCGTTGAAATTGTAAATCATCTTTCCGCCAATAAACTTTGCGAAGCCATTCAGCAGGCTGATGTCATCATATGCAGAAGTGGATATACTACAATAATGGATCTTGTAAAGCTTAATAAAAGAGCTATTCTTGTTCCTACCCCGGGACAGGCGGAACAGGAATATTTAGGCCGCTATTTAACCGAAAAAAAAATGTTTCTCAGCACTAAACAGAAGCCTTTTAATTTAATAGCAAGCCTTGAACAATTCTCAGGATTTCAGACTGCAATTCATCTTCCTGACATGAAACAATATAAACTGGCCATAGAAAAATTGTTACAATCAATCAGACTATCGTAGTTTTTAAAAAAGAGATTGGTATTATTGACACCTTTACGATATTGAGGGTGAATTCAGGTAAATAATACATCCATCCCCATAGCTTAAAAATCTAAAATCATTTTCCAAAGCATAATCATAAATTTTCTTCCAGTTATCACCTGCAGCGGCGGCTATTAAAAGTAATAAGGTTGAACCGGGCTGATGAAAATTGGTAATCAGCGCTTTTATAATTCTAAACTGGTAGCCAGGTGTAATAATGATCTGCGTTTTTATAAACAGTTTTTCTTTGCTGTTTTTTTTTATCCGGTTTATTAATGATTGCAGCGCGGTTTTTATATCAACAGATTGTTGTGCCAGGGGAAACTCATAAACTTCCCATTGCTTTATGGAAAGATCTTCTTCATCAATATCAGGCCGCAAAAATGTTTTTACACCCATCCAGTAAATACTCTCCAGTGTTCTTGCAGAAGTTGTGCCAGCGGCGATGATATTTCTTTCAGGATTAGATAAAATATTTTCAATAATAGTAATTGTTATCTCCATGTATTCTGCATGCATTTGATGGTCAGCCAGCATCGTAGCCTTTACAGGCTTAAAAGTTCCGGCACCTACATGCAGAGTAATAAAATCTGTTTTAATTTCTTTATTTTTTAACGACGAAAAAACGGCCTCGGTAAAATGTAAACCGGCAGTGGGTGCGGCTACGGAGCCATGCTGATTAGCATAAATAGTTTGATATCTATCTTTATCTTCTTCATTTATTTTTCTTTTTATATACGGTGGCAAGGGAATTTCTCCGGCCTTTTCTATTACTTCTGCAAAAGTAAAATAAGCAGGATACCAGCTAAACTCAGCAACGTATGAATCTGTAATTTTTTTTTTCAGTTCAACTTTCAGGTTCACTTCAATCTCTTCTATATAAATTTTCTTTTCTAACTGGCCGCCTTTCCATTTACCGGCTCCCCCGATCATACATTTCCATTGTACCCGCTTTGTCTTGTTCATCACAAGTGCAAAATCGTTATTAAGCTCAACCGGTTCTAAACAAAAAAACTCAATTACTCCGCCTGAAGATTTGGTAAATAAAATTCTTGCCTGTATAACTTTGGTATTATTGAAGATCAGCAAACTATTTTCGGAAATATAATTGGCTAAGTTTTTATAAATATCGCTTTTAATTTCCTCATTCTTATATATCAATAATTTTGATTGATCTCGTTCGGGTAATGGGTGAACGGCTATTTTATTGGCAGGTAAATGATAAATAAAATCAGCAATAGCTAGGTGTTTTGGGTTCATTGGAAATTGCTAAAATAATATAAAAGGCCTGTTTAAAAATTCCGGAAAAAACCAATAAGTTAAAGGATTAAATTTGTTTAAATTAAAATTATAAGAGAGGTGTAAAATGCCTGGTGAAATTTCACCTTACTAATATAAGAAAATAGAGATTACAGGATAAAGGTTGATGTTTACAAAGTTTATAATTCAATTACAAGCTGCCAAATGATTAATATCTTAAGGCGAATAAATCCTATAAAATTATAGCTTGCGCCGGAATCAGGAGTTTCATCTAATTATAGAAAACCAAAATTGAACAAAAAAATATAAATTCAAAGTGTTCAAAACTTTGCCTTACCATTAAAAGTTATAAATTGAGGTTATGAAAATTTTAGTAGTTGATGATGAAAAAGATATGCAAACATTATTTGAGCAGAGGTTTAGAAAGGAGATCCGTTCAAAAGAAATGGAATTTGTGTTTGCCTTTTCAGGCGAGGAGGCACTAACATATCTTAATCAACACGAGCACGAAGTGGTGCTTATACTTTCTGACATTAATATGCCGGGCATGAGCGGGCTGGAACTGCTGGAACACATAAAACAAAAATATAGTAAACCTCCGCCGGTGGTAATGATGATAACTGCTTACGGAGATCAGGAAAACTATAATACAGCCATGAACCTTGGGGCAGATGATTTTTTGACAAAGCCTGTAGATTTCACTTTATTGAAGGAAAA
>JBDSFG010000146.1:0-7107 GCA_039919615.1 Ginsengibacter sp. | reverse complement strand
CTCTTTAATCTAAATTCTACCTGGTATGGAGTTAGATCCTGTAAACACGTGATCCATGTTTTTAATACCCCGTCTATGTCATCAGGATGAATAACGCTTTGCCAACCAGCACCAACTATTTCCTGTTCACCTTTGCCAAAATAATTTGTGGTTACAAGGTTTACATAATCCAGTTCACCTTTTTCATTCGCCGTCCAAACCTGCTGCGGCATTATATCGGCCAACTGCCTGAATTGTGTTTCACTTTCTTTTAATGCTTCTTCAGATTTTTTTTGATCATCGATATTTGTTGAAGTCCCTATCCATTTAATAATTTTTCCAACACTATTTTTTACCGGGATCGTCTTGCCTAAAAACCAGAAATATTTTCCTGAAGCATCTTTCATCCGATACTCATCATAAAATTCAGCGCCGGTAATAAATGCATGCTGCCATGTATCTAAAACTCTCTCGTAATCATCCGGATGAAAAACGGCCGTCCATCCACCGCTATTAATATCATCTAAAGAAACCCCGGTCCAGTCTACCCATTGTTTATTTATGTAAGAGAATTTTCCGTCAGGCTCAATCTCCCAAACCATATGAGGGATAAAATCTGTTATGGTCCTGAACCTTTGTTCAGTTTCCTTTATTATTTCCTGCAAATTTTCCTGGGGGAGGTTTTCCATCTGGCAGCGTAATACTTTTCGTAAAGGTAATGGTATATCAGGAGGTTCGTAATCTTCATCTCAACCGGGGGACTTTATAAGTTGAAAATGGAAAGGCAACTTCCGCTAAAAATAGTAAAGGAAAAATATCAATCTTTATATCAAAAAAATAAATAAAGGAGATAGTAATTCCCTTTTACTTTTTCAAATACATCACCTCTTTAATAAGGGTAACCGTTCTTGGTACATCAGGTAAATATTGGGCTACCAAATTAGGAGCGTAATGCATGGGAGTATCTGTGGAAGTAATACGACGAATGGGAGCGTCTAAATAATCAAATCCTTCTTTTTGTATGCGATAAGCTATCTCTGACGAAACTGATGCATATGGCCATTGCTCTTCAACAATAACCAGGCGGTTGGTTTTTTTAACAGAGGCTAAAATAGTTTGCCAGTCCATTGGGCGGATTGTTCTGAGATCAATTACTTCGGCGCTGATATTTTCCTTTTGCAATTCATCTGCGGCTCCTAAAGCAACCTTCATCATTTTATTAAATGAAACAATTGTTACATCCTTGCCTTCACGGGCAACCCTCGCTTTTCCTATGGGTATTAAATATTCTTCTTCTGGTACTTCACCTTTCTCCCCATACATTACTTCACTCTCCATAAAAATCACCGGATCATCATCACGTATTGCACTTTTTAGCAGGCCTTTGGCATCATATGGATTACTAACAGAAATAACTTTCAAGCCCGGAATGTTTGCATACATAGATTCGTAAGCAGTGGAATGTTGTGCACCAAGCTGGCCTGCACTCCCGTTAGGACCTCTGAAAACTATAGGGCAACCAACCTGTCCCCCGCTCATCGCCAGCATTTTAGAGGCTGTATTCAAAATTTGATCTAAGGCGAGATTGGCAAAATTCCAGGTCATGTATTCAACTATTGGCCTTAGGCCATTTTGTGCGGCGCCAACAGCAATACCGGTAAAACCAAGTTCGGCTATAGGGGTATCAATCACTCTTTTGGCACCAAATTCTTCCAACATTCCCTGGCTAACTTTGTAGGCTCCGTTGTATTCAGCCACTTCTTCTCCCATTAAAAAAACCCTCTCATCACGCCTCATTTCTTCATTAATAGCTTCACGTAAGGCTTCTCTAAATGCAATTTGTCTCATGTATGAAATTTGAGTGGCAAAAATATTGGTTAACATGCAAATAAGCAAAACTCATTATCATCATTGCTATCTTATTACTTCAGCTAATTTATCCGCTAATTTTTTACCAAAAATATTCTTGGCTATTATTCTGCCGTCTTTATCCAGGAGAAGGTTTGACGGGATTGCCTTTATCCCGTACAGATCTGATGTAGCATTTTTCCATCCCTTAAGGTCTGAAACCTGGTTCCATGTAAGTCCGTCGTCTTTGATTGCCTTTTGCCATTTATCTTTATTGGTATCATATGAAACACCAAATATATCCAGCCCTTTACTCTTATATTCATTGAACAATTTTACCACATTTGGATTTTCTCTTCTGCACGGGGCACACCAGCTTGCCCAAAAATCTACTAAAACATAATTGCCTCTTAATGAAGAGAGACTCATTGGTGTTCCCTGTGGAGTGGCTTGTATTATGTCAGGTGCCACTATACCAACAGCCACTGTTTTATAAAGTGCGATAAGTTTTTTTACATCGTGTCCGGTTGGTGAATTTTTAATAGTATCATCAAGCAAGTTATATAAAGGTTCTACTTCATCGGCTTCGGCGTAGTAAGCATAATTTTCAGCAATAGCGATTGCGCTTCTCAGCGATTGCGGGTGATCTTTTACAAATGAGGCTACAATTTTTCTTTTCTCATGCAACACTTCAAAATCAACATCATCAAGACTATCCAACAAAAGTTTATTTTTACTCCTGGAGGCTTGCTCATATAATTTTGTATTCGCATCCTGCCATTTCGTTATGGCTTCCATTTGTTGTTTTAATAATTTATCCTCATCATTTAAAATGGAATTGCTAACAATAAGATCCTTCATTGGGTAGCCTTTGCCTGATATCTCAATGGATCCGGGCTCTATATAAAAGGTTAAATAATCAAACTCAGCACCTTTAATATAAAGAATAGCCTGCGATGGCTTCTGTACAAACCCTGTGAACGTAAAGAACCCCTTTACAACTTTGGAAGAAAGCTTTTGCTCTTCATCTCCGTAAATATCCAGGGTGATTATGCCTGATTTTATCTTATCAAATTTACCCGTTATGACAAAAGCAGCGTCAGCAGCTTTTATAATTGAAGTAGTGAAGATGATTGACAATAATATGCAGATAAACTTTGTCTGACCCCGGATTTTTGAGATTAATGGCATTGGTGGGAAATTTATTCCAAACATCTTAATTATGATTAAAATTTAGTTATGAATAATACCTTCTTCACACATCTGAACCGGGATCTTTGAAATTGATGGTATCAATATGAAATTGGTTTTTGCATGTGCATCCTTACTAAAATATAGTTAATGAAACTTCTTCCGATATCTTCCATCAATCCCATAATCCCAGTTCAGACAAATCTCAGTTCAGACAAATTCAAATAATATTCTCTATTACCATAGCGCTTGCCCCTCCGCCACCATTACAAATAGCTGCAGCGCCAAGCTTTCCGTTATTTTGTTTTAATACATTTATCAGCGTAACGATTATTCTTGCTCCGCTGCATCCTAAGGGATGGCCCAAAGAAACAGCCCCGCCGTTTACATTTACTTTTGCGGGATCAAGTTTCATTTTCTGAGAATTTACAATTCCGACAACACTGAAGGCTTCATTTAATTCTACAAAGTCAATTTGATCCATCTGCAAACCGGCTTTGCTTAATGCCTTTGGTAATGCAAGAGATGGCGTTGTAGTAAACCATTCCGGCGCCTGCTCTGCATCAGCATAGCTTACAATTTTTGCCAGGGGTTTTAAGCCAAGCTGGCCTGCCTTTTCTTTGCTCATTAAGATCAAAGCCGCTGCCCCATCATTTATAGTGCTGGCATTGGCAGCAGTTACAGTACCATCTTTTTGAAAAGGAGATTTCAACGCTGGTATTTTATCAAACTTAACATTCCATGGTTCTTCATCTTTTGAAATAAAAACAGGCTCTCCTTTTTTTTGTGGTATCTCTACGCTTACAATTTCTTCTTCAAATTTTCCGCTGGTATGTGCAGCCTGGCTTCTCTTGTAACTTTCAATGGCAAAAGCATCCTGCTCACCCCTGCTGATATTACATTCCTGTGCACACAACTCCGCAGCATTGCCCATTGCATAATTATTATATACATCAGTTAAGCCATCTTTAGCAATGCCATCTGTTAATTGCGTGTCTCCATATTTATTTCCCCAACGCATACTCTGAGAATAAAACGGTGTCTGGCTCATATTTTCCATTCCGCCTGCTACTATAATGTCACTATCGCCTAACAAAATATTTTGTGCTGCTATCATTACAGCCTTCATTCCGCTGGCACAAACTTTATTAATGGTGGTACAAATAACACTAGGTTTAAGCCCTGCAAAAATTGCTGCCTGCCTTGCAGGAGCCTGGCCAAGATTAGCCTGCAATACACATCCCATGATCACTTCATTAATATCGTCCGGGTTTAATCCCGCTTTTTTTATAGCTCCCTTAATAGCTATCGCTCCTAATCTAGTGGCGGAAATATCCTTGAAAGCTCCGCCAAAGCTACCTATAGGGGTTCTCACTGCAGCAACAATGTACACTTCTTTTTCTTGCATAAAAATATTTGAAGTGCAAAGATACGATGGAGGTTTTTATATAAATGGTTAGCATATTGCAATGGTATAACTTCGCATTCTTAGCTAAATACTTATAAAAATTATTAAGTGGTAAAAGCTGGTAATCGTTTATGAAACAAAAAGAAAGGGTATGATCTCTCCTTCAACCATACAACAAATTACAAGCAGGATAGATATTGTTGAGATCATCAGTTCCTTTATAAGACTTAAAAGGCGTGGTTCCAATTATCTCGGCCTTTGTCCCTTTCACAATGAGAAAACACCTTCGTTTACTGTATCTCCCGCCAAGGAAATTTACAAATGTTTTGGATGCGGAAGAAGTGGCAACAGCATAAGCTTTTTAATGGAGCATGAAAAGTTTGGCTATGTAGAAGCATTACGCTGGCTCGCCGCAAAGTATAATGTTGAAATTGAAGAAACTGAAACCACACCTGAAGTAAAACAGCAGCAGCAGGTTTCTGATAGTCTCTATATCATTAACAATTTTGCTCAAAAGTTTTTCTCCGGTGTTTTATTTGATACAGAAGAAGGCCGGGATATTGGCCTTAGCTATTTAAAACAAAGGGGTTACAGGGAAGATATTATTAAGCGGTTTCAATTAGGGTTTAACCCTGAAGCAAGAGATGATTTTGCCAGGGCAGCCATTGCATCTCAATACCAGGTTGAGCTTTTACAAAAAAGCGGATTAGTTACAATAAGAGATGAAAAGCCGGTTGATAATTACCGTGGGCGTATCATTTTTCCTGTACACAATCAAAGTGGTAAAGTTGCAGGCTTTGGTGCAAGACTTATAAAGAATAATGATAAGGCTCCCAAATACATCAACACACCGGAGAATGAAATTTATGTAAAAAGTAAAATTTTATATGGGGCATATCTTGCCAGGATGGCCATTGATAAAGCCAATGAATGCCTGTTGGTTGAAGGTTATACCGATGTGCTTTCCCTTCACCAGGCAGGTATTGAAAACGTAGTGGCAAGCGGCGGCACTTCTTTAACGCCTGACCAGTTGCGGCTGGTAAAAAAATATACAAAAAATCTTACCATAATTTACGACGGCGATGCTGCCGGTATTAAGGCAGCCCTTCGTGGCCTTGATCTTGCGCTTGAAGAAGGATTGAATGTAAAGCTGGTATTGATACCCGACAAGGAAGATCCTGATAGTTACCTGAGCAAAAAAGGAGCATCTGCTTTTATTGATTTTATCAAAACAAATAAAAAAGATTTTATTCTTTTTCAACTGGATATTGCTTTAGCTGATGCTGCTGATGACAGCTATAAAAAATCAATAGTTGTAAACCAGATAGCAGAAACTATTTCTAAAATTAATAAGGCAGAAGATTTTACAAGACAGCAGGATTACATACGTAAAAGCGCCGGATTATTAAAAATTGACGAAAGTGGTTTACATACTTTGGTTAATAAATTTATCAGGGAAAGAATAAATAAGGATGAGAAAAGAATTAGCAGCATTGATGATAAGAAATACCAGGATGAGATAGCGGCTGCTCTGGAAAGCCCTGATGATGCCTATGAATTACTAAATAAAGATGAACAAAATGAAAGGGCAATGGTAAGGAGCTTACTTGAGTTTGGGCTGAAAGAATGGGAACCCGGAAAAACTGTTGCTGATTATATTTTGTACGACGTGATTGATGAAGATATGATTGATAATAAAAAATTAATTGACGTGATTAATACATACAAGGTATGGTATGATGCAAAGCTGGAACCAACTGAGAAAAAATTTTTATACCACGAAGACCAGCAGATGGCTATGCTTGTAATGTCGGTTCTGGAGTTTCCGTATGAAGTAAGTGACGGCTGGAAGCAACATTTTGAAACGCCTGTGCCCACAAGAGAAGACACCTACAAAGACGAAGTTTTTTCAACTGTAAATTATTTGCGGTTAAGAAAAATAAAACGCCTTATAAGTATGAATCAAAAAGATTTAGAAGAATCTCATACAACTGATGAGCAGCTTACGTTATTACAAACCCATAAAGTTTTAAAAGACATGGAAATTGAAATGACTAAAAAAATGGGAACGGTGATATTAAAATAAAATTGAAAAACGTCTTTTAGAATCAAATCCAAGTAGGCTGCTCTTCTTAATTTAAAATAACCTTAAAAAGAATTGCGACAACTATTTTACTTACACATAAAAGATCACGTTACAAAAGCAGATCATTGTTCATTTGGCGGATTCAGTAATAAAGTTTGCCACGTCTTTTTTAAAAGCATTGGCAGATGTTGAACTAATGTACATCATGTGGCCTGCGGGATAATATTTTAATTGAATGTTTGGCCTTAATTTTTTATCCAAAGCAAGATGATCAAAAGTATATTCTGTAGCGTAAAAAGGAGTTGCCAAATCGTAATAGCCATTTAACACCAACACTTTTAAAGACGGATTACGGCTCATTGCTTCTGCAAGATCTACAGCAGTGTTAGGTGTTACGGCATCTCCCCAATCAGGGGCGTTACTTTTTTTATGCTTCCAATCCCATTCAAATCCTTCAGCATTGTAGGCTGTTGAACCGAACCCTCCTACGTCGGGAAATAGAACAACAGCATTCCTTTCGTAATTTAAGGCTCTAAACTTTTAATTATGAAAAAAAATTAACCCCTTTTGCAGAGGCTGCCCTGGCCAAGCTGCA
>JBDSFG010000102.1:0-3510 GCA_039919615.1 Ginsengibacter sp. | reverse complement strand
ATCCCGGAGAAAGATTGGTAAACAGGGAAAAAGTATTATCTAAAGAGATATTCAAAGATCCCGTAGAAAAACCAAAGTATTTAGCGTTTGCCCAACAGGTATATCCTTATGTAAAGGAAGTAAAGGAATCCGTGTACTATAAAAAGATGTACGGCAACGAATAAATTCTCAGGAGATATCTTTTGAATTTACTCTTTCTTCTAAATGTTATCATTATTATTTTTACTGCCCCGGAAGGTTTACCTCCTAAATAACCTTGAGAATTAATAAAGCAAAGGGAATGAAAACCTAATGAGACAACAAGAGTGAGCATTGTGTAAATAAGTTTATTGCAACGGCAGAGAAAAATAAAATGATGAGCCTTTGCCCGGTTCACTTTCTACGCCAATTTTTTCATTGTGCCTTTGTATAACTTCGGCAGCTATAAATAATCCTATCCCAAATCCCGGAAATGTTTTTTCGCTTTTCCCTTCTACGCGGTAAAATTTTTCAAATATCTTTTGCTGTTCATTTTTGCTTATGCCAATTCCTTAATCTTTTACCATAACTACAATATTATTCTCTTGCTCAAAACTCTCAACTATTACGTCGCTCTTGCGGGGAGAGTATTTTACGGCATTGGTTAAAAAATTAATAATAACCTGGCTGATCCTTTCCTTATCGGCATACACAGTTAAATTATCTTTTGAATCGTAAACAATTTTATAAGCCGGGTTTATATGTTCTATTTCATCAATACAATCCTTTATCACACTTTTTATTTCAAAGTTTTCTTTACTTAATGGAAGGCTTCCTGATTTTATTTTTGAAATATCCAGCAGATCAGTTTCTGTCTCATCGGGGTTTTCATTTCCATAAATCACATTCAAAATTATAAGCGATATGAAACCCCCGCTGCATGTAGCGTCTTTAAATTATAAATAATGTTTCATCTTAACTTAGCCGATGGCCATAAAATATAAGCACTCCGATTTTTAATCCATGTATATAAATTGAGTTTATGATAATCTAAGGTGTGTGAGTGCATCGGGGTTTCACGTAAAGATTTTTTAATGATAGTTAATGCTCTGAAACCCCCGATGGAACGTGCATGAATTTATATCGTCTTAATATAAATTCGTAAGCTAATTAGTTTGGAATCATTGGGGTAATTTATTAGTTTTAAACTGGTCATTGCTATAAATTCCATGCTATAATTTTAATAACTCATGGCACAACTCGAGGTATATGTAAGTCCTAAGCTTGGCGCAGAAGGGGCCGGTGCTTTGGGCCTTGTAAAAGGGGACATCCCTACCGATAATAAAGAGAATATGCAGCTGATAGAAGGCATGGCATGGAGAATTTCTGCATTACACGAAAGTCATTATTCAGCGAGAAAGATTGCTTTTGATTATAAAGATCGTAATCAACAATTTGCCTTGTATCTAAGAAATTTCGGAATGGAGGTAAAGAACAATTTTCTCAATTTACATTCTTTCACCTTTGAAAGTTGGTTACGAAATAAATTCTCCAATTACGGAATATCGTTACTGAGTTTAAGAGGAGGTACAGATTCCTTGTCCGGACATAAGTCAGTTTTCTCAACAAACTCAGATAACTGGCTTCCTACAGCAGAGGAAATTGTTTCGGCGGCAAACATTATTATTATATACGCCGGAGAATTGAGCAACGGATTGTTAGAGGAAATTAAGATAATCCGCAAATTTAATAAGCAAGACAGATGTGTTATTGCTGTTACCGAACAGGAAAATCCTTCTTTGGATAGTTGGTTTTCGGATAAGGTTTCTAATTCTGGTAGGGTTATGGAATTAAAGAATTTCTTTTCAGATTTCCCTAACATTTATGATCTTAATGTACTTAAAGGCACCAAACCAGAAGATGAGTTCTTTTTGCATTGGCAGGGGAATGATAAAATTGATAATTTGATCAGCGATGGCATTAAAACCAATATGGAATTAAAACAAGCTTTTAATGTAGACTTCAGTTATTTAGAACCAAAGCTAAAAAATTCTACAGAATATGCTTTATGTAAAAAGTCTCTTGATGAAATCCTGGAAAGATTAGATACCACATTAAATAACCTGTATTGGCAAGCCTCGCCGGAGATGTTGGAAGAACCTCCGCTTTGGCACATAGGTGCTAAAGCATATAAAAAGGAATGGTACGCAGCACATTATTGTTACGGGCTTGCTTTTTTGCTAGAAAGTTATGCTGAGATGATTAAATCCCTGAGCTATTTAGCAAAAATACACACCTACGTCCTTAGAAATCCGGATTGGGGTGGTCAGCATTTAATCATTGCCCGTCAAATTGCTTCACTTCTCAAAATGCAGTATGAGGTAAATTTATTAAATAAGGAGCATGCAATACATTCAAAACTTTTTTGGGCTACGGCTGAAGTTTCAGTTCCGGTAGCAGAAGCTCAGTCGGATCGGGACATTACATCTGTGGAATCCGCTTTGGCATTAGCCGAATCATATAAAACAAACGGTGACCTCAATGAAGCTGAAAAAAAATATAAGGAGGCTTCTTTGCTTATTCAGAATGTAGAAAATATAGACATAGAAGAACAGTTTTATACTTTATCCCACATTCTATTTGATTGGGCTGCGCTTCAATATTCAGCGGGTAAGAAAATCTCTGCAGAAAACAGGTACCTCCAATCATTAGAGATCAGTAAAAAATTAAGCGAGATCAATCCAAAAATATTAGAGAATTACTCGCTCACCACTTTCATCCTCAACAATCTTGGGGTTTTATATTTTTCAGATAATGATTTTGAATCTGCGGAAGGCGTTTATTCAGAAGCTTTAGAAATAAGAAGGATACTGTCGAAGTCATACCCGGATAAATATTCAAAAGACCTAGCTCTATCTTTATACAATATGGGTATTGTGTATGTCAATCAACATAAATTGAGCTTAGCTGAGCAGTTTTATTTAGAGTGTTTAGACATAAGAAAAAAATTAGCTGAATCAAGTAATGAAGACTTACCTGACCAGGCTTTTATGGAAGTAACCTTAAGCGCATTTTATTTTCAGAGCATGGTTAACAAGGAAAAATCTCTTTCGTTTGCAAAGGAAGCTTACAAACATGCTAAACCGTTCGTAAACGATAAAATAGAAGCGAAGAATTGTATCGAAGGCGTTTTCCAAGTACTTACTGCATGGAAAGAGCCAAAAGAAATTGTGTTAGAATGAAAATAATAACTATCTGATATACAGAGTCTCTAAACTATAAATAACGTTTCATCTTAACTTAACAAGGTGGCAATAAAATATAAGCGTTCCGATATTTATTCCATGAATACAGATCGAATTTAGGCCACCTAAAGTGTATTTCTGTCTCATCGGGGTTTTCATTTCCATAAATCACATTCAAATTTATAAACGATCGGAAATGAAACCCCGATGCATGCAGGGTCTCTAAATCATAAATAGCGTTTCATCTTAACTTAACAAGGTGGCAATAAAATATAAGCATTCCGATATTTATTCCGTGTATATAAAT
>JBDSFG010000093.1:0-4904 GCA_039919615.1 Ginsengibacter sp. | reverse complement strand
AAGAGCCAAATAACCAGGCCTATTTCGGCTTCGGCATTGGACAGGATTATGGCGCTATTGGTATCAGAGCAGAATATTTGCCGTCGAAGTATGTAGGCCTTTTTGGAGGGTTTGGGTTTGCATTAATTGACCCGGCTTTTAATGCAGGGTTATCTGCAAAGCTGCTGACTGATAAAAAAATATGCCCCACAATAACAGCTATGTATGGATATAATGCGGTTATTTATTTAAAAAATGTTTATGGAAGCATAATAGCAGAAAAATCAAAAGTTTATTATGGCGCAACAGTTGGGGCGGGCGCCGACTTAAAATTTGGGAGAAGTAATCGCAATAAATTGAGTTTATCAGTATTCTTGCCTTTTAGAAACTCCGAATTTCACAAAAATTATAATGATTTAAAAGATGCCGGCTTTGAATTTAACCCCGAAATAATGCCTGTAACTTTTAGCATAGGGTTAAATTTTGGAGTAAGCACTAATACAAATAGAAAATGATTTTATAAAAATCAATTAAAATTTATATGATAAAAAAATTCTTCTTTTTAGCAATTTTAAACCTTATCACAATTGCGGTTTTAAGCCAGCAACTCCCACTCAATACATGCGGTATTTTATATTCTTATGACAATGCCGGAAATCGTATTAAAAGAAGATACTATTGTTACAACGGAGGCCCGTATCTCGGACGTCCTTCGAAAAATGAAGTGACCACAAAAGAAGATACTTCTATAGAATTTCAACAAATGGATGCATTATACCCCAATCCAACCACCGGAAAATTTTCTATAACCTTCAGCAAAGCTTTGCAAGGCGCTGTAATTTTGGTAACAGACCTTAATGGTAAAAAGATGCTTAAGTACAAAGCAAGTGGTAATAAAGTTGATTTTGACCTGTCGTCCCTTGCAGCAGGCGCATACTTTGTAAGAGTAGAAGAAAAAGGAAATGTTATTGTAAAAAAAGTCATAAAGCAATAAGGCAAGAAAAAAAGGGTTTATATTCATCTTACACACGACTGTAACTTATGAAAGAATGAGACACCTGCTCATTTTATTATTTCTATTTTATACCTCTTTAGCTTACGGGCAAACCATCTGGTATGTAAAGGCCAATGTTACCGGGCTGAATGATGGCACTACGTGGGCAAATGCCTTTACTAAGCTGCAGCCTGCACTTGATGCAGCATCCCTGAGTCCTGACTTTGACCGGCAAATATGGGTAGCAGCCGGTATTTATAAGCCTACATCATACCCGGCAATGGCTCTACAAACAGGGATAAAACTTTTCGCATACTCCCAAACATAAAAATTTATGGTGGATTTTCAGGAAACGAATCGTCTAACTATAACATTGCGCAAAGAAACATAAGAGTCAATGAAACCATACTTAGCGGTGATTTAGGAGTAACAGGAGATAATACTGATAACAGCTATCATGTTGTAATAAGCACAGGCGCTTTAGGGGCTGCGAGATTAGATGGCTTTACAATAACTGCCGGATATGCAAATGGAAAAGATTCGATAATAGTAAATGGAAATCAATTTGACAGGTTTCGCAGCGGAGGTATATATAATAACAATACCAACGATCAACCTATTATTGCAAACTGCACAATTACGGGTAATAGTGGTAAAGCGAGTGGCGGTGTATTTAATGATAATGCAGGCCCTTATATACTTAATTGTATCGTTAATAATAACATTTCAACCGACAGGGGATTTCGCAAGGGTAGCGCCGGGGGTATTACTAACAGAAATTTCGGTACAGTAAATATTATTAACTGCTTGATCTCAGGCAATAAAGGTGATGACGGAGGAGGGGTAGGAAATTATACCGGAGCTGGTGTGTTTATTATTAATTCTACTATTACAGGTAATACTTCTCTTGGCACGGTTGGTGAAAATAATGAAAATGCTTTTGGAGGAGGTGTATTTGTTTATGATTACGGCTCTGCCTATATTTATAACTCAATTGTATGGGGCAATACTGCTTTAACAGATAATAATTTATCAGCCTACGATGGCACCGGTAAGTTTTATGTAATCAATTCCTTAATTGAAGGCGGATTTGCAGGGGCTATTCGCAGCCTTGATAGTGATCCCCGTTTTATTAATCCCGTACCTGCTTCTTCAGCGCCTACTGCTGCCGGAGATTACCAGGTAAAATGTGCCAGCCCGGCCATTAATACAGGGGCTAATGCCGCATATCCCGATAATGGGTACATTATTTCCCCTGCCACCCCTGATTTGAATTTCAATACCCGGATAATAGGCTCTTCTATTGATATGGGAGCCTACGAATATCAAACTGATATTTCGCAGAACATAAGCATCCAGGCTATTGCTCCCGGTTCACCTTTCCGGTATTGCCCCGGAAATTTATTGAGCATTGATTTTACTACCAATGACTGCCCCGGAAATTTTACTGTTGATAATATTTTTACTTTGCAATTAAGTGATTCAAATGGAAATTTTTCTTCTCCTGTTTCTATAGGCACTTTAGCTTCTGCATTGCCGGGGAGTATTACAGTTGCAATTCCGGATACGATGCCTCCGGGGAACAATTATCGCATCAGGATAATTTCTTCCAGTCAACCTTTTATTTCTGAACAATTTAATGCTGCAATTACTATTCTTTCCAAACAACCACCGGGCATAACTATAAGTGCAAACGCTGATCAGATTTGTGCAGGCGGGAATGTCTCTTTCACTGCTGTCGTTACCAATGGTGGCGCTTCACCTGTTTATCAGTGGAAAAAAAATGGTAACAATGTCGGCACAAACAGCAGCGTTTACTCAGATAATAATTTAACCGGCACAGATGTGATAGCGTGTGAGGTAAACAATAATGAGGGTTGTACGCCAAATGCTACAGCATTCAGTAATGAAATAAGTATAACCATCATAACGGTTGTACCAACTATATTAATAAGTGCTGACCAGGGAAATATCTGCTCCAATGAAACAGCAAATTTTAATGCAGCGGTTACAGGCGGAGGTAATAACCCAGCTTTACAATGGAAAAAAAATGGTATTAATGTTGGAAGCAACAGCGCTGTATATTCATCTGCCGGCCTGGCTTCCCCGGATATTATAACCTGCGAACTGATCAGTAATGCAGCATGTGCAAATCCTTCAATTGTTTTGAGTAATTCACTGCAGATTAATATTACCCAGGTTGTTGTGCCTGCCATAACTATAGCGGGGAGTAAAAATGAAATATGCCCTGGTGAGACTGTTACTTTTACTGCAATTATTGCTAACGGTGGTGGTGGCCCTGTTCTTCAATGGAAGAAAAACGGGGTTAATGTGGGAACGAACAATATTTCATTCACAGATGCCACGCTGACAAGCGCTGATGTTATTACCTGCGAATTGCTGAGTAATGCAAAATGCGCATCTCCTCAAATAGCAACAAGTAATGCATTGACAATTGCAGTTGGTTATGTAACACCAACTATAACTATCCATGCAAACAGAAATGAAATTTGCAAAGGTGAAACTGTAGATTTTAGTGCAGTGACAAGTGATGGCGGTAATTCTCCTGTGTATCAATGGCGAAAGAATGGAGTTAGTGTTGGTACAAATTCTCCGGCGTGGTCAGATGCAACTTTGATAAATTCTGATATCATTACCTGCAGTTTAACAAGCAGCAACGGTTGCGTATCGCAGGCAATTGTTGAGAGTAATGAACTGTCAATAGCAATTAATCCGTTGCCCGTAATAACATTATCAAAATCAAACGATATAAATTGTATAACAGATGAAGCAAAACTGCTGGCAACGGGCGGAGTAAAATATGAATGGCAGCAGGCAGAAGGGATTGATGCGCTTGCCGTAAATAATCCTATAGTTGACCCTTCACAAACCACTGTTTATACTGTTAAAGTAATTAGCGATAAAAATTGTTATGATACAAAAGCTATTACAGTGAATGTTTCTTTAACCGGAAAATATGAAATACCCAATAGCTTTACTCCCAACAATGATGGAAAAAATGATTGCTTCGGACTGAGTTACTTACTCAATATTTCAGACCTTGATTTCAGCATTTATAACAGATGGGGTCAAAAAGTTTTTTATACAAAAAACCCTAAAGAATGTTGGGATGGAAAATATAAAGGACATGAACAAGAGTCCGGTATATATGTTTATATTATCAAAGCAACCGGTGAATGCGGACCTTTGGATAAAAAAGGGACTGTGTTACTTATCAGGTAAGAGATAAATTACTAAATAACAGAGCCATCTCTAATACTAATCAAAGGTTTTTTGTACATTGCTCAATGGAGTATCCTCTATATAAAAACATAATATCCAACCCTGACATTTGTAACGGCAAGCCTGTTATTAAAGGAACCCGTATAACTGTAAAATCAGTGATAAGTTTTGTTATAGCCGGTGATATGGATGATAAGATACTAAAAAATTATCCGCATCTTACAGCAGATGATCTGCAGGCATGTAAAGAATTTGACACTACGTTTTTTGAAAAGCCTTTTATAATTAAAACTATAAAGGCTTAATGAATGCTGTTTAATTATCTTATTGATGAAGATTTACCAACAAATCTTCCCTTCTGGAATGATAAAAAGTTCACTCACGTATCCCAACTAGATAGCGTTACGTATGATACTGATATTTGGCAATATGCTATAAAGAATGACCTGATAATTATTACAGGTAACACTGATTTTTATTACAGGGCTTTAGCTTCCTCGGTTACTCCAAAAGTAATATGGATAAAAGCCAGGGATCTTAAGCTAAAAAGATTTAATAGATTTATTAAAAAGGCGTGGCCCCGGGTTGAGAGAGAACTATTACAACGATCATTCATTAAGTTAAAGAGAAAATAATCAGCCGGCATGAACTCAAAAATTTTTATTACAGGCTTCATGGGAAGTGGTAA
>JBDSFG010000075.1:0-8037 GCA_039919615.1 Ginsengibacter sp. | reverse complement strand
TTAAGTGAGGTAGCTGAAATTCGTGTTACAACCAGCTGGCTTGCCTGAGAACTTTTAACCTGGTAGCTATGCACAACGCCACTTTCTAATCTTCTAAAGATGGTGTTCCAATTACCTTGAAGTTTAGTGCCCGCATTGTTATACTTAATGTTGAATCCAAAGTTGTTTTTGTATCCATTATTTGGAGTACCACCTTTAGTACCAGTTGTGCCATTCTGTAAGATGTATCCTCCCCCTGTTACAAAGCCATCAACTTTTGTTGATATAGTAACTACTTGTGGATTAGAACATCCGATTACGAAATTACTGTTACTGGATGTTACATTAAAAACAACTGTTGCGGAGTACACAGTGGAAGCTAATGTTACCGTAGCCGTAGCGGTGAGTTTGCCTGTGATTGGATCGTAAAGTTTATTGGTTATGTTAACAACTGTAGAATTAGGATTAGGGTAACCGCTCGCTATAACTATGTTTAAATCACCCGTAGTTAACCCAGTCGTGTTGTTGCATGTAGCTCCGGTAGTACCCGTAATATCGAAAGCTATCTGAACGGTTGCCGTGCCACCGGCTGTGGTTGAAGTTGTATTTACAAAGTAGTCACCGCTATATTCTGGACAAATGGAGTTCGGGGTAAAAGTTACAGTCACTGTTGCAGTTGCAGCCGTAGTACAAGGTGAAGTCGCTAATACAGTGTAAGTATAAACATTACCGGATTTACTCCATGAGCCACCCGCATCAGGTGTGCCGCCTAATTGTGCAAACAATTGCGCATCTGTAGGTATAGTTCCTGCACATACGGTAAGTGTACCATTTGTTCCAGCATTGGGTTTTGCCTGTTCTGTCACTACAACCTGTGCTGTTGCATTTGTGGTGCATGGAGCGGTTGCGGTTACAGTGTAGGTATAAGTGCCTGCTCCTGCAAGTGGTGTCGGTGTCCATGAACCGCCTGCAGTTGGTGTGCCGTGTAATGCATTGAATAACTGAGTTGTTGTTACCGTGCTTCCTGCACATATTTTAAGTGTACCATCTGAACCGGCATTGGGTTGTGCCTGTTCTGTCACCACAACCTGTGCTGTTGCATTTGTAGTGCATGGGGCGGTTGCGGTTACAGTATAGGTATAAGTGCCGGCTCCTGCAAGTGGTGTCGGTGTCCAGCTGCCTGCATCATGTGTTCCAATAATTGCAAACAATTGAGCTTCCGTCACTGTACTTCCTGCACATATCTTCAATGAACCACTCGTTCCTGCATTTGGTTTAGCTTGCTCTGTAACTGTTACTGTTGATGTTGCATTCACAGTGCATGGTGACGTTGCTGTTACAGTATAAGTATACGTACCCGCTCCTGCAAGTGGTGATGGTGTCCAGCTGCCTGCATCATGTGTTCCAATAATTGCAAACAATTGAGCTTCCGTCACTGTACTTCCTGCACATATCTTCAATGAACCACTCGTTCCTGCATTTGGTTTAGCTTGCTCTGTAACTACTACTTGTGCTGTTGCAGTATTGGTGCATGGGGCAGTTGCAGTAACAGTGTAGATATAAGTGCCGGCTCCTGCAAGTGGTGTCGGTGACCAGGAACCGCCTGCAGTTGGTGTGCCGGTTAAGGCAGCGAATAACTGGTCTGCTGTAACTGTGCTTCCTGCACATATTTTAAGTGTTCCGTCCGTCCCTGCATTTGGATCTGTACAACATGAACCAACTGTAACAGACTTGGAAATAGTGCTAACGGCCGCCGGATTATCATCAGTAACTCTTAAACCGACAGTTTTAACTCCTGAACTTGCGAACGTAAAGGATGGATTTACACCAGTGCCATCGTCGTATTGACCATCATTATCAAAATCCCATTCGTACGAAACATAAGGAGAAGTACCCCCGGTTGTTTCACTTGCATCAAAAGTAATCGTTTGAGCTGCATTACTGGCATTGCAAACACCTGAATATTTAAAATCTGCGCTTAGAGGGGTTATAACAACAAAAGTTGTACTTGCAGCAGGTTTGTTGCAATGCGGTCCAAGTTTGCATAAATCGTCACATGCATTATGGCCCGAGGATTCACCCCAGCCAATGAATATCTTTTTTAACTCAAGGTTAGTTCCACATGTGAATGTTAAAGGGGCAGCATCTACATAAAAAATATCCCTACCGGTTTTTTCAAATTCCTTTCTATCGCATTCTGCGAAAGAAAGTGCATAAACTCCATCAACCCATAAATCACCTTCTACCTCGAGGCATAACGGGTACCAGCATTTTGGTTTACTTTTATTTCCAGATACCCCGTAACTGGCTGCCCAACCGTGCAGGTGGGGGATAGAGGCAAGTATTGTTCGTAATTAACGTTCGGAAGAGCTGGGTTAGGTTGGTAATCAGGATTCGGTGTCGTAGATACCAGTATTACAGAAGCTATAGTTACATCGCTAGAACTGCAAGTATTACAATCGTAAGCTGTTTGTGCACTGACTGTATTCAACTGAAAGAAAGTGCTCAACACAAAACAACAAAATGTTGCCATCAATGATGAGAGCTTTAGTTTGTTGAGTTGATTAAAGAATTTTGTTCCCGGTTCCGAGAAAAGTTTAAGTGTTGTCATTTTTTTTTAAGTTTATTGTAAATAAAGTATAGATAAGATAGAGAGATTTTATTATTGCAGGTTAATGCAGAGGATGGATTACAAAAAAAATTATGAAACGAAGAACGTGTTAATTCGGAAGGTTAAGCAAAAAGCAGTCGTTTTAAAAAAGGATGTGGGATTTTAACAAGGTCAGTAGGTAATAGAGGTTTGGTAGGATTGGAAATACAAACATAATGTGAATAAATTGTATTCCAAACTATTTTTTTTATAAACTATTTTAGTTATAGGGATGGTTGATAATGGAAATCAAATTTATTGTCTCTTCCTTTTTTATTCGTCATATTATTTACCAGGGTCTCTTTCATTGTCATATTCGTAACGGTGGTACCATGGAAAGAAGATGGTATAATTATTCTTTTTTTAGAACAATCAAAGGCACATTGCACCAGTTTAGTTTAAGTAAAAAAGATGCAGCTGCTGTAAAATGTTAACGATACAAATTATTGGCAGGCAAAACCTGTGAGGTTTTAAAAACCTCACAGGTTTAAGTGCTGTCTTTCCTTCTTTATCCTTCTTATCATTGTACCATAGTCTTCTTTCAATAACATAGCGGTTATGGTTTGTGCGATACGTACAGCTTTTGTTGATTCAGTTTTGGCGCTGTCTATCCAGTTACTAAAATATTTTTGATGGCCGGGAGTTAATGTTTTAAAAAATGATTGTGCTTCAGCCTCATCAGCGAGACATTTCATAAGGTCGGTATCTAAGGCCACTGGACTATCATCTGCTTCCATTTTTACGGTTATCATAGAACCCTTTCTTTTGCCTATCGCCTTTCTTATTTCTTTTTTTAAGGCCATAATAAAATTTCCGTTACCCATTGGCAGAAGCGCCTTTCCTTCAAAATAATAATCATCTAAATAACCTTTTACCCTGAATGATTTTTTATTATCGGGCTTGAGTTTTTGAGCAATCTCCTCAGGCACGTCAATATAGGTCCAGCCGGTTTTTTCGCCTTGCTCAGCAAATTTCAATAGTGTGGCAGAAAATTTAATCATAAGTAAATGATACAAAATTAAAGTTCATTCAATTATTTTTATAATATGAATCAAACTAAACTTTCTGTAAATATTAATAAACTCGCAACACTGCGTAATTCAAGAGGAGGCATTTATCCTGATTTAATTAAAGCCGCAAAAGATATTGAGCGTTTTGGCGCTGATGGCATTACTGTACATCCAAGGCCGGATGAAAGACATATCCGTTATGCAGATGTGTATGAACTTAAAAAAATTGTAGCCACCGAATTCAATATTGAGGGTAACCCTAAAGAAAAAAAGTTTGTAGAACTGGTATTAGCCAATAAGCCAACGCAGGTAACATTAGTTCCTGATGCGGAGGGCCAGATCACTTCTGATCATGGCTGGGACACTATTAAAAATAAAGACTACCTCAAAGAAATAATTTCTGTTTTTAAGAATGAAGGAATTCGTGTATCTATTTTTGTTGACCCGGATGTTGAAATGGTTGCCGGCGCTAAAGAAACAGGCACCGACAGAATTGAATTATACACTGAAGCGTTTGCAAGAGAATATGCAGATAGTCATCTGCCATCTGTCAATGGTAATTCATCAGAAGCAGATAAATTACCTATTATTGAGCCTTACATTGCTGCGGCTAAGTTGGCAAACGAACTAAAGGTTGGAATAAATGCCGGGCATGATCTTAACCTGCAAAATTTAAAATTTTTCGCAGAGAATATCCCGGGTTTGCTGGAAGTTTCTATCGGCCATGCGCTTATTTGTGATGCCATTTATTTAGGTCTGGAAAATGCTATACAATTGTACAAGCGCCAGCTGAATTATCAGATGCCTCAAAATTATATTTCTGCGTAAAATATATCGTAAAATTTATCGTTTTTACCCCTGATGATAAAAACAAGATTTTTACTTTACGCAGCTTTCTGCATTATTGCTTATTATGGGTGCTCAAAAAAAGACGTTTTAGTTGTCAAAGCAGGCGACCTGGATTATAAAACCCTTGGAACATCTTCCAAAGCTTTACTCTCCACAACCGTTTATTCTACTTTAAAGATAGAAATCCAATACATGCCTGGTTATGCGCCTGATGCCGCAGCAGTAAATAACCTCGTGAGTTTTTTGAGTACTTATCTTAATAAGCCCGGAGGAATACAGGTAGATCAAAAACAGGTTGCCGCCAGCGGAGCCACCACCTTAACTTTAGATCAAATAGTAAATCTTGAAAAAAATAACCGCATTGAATTTACTGATGGCAGCACAATAGCTGTTCATATATTTATAGTTGATGCAGATTACAGCCTGCCCGATATATTAGGCGTATCCTACTGGAATACCTCTATGTGTATTTTCGGAAAATTAATGAATGCCAACTCGGGAAATATTGGGCAGGTGAGCCGGACAACATTTTACAGCACTGTTTTAGAACATGAGTTTGGCCATCTGTTAGGGCTCGTAGATCTTGGTGCCGCAATGCAACTAAATCATAAAGACAACACACACGGATATCACTGCACTAATACAAAATGCCTCATGTATTATGGTGTAGAAAATAAGAGTTTCGCCGGACTTTTAACCGGCAACGTTCCTTCATTTGATGCTAATTGTATCGCAGATCTAAAAGCAAACGGAGCCAAGTAAGTGTACCAATGCAAAAGTGTTAATTCAAACACTCAATGATTCAAAATTGAATATTTTTGCCGGATGCGTAGTTACCGGATTCTCTTCCTTTTTTACTGTTGTGTTTTTTTAACAGCAGTACAATCATGTTCCTCACCTAAGGCTTTGGTGTATAGCAGCTATAAAAATTTTACTGTTGATAAACTTGGATTTACAAATTCAGAAGTGAAATTGGATCTGGAATATTACAACCCGAATAATTTTGGACTCCAATTAAAAAGAACCGAGTTGGATATTTTTCTGAATAACTCTTTTCTCGGTCATAGCTTTTCAGATTCTGTAATAAATATTCCCCGTCGGGATACATTTCTTATTCCTATTAAGTTTACGGTAGACATGCACAATCTTTTTAAAAACGCATGGAATACACTTGCAGGAACTGATGTATTGATAAAGGTTAATGGAAAGATTAAAGTGGGAAAGGCAAATGTATTTATGAGTATGCCCGTAAATTATGAAGGCACTCATAAATTCTCCTTATTTTGATAACTCAAAAAACGATGAACAAAAGGGGTTGAAGTTTCTTTCTGTTAATTTACAGGCCGCGGCGGTTTTTGCCCTGCTATATGCTGGCATGTTTTGGGCAACTTTTTATATGCTTCTTCTTCTGCGGTAATATCATCAGCATCGTACCCTAAGCTTGCTAAAGAAGCTTTTATATTTTCTATATTGGTTCTGTCCTTATAGTACGTAACAGACACCGTATGTTTTCTATAGTCAGCCTTTACGGCTGCAATACCATCCTCTTTAAACAGACGTTGTTCTATCCTGTTTTTACAAGCTTCACATTGTACAGTGGGGGTTTGAATTACTGCTTTGGCAATGGGTTTTTGTTGCGCAAAACCTGTGGCTATTAAAACAGCAAAACATAAAAACAGAGATATCTTTTTCATAGTTTTAATTATTAAGCTAAATTAGGAACACCTTTCCAATTTCCGGGAGCAAGGCGCCAATTTAACAAAGCCTTTTGCTCATCAACGGTAATAATATTTTTTTTAACCAGAGACAAGGTCTTCAATCACAATTACTTTTTTTTCCGGTTTCATAGTAGCCTTCAATCTGGTTGCCCATTAATGTTCTTTTGGTTTTGCCCTTACATAAATAAAAGGACCCTTTAACTGGCCTGCTGCCCACGCTCCCCTTGCGATACCAGCAGTTGCAACACCTGCCAGCATTTCAGCCTGGGGAAAAAATGCAAATTTTATATTACACATTTCAGATTTGATAAATCCCTGATGTAGGGAAACAATAAAATCTTTCTGTTCACAATAGACAGGCTTTTTAAGCCACTAGCCCATGCAAAGCGGTGTTGAGGATTTAATTTAATTGCATTAATTTGTAAGAGCTTTTCTGCAAATGCTCTTTTATTATTCATGCGGCTAAAATAAATAAATACAGGCAGGCGCTAATTAATTTTCGTTTTATGATCATTAAAATATTCTTTGAGAATAAGCCGGTATTTTTAACCGATGAATTTTCACCTGCTGTTAAAGAATTCATGCATCATCCGGAAACGATTTATATTGATGAAATTTCTACGCCTGCCGTCAATTCTTTATTACATGAAATTACCAACCCGGCATTTTTAAGGGGCATTTTATACAATGCTAATTTTGAAAAAATAAGAAAGGCCTTTTATAAACATTTTGAAATAATACAAGCAGCCGGGGGTGTGGTAAAAAATGAAAGAGGTGAAGTTTTATTTATTTTCAGACGAGGCAAATGGGATCTTCCGAAAGGAAAAAATGATAATAATGAAATTGCTAAAGATTGTGCAGTAAGGGAAGTAAAAGAAGAAACAGGATTAATAAAGGTGAAAGCCGGCAAGCATATTTCTACAACGTACCATGTATATAAAGAATTTGGAAAACATATTTTAAAAGAAACCGAATGGTTTAATATGACTGCTTTATCACAGGAAAAATTAATTCCCCAGCTAGATGAAGGAATTAAAAAAATTGAATGGGTAAGCGCTGAAAGTATAAGTGACAAACTAAAAAACTCTTATGCTTTAATTGCTGAGGTACTTAATAATGCCGGACTTAAAATTGATGCTGATTTATTATAAATTTCTCAAAACCACCGACGGGAGAAATTTAGATACATCTCCGCTATTTCTTATAACATCACGTACTAACGTAGAGGCTACAGAAGTGAACTGTGGTAGGCACGTTAAAAAAACAGTTTCTATATTTCCATCAAGGCTTCTGTTCATATCTGCAATAGCCTTTTCGTACTCAAAATCATTAACGTAACGGATACCCCTAAGTATAAATTGGGCATTATTTCTTTTACAGCAATCAACTGTTAACCCATCGTAGGTTACTGCTCTTACCTTTGGTTCGTTTTTATATATTTCTCTTAACCAGCCAAGCCTTCTTTCCTCAGAAAACATTGGCTCTTTGTTGGTATTTCTTCCGATGCCAATTATTAGCCTGTCAAATAAAGGCAAAGCCCTGTCAATAATATCTATGTGGCCTAAAGTAACCGGATCAAAAGTGCCGGGAAATAAACAAATTCGCATTTAATTGAGCATTGAAAATGGAGAATTAATAATTAACTGATAATTGAAAATTGACTATGTAAAATAAAATTAACCGATCGGCATTTCAATTTTGAATCTCAATTATTAAATTATACTTCAAGAATGTTTTCCACTAAGCAGATACAATACCGACATGCGGACTGCAACCCCGTTTTCTACCTGTTGTAATATTATTGATTGTTTTGAATCTGCAACATCACTGT
>JBDSFG010000319.1:0-21055 GCA_039919615.1 Ginsengibacter sp. | reverse complement strand
CCAGTAAATTCCAAAGTCGACGATTCAGTACTTTTCGCAATTTTTAAATCGGGCATCTGGTCATTTGGTGGTGCCGCTTCCTCTGTTAAGTTTTTTACAATAACTGCCTTCTGATCTAACGCCCGGGGATATTTTGCCTTTGGGAGAATAATTTTTTTAACCTCAATCCTTTTTTCTATCAGGTGTGGGGAGGAAATTGAAACATCCGGAATAATTTTACCAGAATAAACGTTGCCTGAGATATTTTTTTTGATAAACATTTGAAGACAAAAACAAATTACCACAAATGCCATTACTGCAAGAAGAGATTTAAGCAGCCTCTTATTATAGTCTCGTCTCAAAACATAAGCGCCATAACTTTTATTCCTGTTATTAAAAATGATATCCAGCAAATTACTGTTGAGAATGGATTTTGAGTTCATAAAAATTATTTTTATAGAAAGATGAGTCATCTTCCGTTGTTAAAAAATGTTTACTCAAAAACCGGCGCCGTTTATTGCATAGATGCAGCTATTACTTGTTTCCATACATTAAAAACAAATAATCATTTCATACAATTAACTTTGCCCGCAACAAATAATTCTACAGCAGCTTTTAATTAACATGAAACCAGGCATCCCGCAAGGCACAAGAGATTTTGGAGCGGAAACCGTTCGAAAACGAAAGTATATTTTTGATACCATCAGAAGCGTTTTTGAATTATATGGATTTGAGCCATTGGAGACCCCTGCAATGGAAAACCTTGAAACTTTACTGGGCAAATATGGAAATGAAGGGGATAAACTGATATTTAAGATTCTTAATAATGGGTTAGATAATCCTGCAAAAAAAGCAGATGCGTTACTCGATTTTGAAAAAGTATTAAATGGAAAGAGTATTAAAGAAATTACAGGAAGAGCCCTCCGTTACGATCTTACCATCCCTTTTGCACGCTATGTAGCAATTAATCATGGGCAACTTACTTTCCCTTTCAAACGCTACCAAATGCAGCCCGTGTGGCGTGCAGACAGGCCGCAGAAAGGAAGATATCGTGAGTTTTATCAATGTGATGCAGACGTGGTTGGAAGCTATTCTTTAGTAAACGATGTTGAGTTAGCGGAAATTTATGTAGAAGTTTTTAACAGATTAAAGATCGATGTTGAAGTAAAAATTAACAGCAGAAAATTATTAGCTGCTCTTGCACAGCTTTGTGGTAAATCTGATATTGTAATAGATATTACGGTGGCAATTGATAAACTTGATAAGGTTGGCCTGGAAAAAGTGAAAGAAGAACTGGAACAAAAAAATTTGACTGTTGAAGAAATTAGTACTGTCGAAAACTATTTATCTATCAATGGTAACAATCAAGAGAAACTAAGCCAGGCAAAAATCTTATTTCAAAATATAGAGGAAGGTAAAAAGGGAATTGAAGAACTGGAATTCATTTTAAATTATCCCGGTGCTGAAAAAGTACAAATTGATTTTACGCTTGCAAGGGGTCTCAATTATTATACCGGCGTTATTTACGAAGTTAAAGCTAACAACGTTGCAATAGGTAGCATAGGCGGCGGCGGAAGATATGATGACCTTACTGGTTTATTCGGTGTTCCTGATATTCCTGGTGTTGGTATTAGCTTTGGTGTGGATCGAATATATGATGTGATGGAAGAATTGAAACTTTTTCCTGATGAAGTACATGCAGGAACGAAAGTGTTATTCTTTAATATGGGTGAGGATGAAAGCAAATTCGCTTTTGAGCAAATGCAATTATTGAGAAGTAAAGGAATCAGTGCGGAGCTTTTTCATGAACAGGCAAAAATGGATAAGCAATTTAAATATGCCTCAAAAAAAAATATTCTCTTTGCAGTTATTATAGGTAGTAAGGAAATGGCAGAAAAAAACTGTGTAGTAAAAGATCTTTCAAAAGGAGAGCAAAAAACAGTTGCCTTAGCTGAACTCAAAAATTATTTTTAAAACTTTTAGATCGACAGAATAAAAACCTCAAATAATAATAATTTTTATGAAATCTATTTTCAAATTAACCGTATTGCTTGCCGTAGTTTTAGTCATTTTAAATTCATGCAGCAAAACCAACAACGAGGTAAAGATGATTCCCTCAAATGCATTAGTGGTAATGCATCTAAATACAAAATCACTAACCTCTAAATTAAGCTGGGATGAAATAAGGCAAACCAACTGGTATAAAGAATTATACAGTGATACCGCCGTAAAAACATGGACAAAAAAATTGATGGATAACCCCGCTGGTAGCGGCATTGATCTGGATGCAGCCTTAGTTATTTTTATACAAAAAGCCGCTGGCACTGACGGGCAAATTGTGTTTGAAGGAAGTGTTAAAGATGCAGGCGCATTTGAGGCTTTTAATAAAAATCTTGCAGAGGAGGGGGCGGTAACCACAAAAGATGGAGATATTAATATGCTCAACCTGAAAGACGTATCAGTGGTTGGGTGGAATGACAAAAAATTCGCTTACGTAATAAACACACCGGGTTTACCTGCCAATATGAACAACCAGGGAGATTCAATTAACATGAATACCCAGTTGGTAAATGCCAGTAAGAATTTATCGCAGGTTTGTAAAAATCTTTTTGCATTAAAAACCGATAGCAGCATGGCAAAAGTTGACAAATTCAGCAGCTTGCTTAAAGAAGAGGGTGATGTGCACGTGTGGCAAAATACCGAAGAGATTATAAAAAGTTCACCTCAAATGGGCATGCTGAGTATGCTAAAACTTGATGTGTTTTTAAAAGGAAATATATCAACTGCTACAGCCAGTTTTGATAATGGAAAAATTAATGTAAAACAAAAATTTTATGTAAGTGCTGAGCTAACAGATCTTCTAAAAAAATACAGTGGAGATAAGCTGAATACAGACATGATAAAAAATATTCCCTCTCAAAATATAAATGGTTTCTTTGCTTTGAGCTTTAAGCCGGAGGGTTTAAAAGAAATAATAAAACTTACGGGGCTGGATGGGATTATAAATTCAACTTTATCTAAGCAGGGCATTACTATTGATGATTTTGTAAAAGCAAATAAAGGAGACATAATGTTTGCCGTTACTGATTTTGTGATGAAGAAAGATTCTTTCAATTTTCAACACCAGGCATTAGGAGATTCGAGCTTCTCGTATGACAGGCCTTCAGCAAGTTATTTGTTTTCTGTAAGCATCGGAGATAAACCATCCTTTGATAAATTGATGACAGCAGGCAAAAAACTTGGCGGAGATTTAACAGAAAGCATGGGAATTTATTTTGCAGGAAATGATAAGTTCTTTGCCATCGGTAACGCTCAGCAACATGTATCAAAGTACATTGCAGGTAGTAATAATAAATTTGACTTTGCAGATAAAATTTCAGGGCACCCTGTTGCACTGTTTGTGGATTTGCAAAAAATATTATCGACCTCTTCGATGACAACCCAGCCAACAAAAGACAGCAGCAATAAAATTATTCTGGATGAAAGCCTAAAAATATGGCAGAACGTTTATTCGATGGGTGGCGAATATAAAGACGATGCTTTTGTAATGAATTCTGAAATAAACCTTGTTAATAAAGACACCAACAGCTTAAAGCAGCTTAATAGATATTTTGACAGGATATCAAAAGTTATTATGGAGAAAAAGAAAAAATATGAGCAGCACTGGCATCAATCAGATTCTTCAGATATATATCCGCCCATAAGCATGGATACAATTCCTCCCAATTACTAGTAGGGAGTAACAAAGTCTTTTTGATTTAAGTTATGCAAATACAACTGCACAAAATAGTCCCTGTTTATCTTGAACCGGAAAAAATAGACAATTCAGAAATATGGGGACAGGAAATTATTTTAACTAAGGGTGAGCATATTCATGTAATCGCTCCTTCCGGAAGTGGCAAAACATCTTTAATACATTTTATTTATGGATTAAGAAAGGATTATGAAGGAGCGATACTTTATAGTGATAATAATACAAATAGCTTCTCTTTAGAAAAATTTTCTGTTTACAGGCAAAAGCATATCAGCATAATTTTCCAGGATCTCAGATTGTTCAAAGATCAAACGGTAACTGAAAATCTAGAAATTAAACGGCAATTAAATCCCTATCATCAGGAAGAAAAAATAAAAGAAATGTGCCGGTATTTAGGAATTGAGAACAAACTCAACAAATTAGCAAAAACATGCAGCTATGGCGAGCAGCAAAGAACTGCTATAATACGGTCTCTTTTACAGCCTTTCGATTTTTTATTACTTGACGAACCGTTTAGCCACCTTGATGATGTAAACAGGTTAAAAGCGTTTGAACTGATAAAAGATGAATGCGAAAAAAGAAATGCTTCTATGATCTTTGCGGATCTGAAGAGGCTTGATTTTTTTAATGATGAAAGAATTTTGAAGTTATAGTTTGTCTGAACTGGGATTGTCTGAACTGGGATTTTTGGGATTGATACGATGTTTGGGATTTGCAAAATAAAAAATAATTCTTTTACTATAAATTTTTGAAAATAAAAATATGAAACTGATCCCATAAATCCCAAACATCTTAAAAATCCCAGTTCAGACAAATGGTTCAGAAACTATTAAACACAGGAAAAAATAAACTGTCCAAATGGATCAGCTATTTCGGTCTCGGTATTGGAGTACTACTGCTCCTGGTTTCTATCCAAATGTTCATTAACATAAACAAAATTTTAAAAGAAGATAATCCCCGCAAAAATGGATTTGATTTTATTTCGGTTACCAAACTCATAACTAATGAGAACATGGGCCGGGATCATACTTTTAAAGATGATGAATTAAATGATTTAAAAAAACTTCCTGAAATAGAGAATACCGCACCCTTAATATCAAACCAGTTCCGGGTGAAGGCAAGTGCCGGCAACATAATTCCTTTTACTACAGATTTATTTTTAGAGAGTATAGAAAATGATTTCATTGATACAATTCCTTCAAGCTTTGCCTGGCAACCTGGTCAACCGGAAGTGCCAATTATCTTCTCATCAGATTTTTTAGAAATATACAATGTATTTGCGCCAACGCAGGATCTGCCGCAAGTTTCAGAAAAGACCATTTCATCAGTAAACATTATTTTAGAATGTTATGGCCCTAACGGTATGCAAAATTTCAGAGGAAATATTGTTGCATTAAGTGACAGGATTAACTCTGTATTAGTACCCAAATCTTTTATGGATTGGGCTAATAAAAGTTTTGGCGGTGTAGTAAAAGTGAACCCATCACGGATATACATTAAAACAAAGGACGCCAATAATCCCAGGCTTTTAAGTTACCTGGACGAAAAAGGGTATCGTTTAAATAAAGACAAAACAAAATTCGGAAGAGTAAAAAAAGTGCTTCAAAATATTGTGAGTGCATTAGGAATATTTGGTGTTCTGGTAATAATATTAGCCCTGATGTTATTTTCCTTTTACTTACAATTAATGATTGCAAGAAGCAGCGATAATTTACAGTTATTATTAACGCTTGGATACTCGCCGGGCTGGCTAAGCAGAACTGTGGCAAAAACATGGATTCCGGTTTATGTTATCGTAATAATATCAGCCATCCTACTTGTACAACTGATGCAATATTTGTTTGTACAATTCTCTTTTATAGAAAAAAATAATCTTTCCTATTTTATAAACTGGAGTGTGTTGGCTACCGCAGTTGTATTACTTGGGCTTTCTTTTTATTCAAATTACAATTTGGTGAAAAAGGAATTGTATAGGATTGTCTGACGAGTTACGATAAGATTTATAGATAACAACTTGGCCTTGAAGTAAATTGCTATAGATGTACAATATAAACTACTTATTTATATCAATTCTATTTATTAGTTCCTGTTCAAATACAAATCAAAATCAACGTGTCATTTGTAAAGAGATAATACTTCATTTTGATAATGCAAAAAATGATACATCAATAATAAATCTAAAAAATACTTGGGTTTATGACACTACTGCAAACTCTATTGAGGGATTGGTTTTAGATGACAAAAACTACAAACCAATTGAAAATGCAATCGTTTCACTAACACTGGATAGGTATATTAAGAGAGATACAACTGATAAAAGTGGACAATTTGAAATATGGGCAGATCTTGGTGATTCAACAAAAAATTTTAGTCTGCAAATTTCTCATCCTATTTATAAATGTTTAACCGTATATGAAATAATACAGAGTAGTGGCGAATCGATTATCTTTAAATTAAAACGGAACTAATCCCATTTGAAAAACATTTTAGTTATAAACTAACATTGAAATTGTATAAGTCAAAAAGGTTCAGACCATATTCTCATAAATCACTGCAGCTCCCTGTCCCACTCCCACACACATGGTAGCCAATCCATATTTTGCACCACGTCTTTTCATTTCATACAAAAGTGTCGTAGAAATTCTAACTCCGCTTGAACCTAATGGATGCCCGAGGGCAATAGAGCCACCATTCACATTTACTTTTTGCAGATCCAATCCAAGATCGTGAATACAGGCAATGGCTTGCGAGGCAAATGCTTCATTTAATTCGATAAGATCAAGGTCATTAACTGTAAGCCCCGCCCTTTGTAAGGCTTTTTTAGCAGCCGGCACAGGTCCGATGCCCATTATAGAAGGATCAACACCTGCAACTGCCATGCTTACAATTTTTGCCATTGGTGTTAACTTATATTTGTTTACAGCTTCTTCACTTGCCAATATCACCCCGGCTGCACCATCATTTATACCTGATGAATTTCCTGCAGTAACAGTTCCGTCTTTTATAAAAGCCGGCTTAAGTTGCGCCAATTTCTCCATGCTTGTTTGCCTTGGATGTTCATCTTTATCAAAAATTACGCGGTCTTCCTTATTCGGTGTTATTTCTACCGGTGCAATTTCATCTTTCCATTTGCCGGCGCTCAATGCAATAAAATATTTTTGCTGACTTTCATAAGCAAATTCATCCTGGGCATGCCTTGATATTCCCCATTTTTTTGCAACAATTTCAGCCGTCTCACCCATCGAATAAGGATAATAAACATCAGTTAGTTTTTTATTGGGAAAGCGCCATCCGATGGTACTGTCAAACACTTCACTCTTCCTGCTAAAAGCACCATCAGACTTGGCCATAACAAAAGGGGCTCTTGTCATACTCTCCACCCCACATGCAATATAAATTTCTCCTTCTTCACACATAATAGCACGGCTGGCATCCATAATCGCCTGTAAGCCACTGGCGCATAAACGGTTTACGGTACTGCCACCAACAGTAACAGGCAAGCCTGCAAGCAAAGCGGCCATCCTGGCCACGTTCCTGTTATCTTCACCCGCCTGGTTTGCATCACCTGCAATCACATCTTCAATTGAATTCAAATCAATAGAAATATTTCTTTTTAATAAAAATTTAATAACGAGTGCCAACAGGTCATCCGGCCGTATGCTGCTTAACGCACCGCCATACCTGCCTATCGGGGTTCTTACTGCATCAATTACATAAACGGGTTTCATAATGTGTTTTGAGATTTTCTGGATTAACATACTTACTGTGTAAAGAAAACAAAATTACTTCACTTACATTAACAACTCCTTACTGCCCAACATTAGCGTATCAGGCGGGCAAATCGTACTTTTACGAAATGGACCGGAACAATACAAAAAATATCAGAACACTCTCTCCTGAAGAACTTCAGAAATATTTTGAAACACTTGGCGAAAAAAAATTTCGTGTAAAACAGGTTTGGGAATGGCTGTGGCAAAAACATGCTCACAGCTTTGAGGATATGACTAATCTGAGTAAAGAATTAAGAACTACCCTTTCTGATACATTTACGCTACCTGCCGTAACTGTTACTGAAACACAGCATAGCAGCGATGGTACAGTAAAATCAAAATTTAAAACATATGACGGTCATTTTTGTGAAGGCGTATTAATACCGGCTGAAAACCGGCAGACGGCTTGCGTTTCTTCGCAAATCGGGTGCAGCCTTAGCTGTAAATTTTGTGCTACAGGTTATATGGACAGAAAAAAAAATCTTGACTTCGATGAGATATACGATGAGGTTGTTTTACTGAATCAGGTGGCAGAAGAAACGTATGGCAAAAAATTAAGCAACATCGTTTTTATGGGAATGGGAGAGCCGTTGCTTAACTATAAAAATGTGTTAAAAGCAATTGACAGAATCACAGCAAGTGATGGATTAGCCATGAGCCCAAAAAGAATTACTGTTTCTACAGCCGGGGTTGCCAAAATGATAAAGCAACTGGGTGATGATAAAGTTCGGTTTAATCTTGCATTATCTCTTCATGCTGCAAACGATAAAAAGCGCAATGAAATAATGCCAATCAATGAAACCAATAATATTGCTGCGCTTATTGAAGCGTTAAATTATTTCTACGAAAAGACAAAGAACGATATCACTTTTGAATACATTTTATTTAAGGGGGTAAATGATACTATTCAGGATGCGGATGATCTCATAAAAATTTACAAACAGGTTCCCTGTCACCTTGTTAATATAATTGAATACAATCCGATTGATGCTGCTGATTTTGTAAAACCTGATAGAGATACTACACAAAAATTTATGGATTACCTGGCCAATCACCGTGTAAATGTAAGGCTCAGAATCAGTCGTGGTAAAGATATTGATGCAGCCTGTGGACAATTGGCTAACAAAAACCCGGTGTCCCATTTACAAGCCGCCACATCTTAATTTATCCTTTAACATTTTTTTGATTGATCGTGTTAAACGGTAGCCATAGCACTGCGTCTATACCTGCCTAAAAACTTAAAATATGAAAAAAATAATCGCAGGATTAATCGTTATAACAGCAATAACATTTTCCGCAAATGCACAAACGACAGGTAACAAGAGTGATCAATCTGTAAAGGAACATGAAAAATCTTTTCATCAAAAAGGTCATAAGCAATGGGCGGAAAAACTTCAGCTTACTAATGACCAGAAACAACACATGAAAACTATCAATTCAGATTTTAAAAGCAAAATGACATCGCTGAAGAAGAGTAATCTTTCAGCAGATGAGCTTAAAGCTAAAAGAGAATCTTTGGTGCAGGATAGAAAGCAAAAAACAATGGCGCTGTTAACTGCAGAGCAAAAAGATAAATTAGGCCAACTCAGCAAAGAGCACCGCGGCCAGGGAAAAATGGATGGCGCAAAAAGAATGGAAAAGATGAAAGAGAGCTTAGCGTTTTCGGATGACCAGGCAGCAAAATTAAATGCACAGAAAGAAGCGTTTAAAACAAAGGCAGAAGCTATTAAAAATAATGAAGCATTATCGGCTGATCAGAAAAATGAACAATTGAAAGCTTTAAGAGAAGAAAGAAAAAATGAATTTAAAAACATCTTAACACCTGACCAGGTAAAAAAGATGGAAGAGATGAAACACAAAAGAACCGGCAAGTCTGCCTGATAAATCAATTTTAAAAAAAGTAAAAGCGGACTCAACGTTCGCTTTTTTTATGGTTATCCTTTGGTGCAAATCAGCGAAGCAGATTGTATTATCTTCGCAAATCATTACTGTTGAAAAACAGCATAAATAAGAATTAAATGAGCCAGGAGCATTTTAAAAAATTTATTAAACCGAAAAATAATGCGGCGATAAAGGAGAAGTTTAAGCAAGAAAAAAAGACGGCCAAAAAAGAAAGAGCTGAAGCAATTAATAAGCGCTTTGAAGAAAAAAGAGCCTTGAGAAATGCAGGCTATTCACGCAATGCAGGCATGCCTGCCCCGGATGGTAACCCGGGTAAAAGACAGAAATATCCGCAGGCGTCTAAAATAAGCAACAGCCGGAGGCCAGAGGTCAGAGGTCAGATGTTAGCAGTCAGCAGCCAGCAGCTAACAAATAATGATCAGCGACCAACGACCAACGATCAACGGTTAGCTGATAACCGCCAACGGTCAACTTCCAACGGCCAACTGGCAACATCTCCCTTAATGCCTTTGAATAAGTATGTCGCCCATTGTGGCATATCCAGTCGCAGGGATGCCATTCCTCTAATAAAAGAAGGAAAGGTTACCGTGAATGGCAAAATTATTTTAGAGCCAGGATTTAAAATAAGTGGCTCAGATATGATCATGTATAACGGCAGGAAATTATTTGTTACAAAAAACCAGGTATATATTCTTTTAAATAAACCTAAAGATTATATAACCACAACAGATGACCCGCAGGGGAGAAAAACCGTATTACAATTAATTAAACAGGCAACAGCGGAAAGGGTTTATCCCATTGGGAGACTGGACCGTAACACCTCAGGAGTATTATTATTTACAAACGATGGTGAGCTTACTCAAATGCTTACCCATCCGAGCTATAATGTAAAGAAGGTTTATGAGGCAAAACTTGATAAGCCACTTACAAAAACTGATTTTGACAAAATATTAAAAGGTTTTAAACTCGAAGATGGGGAGATACATGCAGATGCGCTGGCTTATGCCGACAGTAAAGACAAAGCAGTGATAGGTATAGAAATACATAGCGGACGCAACCGCATAGTACGTAGAATTTTCGAGCATCTTGGTTACGAGGTAAAAGCGCTTGACAGGGTTATGTATGCAAATCTTACCAAGAAAAATGTAGAGCGTGGTAAATGGCGATATTTAAGCGAGAAAGAAATTCGCTTACTTAAGTATATGAATTCTGCGTCTGCAAAACATTCTTCAAAAGAACACTTACCGAAGGTTTAACTTTTATTAAAGACCTCTCATTTGCAAAAGAATATTCCAGAGATCATTTTTGAGAACGCCCGGTTTGTAGCAGTGAACAAACCTGCAGGCATGTTAACCATACCAGACAGATATGTTGAAACGCAGACCTCATTGTATAAAATTCTTGAAAAGAAATATGAGAGGATATTTATTATTCACCGGCTTGACAGGGAAACAAGCGGAATGCTATTATTTGCAAAAGACGAGGAAACGCATAAATATATCTCTCAATTGTTTGAAAAGAGAAATGTCGAAAAATTTTATTTGGCAATTATTTCGGGGTCGTTGCCAACAAAAAAAGGAACAATTGATGAGCCTATTGCAGAACACCCTGCAAATGATGGGAGGATGATAATTAATCAAAAAGGGAAACCTTCTGTAACTGAGTATGAAGTAAAGGATGATTTTGGGTTATATAGCCTGGTAAAGTTTAAAATACATACTGGTAGAACACACCAGATAAGGGTACATATGAAGCACTTAGGCCACCCGGTTGCATGTGATGGGATGTATGGAAATGCGCAATCAATATTGCTCTCTTCTTTTAAAAAGAAATATAAATTGAGCAGGCATGATGATGAAGAAAGGCCAATCCTTAACCGACTGGCCCTACATTCGTATCAATTGAAATTTACCGATAGCTCAGGCAATCATCATGATCTTGTTACTGAATTACCAAAAGACATGACCGCTTTTTTGCAGCAGTTAAAGAAGAACAGAATTTAGATAAAAAGAGGAAAAACGTATTTTAATCTTTTTATAAATCTCCTTCATTAATTCTCCTTTGGGAAAGATAGAAGGCTTTTCTAATCAATATTTGGTTGCGGCGTATAGCGCAGGTATGGCTTTACTATTTTAACACCCTTTGGAAATTTTTTAATTGCATCTTCAGTACTTACGGCGGGAACTACAATCACGTCTTCGCCACCTTGCCAGTCAGCGGGAGTAGCCACGCTGTATTTTGCAGTGAGTTGTAAAGAATCAATAACCCTTAATACTTCATGAAAATTTCTTCCTGTAGAGGCAGGGTAAGTGATCATTAATTTTATCTTTTTATCCGGTCCAATAATAAAAAGTGACCGCACTGTAAATGTTTCAGAAGCATTAGGGTGTATCATACCATACAAATCAGCAACCTTTTTTTCTTCGTCTGCGATCAGCGGAAAATCAACATCGCAATTTTGGGTTTCATTAATGTCGCTCTTCCAGCCCATATGCTTTTCGATAGGATCTACACTCACTGCAAGCACTTTTACATTTCTTTTTGCAAATTCTTCTTTCAATAAGGCAGTTCTGCCTAATTCAGTTGTGCAAACAGGTGTATAATCCGCAGGATGCGAGAAGAGTACTCCCCAGCTATCGCCTAAATACTCATAAAAATCAATTTGTCCTTCAGTTGTGTTGGCTTGAAAATTTGGAGCCATGTCACCTAAACGTAAACTCATAAAATAGTTTTTTAGATTTGAAAATGTTGCTAAGTTATTACTATCCTACTAAAGTAGTAGATTTAAGATATAAATTTTACTTTGTGAATTTTTAATTGGCAAATCATTAAGACTTTGAGGAGGCCCGGTGCACAGAATATTTTCCAAAGCGATTTTTAACTTCATCAATCGCTTTGTATAATCCAGCTTTTTTTTCTGTATCGTTAAACAGATTTGTCTGCACAGCTTCATTGGTTAAATCGCTTAAACGTACGCCCAGCAGGCGAACCGGCCGGCCTTTTTTATATAACTTATGAAAAAGATCTTTTACTACAGGAATCATCTCATCATCGTTAGAGGTATAAGGAATTGTTGTCTGGCGTGAAGTCGTCTCAAAATCAGGATAACGGATTTTTACCGAAATGCAACCTGCTATTTTTTCATCCTGCCTTAATTCAAATGCAATTTTTTCCGTCATTCTCACCAGTTCAGCCATCAAACGTTTTATCTCCAGGATATTTTCTTCAAAAGTATTTTCTGTTGAGATCGATTTGGCTTCGTGATATGAACTAACTTTTGACATATGAATTCCCCGTGCTTTATTCCATAAATCAATTCCCCATTTACCTAATTCTTTTTCCAGCTTATCACACGAATGTTTGTATATATCGGCGATAAGATTTATTCCCATTGAGTGTAAAACCTGTTGAGTTTGAGCACCTACCCCCGGAATTTTATCTATTGAAAGGGGCGAAAGAAATTCTTTTTCTTTACCAAAAACAACCTGCAAAAAGCCGTTTGGCTTAGCCTCGTTAGTGGCCATTTTTGCAACCATTTTATTATTAGCGAGTCCAAATGATATCGGTAGTTTGGTTTCATTTATTATTTGCTGCCGCAAATCAATTGTCCATTGCAAAGGATCAAAAAATTTATCCATGCCTGTAAGATCCAAATAAAATTCATCCACCGAAGCTTTCTCAAAAAGCGGCGCCTTAGATGCGATAATTTCAGTAACCCATCTTGAATATTTACTATAATCTCCCCTGGTGCCTTTTACAAAAATTGCCTGGGGACAAAGTTGCTTTGCCTTTGAAGATGGCATAGCGGAATGAATCCCAAATTTTCTTGCCTCATAGCTGCAGGCCGCAACCACACCACGTTCGCTGCCGCCAACAATTACGGGTTTGCCCTTTAAAGAAGGATCATTTAAAATTTCAACTGAGACAAAAAACGAATCCAGATCGAAATGCGCAATAATCTGTTGAAGGTTTGAAGGCATTTACAAATTTATTAAGATGTGCTTATATTTAGCAGATTAGTAAATACTATCTAATAATAAGATGACCAGGCAGAAGAAATTAAATTTTATTCTTTCGTAGTTATAGCAATTCTGCTACTTATAAATCTCCAACAACCCATCCGCTAAAGTCACGTAAACCTTCTTATTTTTTTTATCTATTTTATCTAAAAATTCCGCATGTATAGGGATCAATGCTTCTTTACCGTTTAGTAATATCTTACATAAAACCTGGTGCGGTTGCTCAATCACTTCTAAAATTTCCCCTAATTCTTCGGCTTCATTTATTAAAGTAAAACCTAACAGTGAAATGGGAGCAGAAGCGGACGCAAATTTTTTAAAGTCATTTTCTAATATCCATATTTGGTTTTGTACCAGCTTATGAGCATCTTCTTTATTATTGATCCCTTCAAGTTTTACAAAGATTTCTTTATCATTTTTTATCTTGGTTGATTCAATAAAGTAGGGCAGAAATGTGTCCGTTTTTTCTTCGATAAAAAATGCTTCAAGATTTTTTAAAGAGGTTTTTTTGCCGAGGCTATGTTGTAAAACAACTTCTCCCCTTAAACCATAAGTGGCAACCAACTTGCCTATTTTAAAATAGTTATTCATAACCCTTATCATCTTACAGATTATCGAAGCCTTCGCATTAAAATAAAAAAAGCAATTCATTTTGTTGAATTGCTTTTATATCTTAAATAATAATTCTTACTCTTCTGTTTTGCCTTCTGTGTCTTGTGAAGCAGGTGCCGCTGGTTGTTCCGAAGTTGTAACCTGCTGGGAAGTTGATTCTGAAGGTTGCCTGGATTGCATAGGCCGGCGTGGCGCCTCTGTTCTGCCAACTCTTCTAACCACTGGTTGTCTTCCGGTTGGCCGTGCCTTTTTATTGGTTTCCTGGCGCTTTGAAAATTCTGCATCATGTTCGCCACTCCATTTGGTAAATTTTTCCATGGCTGTAGCTTCATCAAACAAACCTAATGTTACGCCACGCAATAAATGCTTAAGGAACAACACTCCCTTAAAGCTTAATATTCTGCGAACGGTATCAGTAGGTTGTGCACCTTTGTGCAGCCAGTCTAACGCTTTTTGCCTGTCAATTTGAATACTGGCGGGAACGGTAAGCGGGTTATATGATCCTAGTTTTTGGATGAATTTACCATCACGTGGGCTACGGGCATCTGCAACTACTATGAAGTAAAATGGTCGTTTTTTTGAACCATGCCGTTGCAATCTCATTTTTACAGCCATAAAAAATAAAAATTTTTCTTGGGTTGTTATTAATCTGGTTTCTAAAGGACAGCGAAGATAAGGAGTGAAATGTCAATATCCAAATGTAACCTCAAAATTATCTTCTCCCTAACGCGGCCAACTTTCCCATCGGCATTTTATTCATCATCTTCATCATGTCTTTCATCTGCTCAAATTGTTTTAAAAACTGGTTTAATTCTGCCATATCTTTTCCACTTCCTTTCGCAATTCTTTGTTTTCTGCCAGCATTTATAATATCCGGATTTCTTCGTTCCTCAAGCGTCATTGAATTAATCATTCCCTCAATGCCTTTAAAGGCATCATCATTAATATCTATATCTTTCATCTGTTTGCCCACGCCGGGTATCATCCCCATAAGGTCTTTCAGGTTACCCATTTTCTTTATTTGCTGGAGCTGGCTTTTAAAATCTTCAAAATCAAATTGATTTTTCCGTATTCTTTTTTCAAGCCTGGCTGCCTGCACTTCATCAAATTGCTCCTGGGCTTTTTCAACAAGGCTAACAATATCTCCCATACCAAGGATACGTTGTGCCATTCTTTCAGGATAAAACACATCAAGGGTATCTAATTTTTCCCCGCTGCTAACAAATTTGATTGGCTTATTTACTGTGTACTTGATAGATATGGCGGCACCGCCCCTGGTATCGCCATCTAACTTGGTAAGTACAACACCTGAAAAATTTAACCGCTCATTAAAAGCTGCTGCAGTATTAACTGCATCCTGGCCAGTCATACTATCCACAACAAACAAAATTTCCTGCGGGTTAACGGCTGCTTTTATATTAGCCACTTCTGCCATCATTATTTCGTCTACGGCCAACCTGCCGGCTGTATCAATAATAATAACATTTTTGTTTTTACTTTTAGCGGCTTTAATGGCATTCTGAACAATAGAAACGGCATCTTTATTTTCGGGCTCGTTATACACCTCAACATTTACCTGATCTCCTAAAATTTTCAATTGTTCAATGGCTGCAGGCCGGTAAATATCTGCGGCAACTAATAAAGGAGATTTACCTTTTTTTGTTTTAAGATAATTAGCCAATTTTCCACTAAAAGTTGTTTTACCACTACCTTGCAAACCTGCAATTAATATGATTGCCGGGTTGCCGTTAATTTCAAGTTCACTCTCGCTGCCACCCATCAACTCTGTTAACTCATCTTTTACAATCTTCACCATCAACTGCCCCGGGCTAATGGCATTTATTACTTTTTCACCCAGCGCTTTTTCTTTTATACTGTCGGTGAACTCTTTGGCAATTTTATAATTTACATCAGCGTCAACCAAGGCCCGGCGAATATCTTTTAGAGTAGCGGCTATATTCAGATCGGTAATCCTTGCGTGTCCTTTTAAATTTTTAAAGGCAGAATCTAATTTATCACTGAGCGATTCAAACATAAATTTTGAGAGATTGAAATGTTACATAATATTTATAATTTCTCATTGAAGCCATTAACTTCAAAAATATTTTACTTCGTCCAAAGCTCAAAAAAAAAGTGAATATAACAAAGTCATATTCACTAAATGAATTATAAAATTAGATAAATTATGCTCCTCCGAGATATGTCTTTAACAGCTTACAGCGGGAATTTACTCTAAGCTTGGTTAATGCCTTATCTTTTATTTGTCTCACACGCTCACGAGTCAAGTTAAAATGCTGGCCAATATCTTCAAGACTAAAAGGATGGTCTATCCCAAGGCCAAAGAAATATCGTATAACATCTTTTTGCCGTTCAGTTAACGTGCTCAATGACCGATCAATTTCGATTTTTAAAGAATCTTTAAAGGCTATTTGCCTGTCAGTGGTTTCAGCATTGGGGTTCTCAAGCACATCAATTAAAGTACTTTCTTCACCATCAGACAAAGGAGAATCCATACTTACATGTCGTGCAGCCACTCCTAATGTTGCTGATACTTCCTCGGTTTCTATTTCTAAAAACAAGGCCAGTTCTTCTGCAGTTGGTTCTCTCTCAAATTCCTGTTCTAACTGAGAAAATGCCCTGCTTATACGATTGGTTAAGCCTACTTTATTTAACGGCAGCCTCACTATTCTTGATTGCTCTGCAAGTGCCTGTAAAATACTTTGCCTTATCCACCAAACACCATAAGATATAAATTTAAAACCACGGGTTTCATCAAATCTTTGTGCTGCTTTAATTAATCCAAGATTGCCTTCGTTAATCAAATCGGGTAAGGTAAGCCCCTGGTTTTGATATTGCTTCGCAACAGATACCACAAAGCGAAGATTGGCTTTTGTTAACCTGTCTAATGCTTTTTGATCTCCTTGCTTAATAAGTGCGGCTAATTCAACTTCTTCTTCAGGGCTTATCAATTCCACTTTCCCGATTTCCTGTAAATACTTCTCCAGGCTTTGACTTTCCCGGTTAGTTATTGATTTTGATATTTTGAGTTGGCGCATACTCATAAGCGTATAATTTAGATAATGGTATAAGAAATTTTAATGCATTAAAAAAAATCAAATGCACCTCATCTTAACGTAATTTATACGTTTTATTGTATGCAAACAAATTATTGTGCAGGAAAAATCAAAAATTAATAAAGCTGAATTTAAACCGTTTAAGTAATTATTTGTATTTAATATTAAAATAAAATGATAAATTATTTTGAGTAGTGGATTTATTTTCTATTATTGCACAAAAACGAGCAGATTTTAAATACGCAGGATGAGCAAGAAAATTAAATACACGTTGGAGTATCCGGTAAGATGTTCGCCAGGAATTTTATATGAATTTTTGGCCACTCCTTCAGGCTTACAGGAATGGTTTGCAGATAAAGTTGACGAATCGGAAGGCATTTTTAGCTTCTCATGGAACGGCACAACCGAAGAGGCGGAAGTAATGGAAAGTGAAGAAAATAAATTTATCCGGTTTCATTGGCTAAACTCTCCTAGTGGAGAATATTTTGAATTTTTGATAGAGAAGTCTGAAGTTACCAACCTAACAATATTAGTTGTGAATGATTTTGCGGAAAAGAAGGAGATCAAAGATCAGAGCCAGTTATGGGAGACGCAGGTGAAGGATCTTTTTTATCGTCTGGGTAATTAATTTGCAATAATTCAAGAATTTCCTTGAAGCCACCTATAATAAAAGCAGGTGCAACATCCCAATCTTTCAGAGATATTTGTTTGGCAATTTTAAGAAACGGTTGTTCAATAATACGCTTGTATTCCATCTCAGTAATTTTATCGGCAGGCTTGTAATTATTTTCGTCAAAATGATGCTGCCATTCTTCATTATTTACACAAACAAAAAAATTATTGTTTTTAAGAAGCAAAAAATGAGCGGAGGTATTATTGATAAATCTTATTTTATGCTCTCCCGATAAATGAAGCGTAATACTAAAAAAATTCCCCCACCAAAACATTGTTCTTATTGCGAAAACATTGTTCTTTTCAAAGTGATAGGGATAGTCTAAAATAATATACGGAAGAAGCCCGTAATTTTCTCCTTTGGTAATTTTGCCATTTAAACACTGTATGTTTTCAAAAAAGTGGTCAAAGGATGAAAGCTCGTTTTTCATCATGTCATTTATTTGCCCAAACATTTCATATACTTTTTTAATTATCGTGTGTTTAGTTAAAATCCATTCAGTGTTGCTGATCAGCCGTTGTTCCTCTGCTGAAAGATGTATTTTTGCGCTATCCATCATAATCTTTTGTCGCCTTATAAATTAATGTACTTCCTCTGTGATAAAAAAGTTAGATAAACTCATTCTTAAATCCTTTTTTTTGCCGTTTCTGGCTACTTTTTTTATTGCCCTTTTTGTATTAATGATGCAAACTATCTGGAAATATATTGATGATCTTGTTGGTAAAGGTCTGGATATGCTCACCCTTTCCAAATTTATTTTGTATGCAAGTGCCACAATGGTCATGCTTGCATTGCCGATTGCTATTTTGCTCTCCTCGATTATGACGTTCGGCAAACTTGGTGAAAGTTTTGAATTGGTTGCCATTAAATCTTCCGGTATCCCGTTATTAAGATTTATGCGGCCATTATTTTTTGTTGCTGCCTTGTTGTGCGGTGTAACGTTTCTTTTTGCCAATTACATTATACCTGTAGCTAATTTAAAATTTGCAGTATTGTATAATGACATTTATCGTAAAAGCCCTGCGTTTGATTTAAAAGACGGAGTATTTTATGATGGATTTAGGGGATACTCAATAAAAGTTGGCAAGAAAGAAAAAGACCAGACTACTTTAAGTAACATTTTGATATACCAGCAAAATTATGGGTTACAGGATTATACGGTTATCTCAGAGAAGGGTAAAATGACGATGAGTCCGGATAAGAAATTCCTGGAATTCAGATTGCAAAATGGTTACCGGTACGAGGAAAAAGGAGATGTATCAGGGTTAAATAATGAATTTATCCGTTTAGGATTTAAAGAGTACAATAAGCTATTCGATCTTAGCCAGCTAGATATACAAAAAACAGCTGACAGTTTATTCAGATCCGGTTTTAGGATGCAAAATGTTCGCCAGCTTGAGAGAACAATAGATTCCCTTGAGCGTTTCCCGGATTCATTTGCAAGGAGAACAAATAATGAACTAGCCGTTTATATCAATGCTATAAAATATTCCGATAGTGGTAATAACTTACTCCTCAAAAATAAAAAACAAACTGCCGTAAAAAAATTAGATGATCTTATTGTTGATTCTTTAAGGGCTACAATCTCACAGCAGGCTTTAGGTATAGTTAACAGCTTACGGAGTACTGCAGAAGTAACTGCACTTGATGGTGAAAACCGGGCAAAAGACCTGAGTATGCATCTTATTGAATGGCATAAAAAATTTTCACTTTCTGCAGCCTGCCTTGTATTGTTTTTTATTGGGGCACCACTGGGGTCAATCATAAGAAAGGGCGGATTGGGAATGCCATTGGTTGTTGCCATAATTTTCTTCCTGTTATTTCACCTCCTTAATATGTTTGGAGAAAAGTTTGTTAAACAAGGCCTTCTTACGCCACTTATTGGTACATGGCTCCCTATTATTGTGCTAACACCGGTAGGAGTATTTTTAACCTATAAAGCCACCCATGATTCTCAATTGTTTAATAAAGAATATTATTATAGGTTTTTCAAAAACGTCTATGCTTTTTTTAGGCCGGTTTTAAGTAAATTTAAATAATCAATTAACTCATCCCCTTAAAATATTTTTATGATCAACAACAAACGCCGGAGAGATTTTTTAAAAAATACCTTAAAAGGTACTTTAGCCATTACTATAGGCAAAAGCAGTATTGGTTCATTTATTCAAACAAATCCTTTACCGGATAAATTGTTTCAATTGAATTATCATACAGGGTTTGAACAGCAACCATTACCTTATGCCTATAATGCTTTAGAAAATATAATAGATGCCACAACAATGGAAATACATTATTCAAAACACGCGGCAGCCTATTCAAAAAATCTCCAGGATGCGGTAGTGGCAGAAGGGGGAGATTCAAAAAGCGTGGAAGACATATTGAGCAGTATATCAAAATATACAACCAAAATGCGCAATAACGCCGGCGGGCATTATAATCATGAAATGTTTTGGCAGTGTATGAGGCCTAAGCAAAATGACAATAAACCAACGGGGAAATTGCTCGCTGCGATAGAAAAAAGTTTTTCATCATTCAATGATTTTAAAACGCAGCTTGCTAATGAAGGTAAAAACAGGTTCGGCAGCGGATGGGCATGGTTATATGCAGATAAAGATAAAACACTTAAAGTTGGTTCTACTCCAAACCAGGATAATCCACTAATGGATGTAAGTGAGATAAAAGGTTTCCCGATATTGGGCTTAGATGTTTGGGAACATGCATACTATCTTAAGTATCAAAACAGGAGGCCTGAATATATTGAGAACTGGTGGAATGTTGTTAATTGGGATTATGTGCAAAAGCGGTTTGAGAAATGGATATAATTATTGAAAGCCTTTAATGGACTCAGCCTTTGTATAGAGGCATCTTTAAAACTGATGCAACTAATACAAAGGCTGATAATTTGAAAAGCAATTCTCCCACAAATTTATATTTTTGAAGTTGTTATTTCCAAATAAAAAATAATTTTCTTCTGTCTTTCTGTTAATTTTCTTGCGGGAGCTAATACCTACCTTAACTTTCTTCAAATTTTATTGGCAGCCGAACCTATTATAATTTTAATTTGATTTGGATTTATGCCTGTTGCATAAACTATTAATACATTTTTTATAAGAAAAAATGGCACCGTGTTTGGGTGAATAAAAAATTTACTTCCCTAAAAAAAATCATTCTATGAGAATAATAAAAATTAGTTGGCTGGCATTGTTGGTGTGTTTCACATTTTCTTCCTCTTATGGCCAGGCCAAAGAAGCTGAAAAAGTAGAGTCATCTGC
>JBDSFG010000026.1:0-3779 GCA_039919615.1 Ginsengibacter sp. | reverse complement strand
TGGCGGTGGAAACAGGTGGTGCCGGAGATGAACATACAGAATGGACTAGAACACAGTTGGCTAATCTATACGAGAAAACCGGTGATTTCAAAAGCGCAGATTCAACTTATAATATTTCTTTAAGCTTAAGACCAAACTATCCATACGCATTAGCCGGGCTGGCCAGACTTGCACTGGTAAAAAATGATTTCAATACAGCTATTGGTTATTATCTAAAGGCTGATTCAATAATAGATGATAATACTATTAAAGAAGAGTTAGCTGACGTTTATCGTTTGCAAGGGCACAAACAAAAAGCCGATGAAATAACTACCGGTATTGTAGAACAACTTAGCAAAGATTCAGAAACGGGAAATAAAGACGAAACCATAGGACATTATGCAGACAAGGAATTGGCATATGCATATTTAAAAGTAAATAAGATAGATAAAGCTTTAGAGCATGCCATGCTTGAATATAACAGGAGGCCTGATAATATTGATGTAAATGAAACTGTGGCGTGGGTGTACTATAACAAAGGTGACTATGCAAAAGCATTACCCTATATAAAAATGGCATTGAAAACACATTCTAAAAATTCGGTTCTGTTAACTCGTGCAAGTTTGATCTTTTATAAAACAGGCGATAAAGAGCTTGCCAAAGCTACACTAAAGGAAGCCGAATCAACTAATGCCTATGTGGGTTCTCTGAGGCAGGAAACGCTGAATGTAATGCAAAATTAATACGATGAATGCCGGTACTTGTTGCACTTTATTGAAACGAAAAGTAAATTTCCCGATATGTTTTTTGGTGGCCTTTCTTATTGTTGTTCCGTTAATTGCCGCGGCTCATACTATTAATTACGTTTTGGAAAAAGCTCCAACGGGCGATGTAGTTTGGTATTATTTAAAGTTAGGGTACACCCATATTCTTCCACAGGGCTTTGATCATATTTTATTTGTTGCTGGTTTATGTTTGCTTAGTAATAAGATAAAAGTAATTTTATGGCAGGCCACTGCATTCACTGTTGCTCATTCAATTACGCTGGCGCTAAGTATGAAGAATTTAATTGTTGCACCTGGCGCAGTGGTAGAACCGATAATAGCCTTGTCAATTTTTTTTGTTGCAATAGAAAATCTACTTTTAACAGAGTTAAAGCCATGGAGAATTCTCATAGTATTTATGTTTGGATTGATACATGGGATGGGCTTTGCAAGTGCATTGAATGAGATTGGGTTACCACGTAATAAATTTTTTACCTCCATTCTGTCTTTCAATATTGGGGTTGAGTTGGGTCAGATCACCATTATCCTCGGTATGTTTCTTTTATGTGTTAAGCCGTTTGGTAACCAGACTTACTATCGAAAAGCAATTGTATTTCCCCTGTCAATTATCATTGCGCTAATAGCATTATACTGGACAATTCAGCGGATTTTTTTTATTTAAAGACCCACTCCATTAATCCCACAGCAGGCAAATGAGGCATTTTCCTTCTTCTGACTGCTAAGAATATTCCTGTAAATTCCAAATTCAAACGGCGGTGCCAAAAAATCAAATATCGTTAACATAGATTCATAAAATAATTTTCAATTTTGTTCTGCTATTTTGATTCGTGAATTAATTTTTCTTTTAGGCAAGAGATTTTACACCCAAATTATTGGAAGTCTCTTTTGTTTGCCGGTTTTCTATGATGCTTTTTTATGGCTATTTTAGTGAGCTGCCGGGGATAGAATAATCCGTTTAACCAGGGTGATATAAGCCAGGAAGTTTTAAAACCTTCCTGGCTTATTCGTTTCCAGCAGCACTACTTTACCAACAAAGAGCCGTTGTATAACACTACTGAATTGCTTCTTAAACGCAAGTGATAGATACCACTGCTAATACGTTTAGGAAGATAAATCATTTGGTTTGCAGAACCTCCATTATGTGTAATAACAGCGCTATATACCTGCTGGCCGTAATTATTAAATAATTGCAACCTGTAAGTGCCTTTAATTACATTAGTAAGCTGAAGGGCTACTATATTAGCAACAACCGGGTTAGGATAGAAGCCAGCCTGGCCGGTGTTGCTGTTAATATTTACCTTAATTATCGCACTATAACTTACTGAACCATCTGCATCAACCATACGCAAACGATAAAAATTATTACCATCAAACGGATTACGATCCGGGTAAATATAATTAGCAGCGCCCGTTGCAGACAACGTTCCTATAATGATAAAATCAACACCATTTGCGCTTCTTTCAATTTCATACTTGCTCAAATTTATTGACCTTGTAACCTTCCAGGTAACTTCAATACCGCTCCCATCTTTATATGCATTAAACGTACTTAGAACTATTGGTACAACTGAAAATTGAGGCGCTAAAGTCCAAAAAGAAAAATCATTAATTCCTGTTTTCTCTACATAATTATTGACAGGAGCTCTTGTAGTGTAACCACTGTCTACCCAGGTTATATTGTCCTGGCTTTTCCACAAATCAAGCGTAGATGCGCCTAATCCGTTTAATTCTGCATCCAGGTATGCAAAACGGAACGTTGCATTTAAGCCCGTATTATTGGTTGGGGTAATAACATAATAACGCAGGATACTTGCGTTACCGGGGATGCTTCCATTGGAAGTAAATCCTCTCCTAACTACTGTGCTGCCCATGTTTGCAGAAGAGGTGATAATAGCCCCAAGGTTACCGGCGTTTAAAGATGAAGGCGCATTTAATGTTTGCGTAGATTGTATATATCCTGTTCCCAAACTGTACGCTCTGCTTGTTTCAGATTCATTAGTGAGTACTGCATTGCTGCCAAGGTCGATAATACTGTTATCAAGATTGAGCATGCCACTGTCAAAATTTAGCTGCGAAACAATATTAATATTTGATTGTAAAGTAAGATTAGCCGTACTTGCCTTTGCAAGCAGTAAGCTATCAATTGTTGTAGAGCCGGATCCCGAAATGGAATCATCACCAGCCCCTGCAAATTTTATGGTGCCATCGCCGGCAGCCTGCTGAAGTGTACCATTATTAACGAGGCTCATGTTATCAAAAACTACATAAACAGCGCCTGTTGGTTTTGCTACAGTGCCGGTTGATAATTGAAAGGTGCCCTGTGCAAGCAATTGCATTGAGCAGGTAACTGCCAAAAGCAATAGGTTTATTTTTTTCATGAACTACTTTTTAAGCTGAAAAATTTATATAAAGCTGGTTTGAACCAGCATATTTAATTAGATAATTTAACGACGGAATATGTACCAACGGCAGTGCCCATAAATAATAGTCCACCGTCATTACACTGAATAAGCACAGGCGTTGCAAGATTACCAGAAGTGATATTAACTACTGTACTTAAAGACATCATATCATCTGCTGCAAAATATACGCTGCTGCCCGTTAGTATAGTTCCACCCTGTGTTATGCGGGAATGATATTCATCATTTGTTTGCTGAGTAGTAATATTTACGAACGCAGTTATTAAATACCGCCCTGTAGAAGGTAAAGTAATACTTTGCATATCCTGGTAAGTACCTGAGGTAGTAATAGAAGTTAATGCGCTTGGATCAGTAATGATGCCTGGGAAATTTTCTGCAGGCGTTGTCCAGTTAACAGAAGAGCCATCATAAATCAAAGCCTGTCCTGTGCTTGCGCCAGTTGTATTTATGTGCACCGGCGATACTGCACCTGTCAATAGTTTTAATCCACTGATAGCGCTGTCCGCCATTTTAATTGTTGTAACCGCTCCGTCTGCCACATTTAATGTGGTTACAGAATTAGGTGTAAGGTCTGCATTTAGGATTGAACTGGTCA
>JBDSFG010000294.1:0-5924 GCA_039919615.1 Ginsengibacter sp. | reverse complement strand
AGTTACTAAAAATTCATAGCTTTTATTTTCAGGAATGGTGACTACCACATCATAGGTTTCTGAAACTGCGATAATCAATCTGTCAACTTCTACCGGCTCCACATCAAGACCATCACTTGCAACCACTGTTATTTTTCCGCCTGAATAAGTAAGCCAATAATAATCGGATGCCCCGCCGTTTGCTATACGCAGTCTTACTTTATCGCCTGCTTTGAATTGAGGATAAGCATCTTCTTTTTTTCCATTAATCAAGAAAGCGTCATAGTAAACATCACTCACATCCATTGCGTTCATGCGCTTCCATTCGTTGGTTAGTTTTGTTCTGAAGTGCCCTGACCCAATTGCTTCTGCGTAGCTTTGGGTAGTACCTTTTTGTATAGCAAACCAATCTGAAGCATTGTGCAACCTGCGATTGATTTGCTCCGGTTTCATATCTGCCCATTCACTCAATGCAACCGGTATCGTTGGTATGTTCCACTCCTTTCTTTTGTTCATAATAAACATCCCGTACATGCCTATTTGCTCCTGGAACATGGAGTGACTATGATAAAAGTGTGTACCATTTTGTACGATTGGAAATTTATACAAATGAGTAGTATGCGGCTTAATCGGCATCTGTGTTAGATTAGGAACGCCATCATATTGATTGGGCAAATGCAGCCCGTGCCAATGCAAAGCTGTTTCTTCATCTAAATTATTGTGCACATAAATCTCCGCGGTATCACCTTCGGTAAAAGTGAGTGTCGGCATAGGTATTTGACCATTTACGGCAATCGCCCTTTTTACTTTACCTGAAAAATTCACCATCGTATCAGCTATGTACAAATCATATCGGACTGTTCCTGGTGGCTTATTATTTGGAAGATATTTTTTTTCAAATTTTGTATGGGTAGGCCCGGCAGACATATTCATTTGCATACCGTCCATATCCATCATCTTTTGCTTCGAAGTATCACCATGCACCTTCATATCATCCATGTTCATACTTTTCATCGCCGTGTCTTTTTGCATGTGCATGTTATCATGCTGTTGCATTACCGGCTTCTTCACCGGCTTAGGCTTTTCCTTTACCAGCTTCATACCACACTTAGGACAATTGCCGGGCTTGCCACTATGTATTTCGGGATGCATTGGGCAGGTATATGTTACCGGCTGCTGCTTCGTTTCTTTTTTAGTCATATCCATTCCTTTCATGTCTTGCGTTTGGGCAAGAGTATAAAATGAAAGCAGAAATACTGTTATAATTATCTTCTTCATTTGTGAAATATTTTATTTGCAGCAATCTTTCTTTCGCATAAAGACTGCTTTGAAAATGCTTACTATTATTTGCCTGATTTTACGCATGGCTTTTAATTATTTATTGAAAGACTATCGGTTATTTTATTGATCCAATTCATTACCAAAACTTTTTCTTCTGTAGTAAGGTTTGCATTTTTGTGCATCGTCCTGTAAGAAGTTATTGGCATTTCATCATCTTTAATTTGATTTGATATTTCTTTCAACTTGCTTACCCGCCTTCTGTTTGAATAGATGCCAAACTCACTAAAATTGAGCTTTGCTTTTCCATTGTCAATATGCCGTTTCATTATCCAACCCATAGGCTGAATATTTACATACCAGGGATAACTTGTGTTGTTGCTATGGCAATCATAACAAGCATTTTGCAAGATAGTTTGCACACTGTCCGGCACCGGGTAAAGACTTACAAAATCGGTTGCTAACAACTGTTTGCTTTTATTGCGTGCAGGTTGTATAAATTGACTAGCAACAAATACAATGAGCAAAGCCAGGATTATTTTCTTTAGGCTACTCATGATTATTGTATCGTTTCTTTTACAGAACCGCAGGTAGGCATTTTCTTGCCGAGGTAAGGATTTTTAATGTCTTTAGTTTCGCTAATCCAAATTGCGCCTTTACCATCGTTTGCCATTGGGCAAAAATCTTTATATAAAGTTTGCCCGCCGTTACCAAATGTTTTTACAAGGTCAGCCATGTCCTTACTTAGCATTTCAAAATGCTCTCTCTGGTGGTCTATTTTGTTTGCGTTTTCTCCGATGTGTTCCGCATTTTCTTTTATATCATCCTGCAAATCGGCATACACTTTCTGTTGGTCTGCAGATAAAGATGTTTTATCAATTTTAGATAAGATGGCTACTATCGCATTGCCTGCGGCAGCGGCATCTTTGCCATTATCTTTTGTAAGCGCATTCTTTAATTGCAGGTAATTTGCAATGATTTCTTTTGAGGAAAATTTTGCTGTATCTGTTGCTGCCTGCTGATACGTTGTTTTTACGGTATCCTTTAGTACATCCATTTGTTTTGCATCCGTAGTATTATCGTTGCTATTGCTGCAAGCCATCAAAGCATTTGCAACTATTGTGAACCCAATAATTAAACTTTTCATTTTGTTTGTTTGATTTAATGTATAAATAAAATAATTACAGTCACGACAATGCCGTGAATAAAATCTTATACATTAAATCATATCTGGAACGACTGGATGGCTATGCGAATGTCCGGTATGGGAGGATGATGACCTCTCACAAAATATTTAATACTTGTAGTACGTGAAGTAAATAGAGGATCAATATTGTAAACAAAGGAAATAGATATTGTAAAAAAGCCAGGATTGATTGCCGATATCGATCGGGGAACAGCTTTGTCGAGCTGGGTAATTTTAATCACTTTGTCATTGCAGCAATCATCTTTGTCACTTTTATCTTTATGATTACTTACTTCATCATGATGCTTTCCGGCTTCGTCATGATGAACGTGCTTTGTTCCGTTTTTATGAGTATGAACTACAGCTTCATTTGCTTCTTCGTCATGATGATGACTTGTATTAAATCCCATATCAATGCCAATGGCACATGCAAAACCAATGAGGGTATTTAGTGAAAATACCGTCAGTAAGAATGCTGCTTTAATTTGTATTGATCTTCTTATTTTCATTTGGTTCATCGTACTCCGGACGAAAATGTCTCATTAGAAAACTTAGAAAGTTTTTAAGTATTAAAATTATTTCGCAAAAACTTTGATTGAAGCTCAAGAGTTGCTCATCTTTCCTGATCATAAGAGACAACTGTTCCTGTATCATCGAAACCTCTTCCGGATCTTGCTCTGGTCTCATCAAGTGCGCTCGTTATTGAACCGGCACCATCTCCACTTTTTGTTTTTTTAAATTTATTTTCAGGATTACTTCCTGTTCCACTATCTTTTTCCTTTGTTTTAGGCGTAGCTGATTTGTTCTTTTTCATATTATAAATTTTAATTAGTAATACTTATGTGTTCGTAAACGAATTTCGTAGCAAATAAGAGTCCATTAAATCGCTGAAGTCCAAAAATTTCATTCCTGCATCATTCTTCACAAAAGTTAATAGCTTCTTACAATTTGATATTTTTTAACCTAAGAGAATTTAGAATGACAGAAACTGAGCTGAAACTCATTGCCAATGCTGCAATCATTGGTGATAGTAAAATACCAAAAAAAGGATATAAAGCGCCGGCGGCGATTGGAATGCCAAGCACATTATAAATAAAGGCAAATCCTAAATTCTGGTGTATGTTCTTCATCACTCCTTTACTTAATTTTTTTGCTTTTACAATCCCCTGCAAATCTCCTTTTACCAAAGTTATTTCTGCACTCTCTATTGCTACATCTGTTCCTGTTCCCATTGCTATTCCAACATTTGCCTGAGCTAATGCAGGAGAGTCATTAATACCATCACCGGCCATGGCTACTTTTTTGCCTTGACCCTGCAATTTTTTTATTTCGTTTAATTTATCTTCCGGTAAAACCTCAGCCTTAAAACCGGTTAACTGCAATTCGTCAGCAACCGCTTTTGCAGTACCCGCATTATCCCCGGTAAGCATTATGATATTAATGTGATCGTTCAGTAATTGTTGTATTGCATGCTTACTTGTCTTTTTTATTTTGTCTGTGATACTTATGTAGCCTATGGCAATTTTATCTATTGAAATATACGACACTGTTTTGCCTAAGGTTTGTTCATTATTTACCTGCTCCTCCACTTTCGCAGATATTGTTGAGTGAGTCTCTTCCATTAATTGTTTATTTCCCAAAGCAATCTTTTTTCCATTCACTGTGCCGGTTACACCTTTGCCTGCAACGGCCGTAAAGTCCTTCACATCTGAAAATGAAACCTGTTTTTCTTTACCATATTTTACAATAGCTTCTGCCAAAGGGTGTTCACTGTATTTATTCAGCGAAGCAATTTGTTGCAGTACATCATTTTCATTAAAACCATCTACCGTAATTACTTTTTCTACGGATGGTTTTCCTTCGGTTAAGGTTCCCGTTTTATCTACAATAAGTGTATCTATCTTATTCATTTTTTCAAGTGCTTCAGCATTTTTTATTAGTACTCCGTTTTGTGCGCCTTTACCAACGCCTACCATTACCGACATTGGAGTTGCTAAGCCCAAGGCGCACGGACATGCTATAATTAGAACCGCAATGGCATTTACAAAAGCATAAACATATCTTGGCTCAGGGCCAAACATAGCCCAAAGAATAAAAGTTATAACAGAGATCACCACAACAATTGGCACAAAATATTTAGAGATTTTATCAGTTAACTTTTGAATAGGAGCTTTTGAACGGCTTGCATCATTTACCATTTTTATAATGTGTGAAAGCAATGTGTCTGCACCAATCTTCTCAGCCTCCATCACAAAACTTCCCGTAGTGTTTATAGTACCCGATGTTACCTTATCGTCTAACTTCTTATCAACAGGTATGGGTTCTCCTGTTATCGTTGATTCATCAATGCTGCTTGCCCCTTCTGTAATCTTGCCATCTACGGCAATTTTTTCTCCCGGCTTAACACGCAAGCGATCTCCAATTTTTATGTCATCAATAGGAATAATTTTTTCATCTCCATCAATTAAAATGGTAGCTTCTGAGGGAACAAGTTTTAATAATTCTTTTATAGCGCCACTCGTGCGGCTGTGAGCTTTTGCTTCTAACAGTTGCCCTAATAAAACTAAGGTGATGATCACTGTAGCGGCTTCAAAATAAACGAAGACCGTTCCGCTCATTGTTCTGAATTGATCAGGAAAAATTCCTGGAAAGATCATTGCTGTCAAACTAAATAAAAATGCTACTCCTGTACCAATGCCAATTAATGTAAACATGTTTAAGTTCCATGTAATAACAGATCTCCGTGCCCTTTGAAAGAACATCCACCCGGCATAAAATAAAACAGGAATTGACAGAGCCAACTGCACCCAGTTCCATTTTTCCTGGCTCATTATTTTCATTAAGGGATTGTTGTGAAGCATGTCCGACATGGCGATCAGCAATACAGGAAATGTAAAGAGTACAGCAATTTTAAATTTTTTCAGCAGGTCATTATAGGTTTTATTTTCATCATCTTCTACCGGTTTCATTGGTACCAGATCCATGCCGCAAATAGGGCATGAACCCGGAGCATCTCTTATTATTTCGGGATGCATAGGGCAGGTGTATTGAACCTCACCCCCCGCCCTCTCCAAAGAAGAGGGAGCCGTTGGCATTTTTTCTAAGTTCATTCCACATACAGGACAATCGCCGGGCTTATCATACGTTTTGTCACCTTCGCAGTGCATGGGGCAATAATATTTGCCTCCGCTTTGTTCATGGGATTTATTCAAATCACCAGGTTTTACCTGTGGGTGGGTATGTGTATGTCCGTTAGGAGAATTTTTTTTTTCGTTCAACTGATATTTTGAATGGCCTTTTAAGGCTGATTGCAATTGAGTTGTAGAAATGTATTTTTCCATTTCAATCGTAGCTTCGGCTTTTTGAAGATCAACTGAAACATTTTTTATTCCGGGTATTTGGGATAGTAACTTTTGAACTGTTGCCTGGCATCCGCTGCAACTCATTCCTGTAACGCTATAGGTGTGTGGCATAAATTATT
>JBDSFG010000280.1:0-6134 GCA_039919615.1 Ginsengibacter sp. | reverse complement strand
ACTGGCTCTACACTACGTTTATCCTGTTATCCTCACCCCCGAGACAAGGGGGCATGTCTGCCAAAATTTCATCACCCCACAGTATATATGAACTATTTATAGGTACAAATCTAAAATAATGACGAATAATTAAGAAATAATTTAAAATAAATTTCAAAACTTTTCGTTTTGTTCAATAATTACTGAATTTTATGAAAAATTTCAAATTTATCTTATAAAAATGACACCTAAATTAAATATTGACAAATTAGATCTTCAAATCATTAACGGAATGATTGACAATGCAGAACTATCATACGCTGAATTGGGGAAAAAATTGTTTGTTAGCGGGGGAACAATTCATGTGCGCATAAAAAAACTTGAAGAGCTAGGCATTGTAAGCGGCAAAAGGTTAAATGTAAATCTTAAGCAACTCGGTTATGATATCACCGCCTTTGTTGGGGTTTACCTGGAAAAAAGTTCTTTGTATGACGGCGTTGCCCAGGATCTGCAAAGTATTCCGCAGATTGTGAGGCTAAATTATACAACAGGAAATTACAGCATGTTTATAGAAATTGTTTGTAAGACCATAGAAGAACTAAGATCAGTATTGCATGATGAATTGCAAAAAATTAAGGGAATTGAAAGAACTGAAACATTCATTTCTCTGGACCAGGGATTTTGCAGAAACGTTCAAATTGCCCCCGTTAACAATTAGTTATTTGCCTGGATTTCACAATTTTCCTTTCACATCCAGGGCGTCTCTTAACCCATTTCCCAAAAGATTGAACGCAAGAACAAGGATCATGATAGCGATGCCGGGAGCCAAAGCCAGCATTGGGTTATGCGTTATTATAAAATTGTAATTCTCCTTAATCATCATCCCCCAACTTGGTTGGGGAGGCTGTACGCCAACGCCTAAAAAACTCAGCCCGGCTTCCACAATAATAGCGGTTGCAAAATTAGATGCCGCAATAACAATTACAGGCCCTAACACGTTCGGCAAAATATGTCTTGATATTATTCTTATGTCTTTAAGTCCTAAAGCTTTTGCTGCGTGTACATATTCTAACTCTCTCAAAGCCAATACCTGGCCACGTATCAGCCTTGCAACACTAACCCACATAGTTAAGCCTACTGCAATAAAAATTTGCCAAAATCCCTTTCCCAAAGCCAGCGTTATACCAAATACTAATAGTAAAGTTGGGATACTCCATATCACGTTAATGAGCCACATGATTATGTTATCAGCAAGCCCCCTGAAATATCCGGCAATGCAACCAAGTAAAATTCCAAGTGTAAGGGATATCAGTACGGTTATCATACCCACAGCAAGGCTAACCCTGATACCGACGATCAGCCGACTTAAAATATCACGGCCAAAGCGATCGGTGCCTAGCCAGAAGGTTTGAGTAACGATATAATTCGGGCTACAAATCTTTGCAAAGGGAATACTAATTTTTTCCTCTACCCCTTCATCAATATATTTTTGGATAGTGACAGAATCACTTTTTAAGAGGTAATTGTTTATAGGTATTAAATTGAAACTGTCTTCTGCGCCATACAGTAATTTTTTCAAAAGACCTGTTTCGGAAATATTTTTCTGTTTTTTTAGCTTAAGGAAAACTTGGGTGTAACCTGGCTTCTTTGCTTGTATTTCTACTATTTGCCTGTCAGCCGCAGGTGTAGAATCAGTGGCTATAAAATAGGCGAATACCCCGGTTAGAATAGCTAAAAAAATTATTGTCAATCCTATCATAGCGCCCTTATTTTTCTTCAGGCGCCTCCATGCAATTTGTGAAAATGAAAATGATTGATGAGTAATTTTGGCCATTCAATAATGTATTCTGTTATTTTACCATTCTTTCCTTCCATTTGTAAGACCCAAATTTTCCCAACCAACCCGCCACAATTGTATACAATATATGAAAGGGCTGAGCAACCGGGAACCACCATAACATTTTTTCTTTATTAAAAAAATTTGCCACAGGATAAAGGAAGGATAATTCAGTAATCGTTTTTGCAAAAAGCAAGGCTGCAAATAAATAAAAAACAGGATGATTAAATAAAGCTGAAATACCCAGCATTAAAACATACACATTAAAAAGGTATACAATTATCAAAACAGTACTGATCTTTTTATCAGGGTATTTATCAGCTTTACTTGCCCAACGTATTCTTTGATTTAGAAAATCCATCATTGTATCCATTGGTTTTGTTTTCACAATTGCATTTGTTGATTTTAAAAACATCACTCTCCCGGGATATTTATTATGAATTTTATGCATCAGCAGCATATCATCTCCGCTGGCAATATTGTCAATTCCTTTAAAGCCATCAACCTCGTAAAATACTTTTTTTGGGTAGGCCAGGTTAGCACCATTGCACATGTTATGAAAATTTTTATAAACTGAAGCCCCTGTAATTCCCTGCAAGGTCATAAAATCTAAGGATTGAAAGATTTTCAAAAAATTATCTTCTCCATAAAAAGCTACAGGTGCAGCAATAAAAACCGGATTATTAACTTCATAAAATATTGCAATTGTTTTTAGCCAATTAAGAGGAACTATACAATCTGCATCGGTAATAACTATTAGTTCTCCTTTTGCCTTAGAGATGCCAATTTCAATAGCTTTTTTTTTGTATGAATTTATTCTTTGCTCGCCAATAAAATCTCTTAAAGAAATAAGGGAGACTTTTTTTTCGTGGTATGAACTTATAATTTTTGCCGTATCATCTGTTGAAAAGTCGTCAACTACTATTGTCTCAAATAATTGATCAGGATAAGTTTGCGAAACAATCGAGTCGAGGCACTTCCCGATATTTTCTTCTTCATTGCGGGCTGAAATAATTACACTGACACTTGTATAAACATCCCTGCTATTTTTTCCTTTCAGGTCATCAGGTGTTTTTATTTGCAGCCAGCTTTTACGATAATAAATAATGAGGCAGGCGTATATCAGGAAGAAAAGTATAGTTATAGAAATTAAATACATGCTGAAGCAGACATACTTTCAAGTAAAAAATCCTTAACAAAAATATATTTTAAATAATCAATCTAAAGATTAACTTTACATAGTTGCATAAACAACCATATGCCAAACAACCAATTTAAAAAAGGAGAGTTATATAGTTTTATAACTGGTAAAGCGTCAACAGCCATTGCCCGGAGATTGCAGAAAAATTTTAAGCAATCCGGCGTTGAGATAACTATCGAGCAATGGAGTGTTTTGTATCATTTATGGAAAAAGGATGGCTTAAGCCAGCAACAACTTTGTGATGCTACTTTTAGGGATAAGCCTGGTATCACACGCCTTGTTGATAATCTTGAAAAAGTTAAGCTGGTAAAGAGAATGTCTTCAAAAGATGACAGGAGGATTAACAAGATCTATCTAACCAGGCAAGCTCAAAATTTAGAAAATACAACGATGGAATTGGCTAATCAAACTTTAAACGAAGCACTAAGGGGAGTTACTAATGGTCAAATTGAGATTGCTAAGGAAGTATTACAAACAGTATATAATAATCTCGCTTCACCTTCAACAAGCGAAGTAAAATAAATAATAATAATCTAAAGTTTATGAATACAATATTAAATCCAACCCTGCTAAAAGGTGGCGAATGGCTTATAAAAGAAAGTACTGCCAACGAAACATTTACTCCTGAGGATTTCACGGAAGAGCAAATTATGGTTCGTGAGATGTGTTTGCAGTTTTTACAAACCGAAATAATTCCGGTAATAGAAAGGATAGATAGATTAGAACCGGGACTTATGCCGGCCTTAATGGAAAAGGCAGGTGAGCAAGGTTTACTGGGGGCTTCAGTTCCTGAAGAATTAGGCGGATTAGGGAAAGATTTTGTAACATCGACCTTAGTAAGTGAAGGTTTGGGAGGAGGCTATTCTTTTAGTGTTGCAATGAGCGCCCACGCGGGTATTGGAACGTTGCCTATTTTATATTTTGGCACAACTGAGCAAAAGCAAAAGTATATTCTAAACCTTGCCACAGGTAAATGGAAGGGAAGTTATGGCCTAACAGAACCCGGCAGCGGAAGCGATGCACTCGGCGCAAAAACCACGGCAACGCTTTCTCCGGATGGGAAAAATTATATACTAAATGGTCAAAAATGCTGGATAACTAATGGCGGTTTTGCCGATATATATACAGTGTTCGCAAAGATTGACGGAGAAAAATTTACTTGTTTTATCGTAGAAAGAGGTAGAGAAGGTTTTACCCAAGGTCCGGAGGAGCACAAAATGGGAATCAAAGGTTCGTCAACCGTTCAATTGTATTTCCAGGATTGCAAAGTACCGGTTGAAAATGTATTGGGTACTATTGGAAAAGGCCATGTGATAGCATTTAATATTTTAAATATAGGTCGCTTAAAATTAGCTTCAGCTGCTTTGGGCGGAGCCAAACTAGCCCTTAGTGATGCTATTTTATATGCTAATACAAGAGAGCAGTTTAAAACTGCTATCTCAAATTTTGGAGCAATAAAGCATAAAATTGCAGAGATGGCGATAAAGATTTATGCTGGCGAAAGCGCAATTTACCGTACGGCCAGTTGGATTGATAATAAAGAAATTGATCTTGTAGATGAAGGAAAGCCCTTTAACGAAGCCCTATTGGGAGCGGCTGAAGAATACGCTATTGAATGCGCCATACTTAAAGTTCATGGGAGTGAAGTGCTAGATTATGTGGTTGATGAAGGTGTTCAAATACATGGTGGCAATGGCTATAGTGATGAATACCTAATAAGCAAAGCATATCGGGACAGCAGGATAAACCGTATATATGAGGGAACTAATGAGATTAACAGGCTGCTTACTGTTGATATGATTTTGAAGAGGGCACTGAAGGGAAAGCTTGACCTGATGGGCCCGGCGATGAATGTACAAAAAGAACTGATGAGCATTCCGGAATTTGGAAATGATGATGAGGGAATATTTGCGTCAGAGAGAAAGGCAATCTTAAATATGAAGAAAGCCATTTTAATGACGGCAGGTGCTGCAGTACAAAAGCTTACGACTGATTTGCAGCATGAGCAGGAAATATTAATGAACATTGCAGACATGCTGATTGAAACCTTTGTTGCAGAAAGTGTTTTGTTAAGAGTGATGAAGATAGTTGACAAGAATGGGCACAGTTCCTCAGAAATTCAAATTGACATCATGCGTTGTAATTTAAATGACGCAATTGATAAAGTAAATAAAAACGGTAAAGAAGCTATAAATGCTTTCGCTTCCGGTGATGAACAAAAAATGATGTTGCTGGGGCTAAAGCGCTTTACCAAATCTGATCCATACAATAGTAAAGAGGCAAGAAGAAGAATTGCAAACAAATTAATTGATGATGGCAGGTATTCGTTGTAGTAATGAGGTTATAAGAGAGAACCTAAAGTTTGATGTTAGGTATCTCAACTATGAAAACTCATTTAAGTAAACTGGTTAGAATAATAACCTTATTATTACTTTGGATTAATTAAATTTGTGATCCTATCAAAATATCTACTTCAATAAAAACACCTTTCTTAAAATTAAGTCGTTTAGCTGAAACCCTTATTGGTTCTGAAATTGTACGCTTAGGTGCAGATATTAAAGAAAAGATTAAGGAGGGCGGCAAAATTTACAATTTTACCATTGGCGATTTTGACTCTTCCGTTTTCCCCATCCCCAAAAAATTAGAACAGGAAATCATAAAGGCTTACAAAAGTAAGTTTACAACTTACCCTCCTGCAGATGGCATACTGGTATTGAGAGAATCTGTAGCGGAGTTTATCAAACAACGGGAGGGCCTTAATTATAATACTGATGAAATATTAATTGCTGCCGGGGGGCGGCCGCTTATATACGCTTTATACAGAGCAGTAGTTGATAAAGGAGATAAAATTATTTATTCTGTTCCCAGTTGGAATAACAATCATTATGTACATTTTACTGAAGGCAGGCACCAGGTCATAGAAACCACTGCTGAAAATAATTTTATGCCTTCGGCTAAAGATATAAAGCCGCACATAAGGGATGCGGTCCTTATTGCCTTGTGCTCACCCTTAAACCCTACAGGCACCATATTTCAAAAAGAGGAACTTGAAGCAATATGTGATTTGGTTCTTGCAGAAAATATGCGAAGGGGTGAAGATGAAAAAAAACTTTACGT
>JBDSFG010000222.1:0-14093 GCA_039919615.1 Ginsengibacter sp. | reverse complement strand
TTAATATTAAAGTAACTACTATTGCCCGGGGTATTGCCTTCGGCGGCGAACTGGAATATGCGGATGAAATGACACTTGCAAGGAGTATATCAAACCGAATCCCGGTTGATAACTATGTAATGAACATTGGGAATGTTTCCTGAAATGATTTTTTTTACATCCAGGGTTTTGCCGCTTTCAATTTTTTAACACTTCCCTGTCAATTTTATGTTTTTTTTAAGAAACGATTACACATCGATTTTCTGTGCGTAAAGATAAACGAACACTTTCGTTCAATTTAATTTTCAAACGCCATTTATAAATAAGTTGTATAGCAACAAGGCGCCCTGTCCTAAAACGACAATGCCTGAAATGGTAACCTCTACTTTTAGCTCCTCAAAATTAAGGGCTAAAGAGGCCATCACTAATAACCAAAAAAAATTAAAACATGAAAAAGTTAACAAGCGTTTTATTCGCATTAGGTTTGCTTATTACAGCAAGCTCATTCACTCCATCTAAAGACGATACAGTTTCGGCAAAAGTTAAATCGGCATTTGAAAAAACATTCATCGCAGCATCAGATGTTGCATGGAAAAAGGTAAATGGATTTTACATGGTAAACTTCAAAATTAATGAGCAGGATTGTTCAGCGGCCTATAATGAAGAAGGTGAATTAATGAGCGCTACAAGAATTTTAGCTTCATCACAGTTGCCTCTTAATATCAGTCTTGCGCTGCAAAATAAATATGCAGATTATGCTATTGACAAGTCTGTAAGAGAGATAACCGTGGAAAATGAAACTGTCTATTATATTAAGGCAGACAATTCAAAACAATCATTATCTATTAAAGCAAATAGTGCCGGCGCTTTAAGCATCGAAAATAAAGTTAAAAAATAAATGACGTAAAAATGGCTATCACGCAATGAGATAGCCATTTTTATTTTTAAATGTAACTAATAATGTTTTTTGTAATTAATCATTTTGAAAAAACTTTTTTCAAAATATCACTTACTCTTTCTGCCGGGTTGGTCCGTATGTTTTTTTCCTCTTCTGCCACATAATAAAAAATCCCATTTAAAGCTTTACCGGTTACATAGGAATTAATATCAGTATCAACTGTTGAAAAAGCTACCGTGTTATAAGCGCTAAAAAAATCTTTCCAGTATTTTGTGGCATTTACTTTATTTAAAGCGGCTTCTATAATTGGTGCAAAGGCTGCCATTAGCTGTGGTGTAGTAGCTTCTCTCAAATAAAAAGTAGCAGCCGTATCGGGTCCCTGTAAAATTTGTAAAGCATTCTGCAGGGTTATCATTTTTATTGCTTCAATAAAAATTGGCGCTGCAGACCTGGAAGCATCTTCGGCCGCACGGTTCAGGCTTAAAATAGTATTATCAACTAATTTTCCCATGCCCAACATTCTCATTTTACTTTCTGCTTTGCTTACTTCAGCGGGCAGAAGAATCTTTACTGCAGCATCTTTTAAAAATCCATCTGTTGCTGATAATTTATCAGCACTCTTTTGGGCGCCTATGGTTAATGCTTCTTTTAAACCAGATGAAATTTCAGCCGTTGTAAGAGAACCTGAACTTGATCTACCTGAAGAGAAAATTGAATTTGCCCTTTTGAAAAGTCCGTTTAATTTAGAAGTGCCCGAAGAATCTTTTTGTGCAAATAGAATACATGATAAAAGGCTAAAGGTAAAGCAACTTATAATTTTTTTCATCGGGTAACATTGAAGTAAGCAATCAACAAATTTACCCGCTTATTTGTTTGCGAAAGGTTAATTAAGCCTAATTGACTTGCGGAATAACCGGTAAACTTTCATTGCCGGCTTCATTGACTGATTGCACAGCGAAAAAGTAATTGTCTTTTGAATAAGGCAAACTCATTTCATTTTCAGCAGTAAAAAATTTCTTTTGCCAGAAAGCGCTGGTTGTTTCTCTAAGCAAAACATAAAATCCTTTTATTTTGCCAGTGGCCGGATGTTGCCACTTTAAATTAGTTAAGTTTGACAATCTTCTCACATCAATTTTTACAGAGTCCGGCACAGGAGGAGCCTTGGCAAGGTTTGCAAGATTACAAAGATTTAAAGCAGTGTTTTTTCGCAGGTATTCAAAATCAATATGCTCCGGCAAATCTCCATATTGTATATTATTTTCTTTTCTTACATCCTGATGCTGGCGGGTATAATTTTCGTTCATCTCTGTAATTCTAACTGCGGCAAACCCTTGCTGAACATAGGGCAAATGATCTCCACCACGCAAAAATCTGTCGTTCCTGTATATCAATACTACTTCTAAATTATCTACATACCTTTCACCGGTTTCTTTTATATAACGGGCAAGCTGCCTTGCTTTACCATCATTTTCCAAACCAAGTGCACGTATTCTTACGGCATTTTTTTCGGTTTCATACAATGGCAACCCTTCACTAAACACGCGAACTTTGGTGTTGCCAATAATGTTCGTTTCATTACTATTGTTACTGCCCATGATGTCATTGTTTAAAACAGCTTCAATATTCCAATTTTGTTTTTTTGCCTTGCCACTCATGTAGGTAGAACCAAGCAGACCCTGCTCTTCTCCACTTACTGCTACAAAAATTATGGTTGCCGGAAACGAATGTTTGCTCATCACTCTTGCACATTCCATCACTGCTGCCGTTCCGCTCCCGTCATCGTTAGCGCCGGGTGCATCGGCGGTTCTATCCATTACATTTGTGCGCATATTATCCAGGTGAGCGCTAACAATAAAGATCCGGTTATCTTTTGAATTAACTCCTTTAAGGGTTGCCATTACATTACCCAGCAATATGGGAACATCAACCCGTTTTCCATCGGGCCGAAAAGTAGTTGTATCAACGATAGCAGAAAACCTTTCATTTGATTGTTGGGCAATTTCATTAAATCTTTTTACCACCCAATTTCTTGCTGCCCCTATTCCTCTCTTCAAATCTGATTGTGTGCTTAAAGTATTTCGGGTACCAAAGCCAACTAAAGTCTTTATGTAAGAAGCCAGCGAATCTGCTGATATTTCTTTAACCATTTGTTCTATTTCCGGGTCACGCTGGATAATGGTTTGAGAAAACAAATCGTTTGTGGTAAATAGCAAGATGACAAGAATTTTTTTCATGTGCCTAAGTTAAATCTAAATGTATAATCTTACTTCAGGTACGCTGAAATTAAGGTAGAATAGATGCTGACATTTTACTAAAGAAATAAAAAAAGAGATCTTTAAATCCATCCATACCTGATGGCTTTACCAATCAGTTCACCTGTATTACCTAGGTTTTTTTTATGTAGCATATTTTTGCGGTGGGTATCAACGGTCTGCTTGCTGATTTTTAAAATGATGCTGATCTCTTTACTTAGTTTACCATCAATTAAAAGTTTGAGCACCTGTCTTTCCCGCCTTGTTAGATCATCTTTGCTTTCAATAAAAATATTATTTGAAGCAACATCCAAAAAAGATGGCTCATCATCCATTCCTATGAAGGATAGCACGGGCTTGCCTTCCTGTTTCAAATATGTTATGTCAGAATGAACACTTAGGGTTCTTAAAAATCGTCCATTCTGATCATGTTCAAGCAATATTCCCTGGTAAAGTATGCGTGCATACTCACCATTTTTTTTCCTGAAGCGAATGTCATATCTCACTTTATACTTCATCAATTTCTCGATTGTCAACTGTGAAAAAAAATCTACTATGCAGCTCCCGATAGCCAAAAACCAGGAGCGGTCATCTGGATGAAGTTTATCATTCATAAACGGAATATCGAACTCTGCTGCTTGATAACCCAGGACATCTTCTACTTCCTTACTCACAAACTCAAACATTAAACTGTGATGGTTGATTATAAAATAATAAGAACCTCAAACCAGGAAAAAATTCCAGAGTTAGATGCAGACACTTATGGTAATTTCAACACAGCTACAGGCTCCAGGGCGTAGCAGGCTAATACCACAGGTAATAATAATGTTGCGACTGGTTTTGGTGCACTCTATAGTAATGCTGATGGTTACAGTAATGTTGCCATGGGGGTTAATGCTTTATATAGTAACACTATGGGGCATAATTCGGTTGCAATAGGTGATTCTGCTTTGTATAGCATGAGCAATCCTAATGGAACTACCGCAATAGGTTCAAAAGCGTTATACTCTGTTGTTGCAGCTAATTATAATACTGCGGTTGGGAGCGAAGCTTTATATGCTGTGAAGGTTGGAGTGGGTAACACCGCAGTAGGATACGATGCCCTCTTTTATAACAATGATAGCTATAACACAGCGGTAGGTTACAAAGCATTGATCAATACTCTGGGGTATTATAATACATCAATCGGTAGCCTTGCTGATGTTAGTTCCACAAATTTATTTAATGCCACTGCTGTTGGATATAATGCAAAAGTCAACGCATCTAATAAAGTACGTATTGGAAACGAAAATGTAACAGTGGTTGAATCAGCCGCTGGTTCATGGACAACTTCTGATGGCCGGTTTAAAAAAAATATAAAAGAAAACGTAAAGGGATTAGAGTTTATTAAACTGCTAAAACCGGTTACTTACAATTTTGATACAAAAAAATTCAGCGAATTTTTAATGCAGAATTATCCCGACAGCCTGAAACGAGAACGCATTGCTGAAATGAATCGGGATGTCTCCGAAAAAGCTTCAAACATTATGCAATCAGGTTTTGTTGCACAAGACGTAGCAGAAGCTGTTAGGAAAAGCGGGTATGATTTTAATGGTGTACATGCACCAGACAGCCCAACAGATAACTGGAGTTTATCTTATGAAAAATTAGTAGTGCCCCTCATAAAAGCAGTGCAGGAGCTTTCTAAAATGAATGATGAGAAAGATTCAGAGATTACTTCACTTGAAGCAAGATTAGAAAAGCTGGAAGCCATTTTAAAAACTAATTCATCTACAACAATTTTAAGTAGTGTAGTACTTGACCAAAATATACCAAACCCATTCACTAAAAGTACAACCATTGGCTACAGCCTACCACAAAGTTTTACCAGTGCACAAATAAAAATAACCGACATCAATGGTAAAACTTTAAAAACCGTGAATATTTCAGGCAGTGGCAAAGGCACATTAAATGTAGAGGCATCAATACTTTCATCTGGTGCATATAATTATTCTCTTTATGCGAATGGCAAACTTGTTAGTACAAAACAAATGGAGCGACTTAAATAAAAACTGCGCTTAACATCTTAAGCTCTCACTTTTTCAGGCGAGCTTTTATTCTTCATAAAATTTACATCGCCATTGTGATCCTCTCAGAAATTAACTATCTTCTCCGGCAAAAAAATTTACTTTTGCAGCCTAAAACTTAAGCATGAACAAAGGGCCAATATCTGAGTTTATAGAACAACATTACCGTCATTTTAATGCCGCGGCTTTAATGGATGCAGCTAAAGGTTATGTTACCCATATAGATGAAGGTGGTAAAATGATGGTAACACTCGCAGGCGCAATGAGCACGGCTGAGCTGGGAATTTCTTTTGCTGAAATGATACGGCAAAATAAAGTTGACATCATTAGTTGCACCGGTGCAAACCTTGAAGAAGACATTATGAATTTAGTGGCTCACAGCCACTACAAAAGAATACCTAACTATCGTGATCTTACTCCGCAGGAAGAGTGGAAGCTGTTAGAGAATCATTACAACCGTGTTACTGATACCTGCATACCAGAGGAGGAAGCATTCAGAAGATTGCAACAACATATTTATAAAATATGGAAAGATGCAGAGGAGAAAGGTGAAAGATTTTTTCCGCATGAATACATGTATAAAATGTTGATGAGCGGTGTGCTTGACCAGTATTATGAAATTGACCCAAAGAATAGCTGGATGCTTGCGGCAGCAAAAAAAAATATCCCGATAATAGTACCGGGCTGGGAAGACAGCACCATGGGAAATATTTTTGCATCGTATGTTATAAAAGGAGAATTAAAAGCCGCTACTATGAAAAGTGGCATTGAATATATGGTTGAGTTAAGTGACTGGTACAGAAAAAATTCTTCAGGCAAGGGTGTGGGATTTTTCCAGATTGGTGGTGGAATAGCGGGAGATTTTCCGATATGCGTTGTGCCGATGATGTACCAGGATCTTGAATGGCATGATGTTCCTTTCTGGAGTTATTTCTGCCAGATATCAGATTCAACAACTTCATACGGATCATATTCAGGCGCAGTGCCTAATGAAAAAATTACCTGGGGAAAGCTTGATATTAATACGCCAAAATTTATTGTAGAAAGTGATGCAACAATTGTAGCGCCACTGATATTTGCCTGGGTGCTTGGATGGTAACGCCTGCTGAAACTTTCCCGGCCAGGAAGGGTTAAATAGTGTAAAATGTTTCCTGAAAAAAATCTTTCTCCTCAACAAGTGGCTGCATTTACAGCTTTACCGATAGCATTGCTTGGGGGCCTTGCAGTTTTTTTTGCTGACCTGAGTTGGAAGATCGCTTCGGCTACCGTGCTGGCGCTCTATTGCATTGCTTATCTCCTTATATTTTTTGTGATCCAGCGTTTTATCTATCGAAAAATAAAGCTCATATATAAACTGATCTATCAAACCAAAGCAAATAAAAGGGAAGAGTTTTATAATAAGCATATTCTTCCCCAAAAAAGTATTGAGGAAGTTAGTGAAGACGTGGAAGAATGGGCTGAAGCGCATACTGCTGAAATTGAAACTTTTAAAAAAAATGAAGCGTACCGGAAAGAATTTTTGTTGAATCTTTCTCACGAATTAAAGACACCAATCTTTGCCATACAGGGATACGTTGATACACTTTTGAATGGTGCGTTAGATAAGCCGGAAGTAAATAAAAAATTTCTGCGTAACGCCTCAAAGAATATTGACCGGCTGGTTAATCTTGTAGATGACCTTGACGAAATTTCAAAATTGGAAATTGGCGAGCAATTGCTCCACAAACAAAATTTTGTAATGCAGGACGTCATCAAAGAAGTGTATGAATTACTTTCTATTAAGGCCGACGAGAAACAAATAAAGTGCGTGATAAAGAAAGGTTGTGAAGAGCCTGTTACTGTTTTTGCCGATAAAGAAAAGATAAAGCAAGTACTGATAAACCTTATGGACAACGCTATAAAATATGGTAAGCAAAATGGAGAGATTGAAGGCAGCGTATACAAAGTAGACGGCAGAAGAGTGCTGGTAGAGATAACCGATGATGGGGCAGGTATTGCAGAAGAACATCTGTCAAGAATATTCGAGCGATTTTACAGAACAGACCTGGCCCGAAGCCGCAAGGTTGGAGGCAGCGGTTTAGGCCTTGCCATTTGCAAACATATTATTGAAGCACATGGCAATATTATTCATGTGCGGAGCAAGATCGATGTAGGCAGTACATTTGGCTTTACTTTACAATCCACAAAAAATGTTTAAATACCGTTTCTAATTCATCGGCTGCAATGATTGTTATAAGGTCTTACAGAGATTTAAAAATATTCCGCTCATGAAATCAATTGTAGGTTTTTCTTTTTTTCTTTTATTGGCCATCGTATTTTTTATTTCCTGCCAGAAAGAACTTTCATGTTATGATTGCGAGCGGAATAAATTTCCAATAGCAATTGCGGGAGAAGATCAAACAACAATTCTACCCGGAGACAGCGTTCTTTTAGATGGCAGTGCTTCAAGCGATCCGGATGGTACGATAACTTCTTATCATTGGTCAAAAATATCAGGCCCACTTTCTTCAAACATTCAGAAAACAGACTCATCAAAAACTTTAGTGAAAGCTTTAGTGGCTGGCGTTTATCAATTTGAACTGACAGTAAAAGATAATGGTGGCCTTTCTGCAAACGATACGGTGCAGATTTTTGTTGATGCAATTTTAACTATCAATCATCCGCCTGTAGCCAATGCAGGAGCCGACCAAACTATTACTTTGCCAACGAATAAAGTTAATCTCGATGGCAGTGGTTCAACAGACCCCGACAATAATATTACCAGTTATGCCTGGACGAAAATAGAAGGGCCGTCATCATTTACGATTGCTAATGGAAGTTCAGTAAAAACGCAGGTAACAAATCTTGCAGAGGGTGTTTATTTTTTTGAGTTAAACGTGATGGATGCAGGCGGGTTGTTTTCAAAGGATACAGTGCAGGTAACAGTTTATTCAGCGATCATCAATGTTGCGTGTGATATCAGTAACCGGCCCCTCGTTAATGCACAATTAACTCCTTATGTATCTATCCCTAATATTATCCATCCTAATAACAATGAATACAAAATCGTAGCTGTTGGAAATAAACTAATATTCAGGTCACAGACTTTTTGGAATGGAGGCTATAACCCCATATATATTTATGACATCGTATCGCAGAGTTGGTCAACAGCAGAATTAAGTATCCCCAGAGCTTTTCCGGGTATTGCTACCGTTGGCAATAAAGTATATTTTGCAGGTGGCACATATAATGACGGTTCAAATATTGACACTATGTATAGCACTATTGATATTTATGAGGCTTCAACCAATACATGGTCTGTTTCATCATTAAGCATGGCTGGCAACTGCCAGGATGGAGTAACATTGGGCGATAATATCTTTTTTCCGTGTGGTGGATTTGTTCAAATGTTCAATACAACTGCAGGTACTTGTACAACAAAAAAATTAAGCGTTCCAAGATGGGGCTTATCTGCCATTGCAGTTAGTGATAAGGTTTATTTTGCAGGAGGCGGGGAAACTAATCCAATTAGTGCGGGAGGCGTATCGGCCATAGTAGATGTATTTGATAACAATACCAATAACTGGTCTCAATTCTCTTTAGCTGAACCTAAAGAATCAATGGCAGGTATTTTTGCTGATAACACTATTTTCTGGGCAGGTGGCAGAAAGGCTTATTTACCAACTGATACACTATCCTCGCTGGTGCAGGCTTATAACATTAATACCAAAAGTTCAGCAACCGCCTGCTTATTCCAACCAAAAAGTGGATTTAAAGCTGTGGTAAAGGGTAATAAAATAATATTTTTTACGGGGAATCATTCGCAACCTGAAAACAAATTTGATATCTATGACATTGCCACTAAGACATGGTCAATAGGTGTTCTGCCGGTTTATATTCAATTCGAAGACATTATTTCTCATAATAACACAATTTATGTAGCGGGAGGTGTTGTAAATGGCAATTGGACTCCCCAGGTTTGGACGCTGGAGTTTTAAAAAAAATGAGTTGATTCTATTCCATATTTATTTTTGTTTGCTCATTTTATTTTTTAGTTACTGAGAAATACTCAGATACTGCTTTCTGTAATTTTTCTTCCGTGAATTTCATTTTGAGTTAAATAAAATACGCACTCATTTTTTCAATTGATTCCTTTAAATCATTGTGAGCAGCTTTATCATTTTCCGATTGATGATGAATTTGGTTTCTAATGAATGTATGCCTTGTAACTCATTAGCATGTCCTATCCAGGGAGAATTTTTTGTTTCACCTTTTACTGTGTCGAAATAATCATGGTCAAATAGCTTTATGGTTATTGTTGCTCCATTTACTAACTTCAATTCTTCATACAATTCATTATGATATTCTTCTGTTGCAAGAGGAGTAACCACAAAGCCGAAGCTGGCAATATAACGTCAACTTGCGAAAATCTAAAAATTAATCAACCAGTTTTGAATTGTTATGTCAGATCTCCCTATTGTTATTATGCTATTTCAAGTCCCTCTGCTTCCATTATCCTTTTATTTTTTCTGTATTTAGAAATGCTGATCAAAAGTACACTCGCCAGGATGATGACTAACCCAATGATCTGCAGAAGAGATACGCTTTCATTTGCAAAAAATACACCGAGCAAAACTGCTACCAGCGGGTTTACATAAGCATGTGTACTCACCTGCGTTGCAGACTTTACCTGAAGCAACCATACATAAGCGCTGAAGCCGGCAAGCGATCCAAAAAAAATTAAATAGAATAAAGAGAGCCATGCCGCGGAAGAAATATTTTGCCATTGAAAAGAATGCAATTCGCCATGCAAAATAGTTCCGGGCAAAAATGCCAAACCGGCGGCAAGCATTTGCCAGCCTACGTTTACAGTGGCAGCGCTGGTGGCGCCTTTATATTTTGAATAAAGTGAACCCGCTGACCAGGCAACGGCTCCCACAATTATTAAAGCAAAACTGCCCAGGTCTGATTGGTTGTTTCCGGCAGTAAAAGATTTTGTAATTTTTTCACTGAATAATAATACTACACCTGCAAAGCCAATTATTATTCCGGCTATCGTAGTGCTGTTACTAAAATTTTCTCGCCACTTCGGCTTATCTAATACTACAAACCAAACCGGCGACGATGATAAAATAATGGCTACGATTGAGCTGGGTAAATATTGTTCAACCCAAATAACCACGCCGGTTCCGATTCCCAACATAAGCACTCCGCTGATGGCAGCATTCTTTATATCTTTTAGTATAAATAATTTTTCACCTTTTAACCAGCTCCACATAAGCATTATTACGCCTGCAACAATAAATCGTATAGCACCCAACATCATTGCAGGAAACCCCTCCTCTGCCCTTTGGATAAAAAAATAGGTGGAACCCCAAACGATGTAGACAACTGCAAACGCCACGATTACCATAATTTGAGAAGCGGCCTTCTTATTTGAATCAATCATATCTTTTTAAATATAGCAATGTTCCCTTCAATTTTAAAATAGGTGTAAAGATGAAAAGTATATTTATATAATCGAGTTTAAAATGCCCCTGATTAAATGATGCCCAAGGTTTTTTCCAAAATAAATTTTAAGAAATCTTATATTGCCAATGAACGAATATTATCAAAATGGAAACGCAGGATTCTAAGATGAACTTTCATACCCGCAAATGGGTTAAGCCCGAAGACCTTAACCCCAACCATAGTTTATTTGGCGGACGTTTATTGCAATGGATAGATGAAGAAGCCGTTATTTATGCGATAGTGCAACTGGAAAATCCATACGTGGTTACTAAGTTTATTTCAGAAATTAATTTTATTAAAGCGCCGAAGCAGGGAGATATAATTGAAATAGGAATAATAGCCACAAATTTTGGCAATACCTCCTTAACTATGCGTTGCGAAGTGAGGAACATGCTTACACGTGAGCCTATTTTAGGCATTGATAAATTAGTATTCGTAAACCTTGATATAAATGGCATTCCTAAACCACATGGCAAAAAATTTGTCACCTTTATAAAAGACCGGTTGAATATCAAAACTATTGAATTGCCTGATGCTACAGTTTAGCAGTATTGTAAAACCACTACCATGGTTTTTCTAAACGAAATATCAGGCGGAAAAGTTTAAAAGTAATCAGGTTAATGGAAAAATTTTTTTCCATCTTAATGCTTCTTGATCCCTTAATAAGGGTTGGAGCTTTTTTAAATTGCAGCGTTTTAAACCAATCTTTGAAAAGAAGATCAGCAGGCTAAATCACAGCCTTGAAAAATAGCAAAGAGTGATGCTGAGAAAAGCTTAAATCGGTTTTGGAACACGAAAAAATCTGCAGGAAAAATTACGTAAGGTAAAAACTCCCGCCGCCGAACAACCTAAAAAGATTGGTGAAAATTTTATTGAAATCAGCAATACAGAAACCCGAATCAGAAGTTCAATAATTTTTATTGTAAGCTTGGCAAAAAATTATCTATGCCATACAAAAGATCTTCATTCTCAAAAGGTTTGTTTATAAAGCCGTTGGCCCCGCACTCTTTAACAGTATTTCTAAGCTGCGTACTGGCGGAAATTAAAATAACAGGAATAGTACTTGTCTTTTTAGTTTCTTTCAATTTTTTACAAATATCTTTTCCATTTGTGCCGGAAAGATAAATATCCATAATAATTAAATCAGGTTTAAATTTTTCAGCCCTGATTAATGCTTCATCACCATTTAAAGTTCCTTCAACTTCATATCCCTTATCTTTTAAAGAGATCGTCATTACGCTGAGAATATCCATATCATCATCTACAACTAAAATTTTGTGTTTGCTTTTCATATCTGAATATCTTTAATGATGCCTGCTTTAGCGAATTAAATCCCTAAAGTAATATCATTATTTCACAATAATCTTTCCAAAGAAGTAATTCTAAAAACATCAGGTATTTCTACTCGTTTTTGCGTATTTTCCGCATAATCTTATAATTACTTTCTCTTTTTTTTGCCGGAAGTGTGAAGCCAAATGTTGAGCCTTCGTTGACAGTACTCTTAACACTAACTGCTCCCTTATGTCGTTTAATGATCTCTGACGAAATAAAAAGCCCAAGTCCCATTCCTGGAAACGTATCTTCTTTATTTCCGCTTACCCGATAAAAGCGTTCAAAAACCTTCTGCTGCTTTTGTGTGGGTATACCAATACCAAAATCCTGAACAAATAAACTTATCGAATTTTTTTCCCTTGTAGTGGTTAAAATAATTTTAGCGCTGTTGGGCGAATACTTTATAGCATTTGAAAGAAAATTAGTAATCACCTGGCCAATTCTATCACGGTCGCCATAAACCTGAGTAGTTAATGCAAGCTTTATGATGATCGTATGCCGCTGAGATACCTGCTCCATTTCCTCAACTATTTCCATAACCAATTTATTAAAATCAAAAAATATTTCGTGGTATTGAAGCTTTCCGCCTTCAATTTTTGTGGCATCTAAAAGATCTGCGATGAGTTTAGAGAGTTTGTTTATTTGACCATCCATTCTTGAAAGTAACTCAACTGCATTTGCATTTCCCTCCCTGGCAAATCTCATTTGTAAAATTTGAGTGTAACCCTTTATACTTGTTACAGGTGTTTTTAATTCATGAGATGCTACACCAATAAATTCATCTTTTTGCCTTGACAATTCTTCTATACGGTTTCTTTTACTTACCAGGCTGGTGATATCAGACGCGTATAAAATTATGCCTTCTACTTTTCCGTTAGAATTGTTGTATGGCTGAAAGACAAAATCCAATATCGTCTCGGTTCTGCCGTTTTCTGTTGTATTAATTCTTACAGGCATTTCTCTTCCAATAAAGGGTTGGCCTGTTTTAAAAACTTCGTCAAGAATTTCAAAAATATCCTGGTCCTTAAGTTCGGGGATAGCCTGCTGAATTGGAGTACCAATAAGGCTTCTTTTTAAACCCACCATTTGCATAAAGGGCTTATTAGCAAGTTCGAAAATATGTTTAGTGCCTTGCAAAACACAAATCAGCGCCGGAGCGTTCATAAACAAGTTGAATATTTTCTGCCGCTCGAATTCGACTATTTCCTCACCCTTTTTATGCCTGGTAATATCATCGAAATATATTGACAGGCCATCGGCTGAGGGAAAAATCTGTATATTAAACCAGGAATTAAGATTGGGAAAAAACTGTTCGAAAGAACAATGCTTTCCGGTTCTAACTGCTTTGCGGCAAGATTTAATAAAGGAGGAACCAGACCATTCAGGTAATATTTTCCAAATAGTTTCGCCCTTAATATCTTTCAATTTTCGTTTAATTACAGATTCTGATTTTTTATTGCAATACGTAAACCGCCATTTTTTATCAAGAGTCATTAATCCGCTGGGGATATGCTCAAGAATTATTTTTCGCTCTTTTTCAACGGCGCTTTCTATTGACCTTTTTTCTGTAATGTCTTCAATTGATAAAAGGATCATAGGATCATTTTTACCATGGATATTTAACTTCCGGGCATTTAAAAGCATTATTTTACGACCAATATTCTCAAAAAAATGATCAACTTCAAAATCAGCCAGTACATTTTTTTTAGGTAAAATTTCCTCAAGTAATCGTTTTAACAAGGGGATATTCCATTGCCCGTTACCAAGACTGTAAATCATTTTATTTTCAGTTTCGATTGGGGATACCTTAAAAGTTTTATAAAATGCTTTATTTGCAGTTCTTATTTTAAATCCCGGGTAAAGTATTATTAATGGAGTTGGTATAGTGGTGACAATCGCTTCTGCATAAGCGAGCGCTTTTTTAAGCGCTTGTATTTTTAGGTTATTTTTCGCCCCGGAATTTTCATTCAGCATTGCGTTTTGAGTAATGCTCGTTTTATTAAAAGCCGGTTGTTTGCGTTTCATAACAATAGATAAACGTTTATTTAAGCAGATTATGGGGTGCATTCCAAATTG
>JBDSFG010000163.1:0-9104 GCA_039919615.1 Ginsengibacter sp. | reverse complement strand
TTGATGCTTGTGCCTGGATGATATTTATAAGATTTGAGTTTTGGCCTGTTTGATAATAATTTTTAAAATAAGTATAATTGGTCATGGAAATATTTCTAAACCAAAGATCAAAGAAGGGATTTTTAGCTGCCGCCGATATCAATGTAATATTTTCATTTTTCGCAGAGAGGTTGTTCTTAAAATTGAATGATGAAATATCTTCAAAAATGAAAGATGGTGACCTGTTTATATTTTGAAAAGACAATTCTACATTACCCAGCTTACTGTTTAATGTTCGGGTAAGTGTTGCATATACTAAATAATTGCCCGCATTTAACCCCGTTACAAAAAACTCTCCTTTAGCTACTGCATCCCATTTTTTATTACGCGTTTTATTTCTATATTCTCCGTGCAACACAACATTATAAAAATTCTTACTCCCTCTTGAAAATACACCTGAGATATTTTCAATGCGTGCGCCTGCCTCAATAAACTGAGCCGGGTTTTTTGTTTCGGGAAATTGCCTGATTGCAAAATCGTTAGCTATTACACTCCATTTATCTTCAAGAGAAAAAGAAAGCCCTGAAGTAGGAACCAGGGTGGTATCGTACCAGTTTTTGAGTATGGCAGAGTCGGCCCTTGCATCATTAAAATTTGCAAGGGTATCTTTAAATTGATAACTGTATTGATTAAGGGTAAATGTATGTTGAAAACGGAGCTTAGGATAAAATAAATATTCAGTTGTACTGTCGTTTATTTCCACAGAGTCTTTTTTTCCGAAATCATAACTCTGCCTTAAAAAAAAAGTAAAATCTTTGTACAGATTACCAGTTGATATTGACGAAGAAAAGACGTTTACTTCTCTCGGGTCACCCCCTAGATTAACCGGCACACCTATTCGAATTTTATAATCTCTGTTAGTTAAAAAACTATCGTTTTTAATGCCGCCATTTTCCGATGCTGTAAGTTTATTGCCCATTAATTCAAAGTAAGCTGCATATCTTTTTTTCTTGCCCTGGTAGTTGCTGAACAATCTGTAATTATTGTGATTTGTATTTTGCGTTTTAAAAAAGCCTGGAGCCGTAATTAACCTGTATTCAAATCCGAAATTCCAATTGGGTTTTATATTTTGGGTATGCAGAACTCTAATTAATTGCTCTTTACCCGAAGCTAATAAATAGGATAATTGCGTAAATGGTTTGGTGGTTTTAAAAAATCTTGTTCCTTCCAGTGTAAACCGGTATGCATCATAAGAATGAAATCCTGCATCCCACCCGGCTTTCAGCAATGGAGTAAAAAGTACCGGATAAGAAGCGCTTCCATTGTTACCCAGGGTTATGTAATTTGCAGGTACTGAATAAAACCTGTTAAAATCATATAAAGAAGAATCAAGCCTCCCTGTTTTTAGTGAATCTAAAAACCGGTAAGAAATTGTGATAGAATCCGCCAGATCATCCCTATGTTCAAAAGCTATAGAATCCTTGCCTGGAGAAGACGACGACGATCTGCCTACATTGCCCATCCGACCTTTTAATCTGCCCAGCGGATCATTTTGCGCTTTTGATAGAGCAGGTAAACACAAAATGAAAACCATTAAACTATACCTGCAAATTATTTTAACCGTATAATTTAATCTATTTTCCTTCATCTTTTACTAAATAAAACAGGCTACAGCCGGGCTACCAGTTCTTTAAATACATAAGCCATTTTAGGCTCGGCCTCTTTGGCGGCCTGCAATACTACTTCATGAGTAATTTTATTTTCATGCTCACGAATTCCTACGTCAGTAATTATACTCATTGCAAAACATTCCATGCCCATGTGCACTGCCACAATAACTTCCTGCACTGTGCTCATACCAACCACATCTCCGCCTAAAATATGGATCATTTTATATTCAGCACGGGTTTCAAAAGTAGGGCCGGTCACACATAGGTAAACGCCTTCCTTAATATCAATTCCTTTGGCTGTTGCAATTTCTTTTGCTTGTTGAATAAAGCTTTTTTTATAAGGCTCACTCATATCAGGGAAACGAGGCCCAAATTCAATCTCATTTTTACCGATCAGCGGATTTATCGTGAATTGGCTTATGTGGTCTTTAATTATCATCAAGTCACCAACTTCATAGTTTGGGTTAACACCGCCGGCTGCATTGCTTAGTAACAGGGTTTGCACACCAAGATATTTCATAACTCGAATGGGAAATATTATTTCAGGCACAGAATACCCTTCATAAAAATGGAACCGCCCGGCCATTGCCACTACTTTTTTTCCGCTCAATTCACCAAATACCAGTTTGCCGCTATGGCCTTCAACTGTACTAACAGGAAAGTGAGGAATATCTTTATAAAGTATCTCTGCTTCTATATTAATTTCGTCAATAAATTTACCAAGCCCGCTACCCAATATTATACCTATCCGGGGTTTTAGAGAGTATATATTTTGAATATACTCAACTGCTTCGGCTATTTTTTTTATCATAAGGAGCAATTAAAAAATTATTGATAAAGGTAAAGCAAGATAATGTTAGCAAGTTGATAAACAATATTTGAATATTGTATTTGGAAGCAGTTTCATCTCTTTTTAAAATAGAAGATATTTTCGACCTTAGTAAGCAGGAACAACCTTAGTTTTAACTTCTGTAACTTTAAAACATGGAATTAAAAGAACCTGCACCCTCCTATCAAAAAAAGTTTTATTCTATTCAGGAATACCTTGAAATGGAAAAGGATTCATTGGAAAAACATGAATATTATAAAGGTGAAATATTTGCTATGGCAGGCGCAGGTAATCTTCATAATGTAATATTTAAAAATACTTACGGCAATTTATATCTTATGCTAAAGGGAAAAAATTGCCAGCCATATGGAAGTGATATGAGGATACATATTCCGGAGAATTCGCTTTTTACGTACCCAGATATTTCGATCATTTGCGGAGACATAAGAAACTCGGGGGAAGATGAAGATACAGTAACTCAGCCAGCAATAATTATTGAAATACTATCTCCTTCTACTAAAAGTTACGACCGGGGCCAAAAGTTTATGTTATACCGTGCTATCCGCACTTTAAAGGAATATATTCTTATAGATTCTGAATCAATCCATGTTGAACACTTTGCTATTAATAAGGAAGGGCTTTGGCAATTAAAAGAGCACAATAGCCAGGAAGAAAAAATAATTATAGAAACAGTGAATGTCCAATTACCGCTACAGGATGTTTACGAAGGAAGTAAATTATAAATACACGAGCGTCCTGCTTGTGTTTAAATTGTCAACTCAGGTAATTCGCAGATCAAATTATATACTCAACTTTTGTAACTTTAAAACATGGAAGTAAAAGAACCTGCACATTCTTATCAAAAGAAATTTTATTCCGTTCAGGAATATCTTGAAATGGAAAAAGATTCGCTGGAAAAGCATGAGTATTACAAAGGAGAAATATTTGCAATGTCAGGTGCCGGCACAAGGCATAATATCATCTCTACAAATCTTATTGGCAACATTTTTAATGCCTTAAAAGGAAAAAATTGCCGACCCTATGGTAGTGATATGCGAGTGCACATACCTGAGAATTCTTTGTTTACTTACCCCGATATTTCTATCATTTGCGGAGATGTAAAAATCTCAAAAGAAGATGAAGACACTGCCACGCAGCCAACAGTAATTATTGAAATACTCTCCCCTTCTACCACGAACTATGACCGCGGCGTAAAATTTATTTTATACCGGGCCATTCCAACATTGAAGGAATATATTCTTGTTGAAGCTGAGTCAATTCATGTGGAACATTTTTCAATTAATAAAGAAGGCCTTTGGCAACTAAAAGAATATAGTAAGTCTGAAGAAATAATATTTGCCGAATCAGTGAACGTTCAATTTCAACTGGCAGATATTTATGAAGGATGCAAATTATAACCCGCACAAATTATCAGGCACAAACTAAGCGAATGATTTTCGATTGGCAATTTGCTTTTATCTTCGTCAAAATTATTTTATTATGAATCTACATGAATACCAGGCCAAAGAATTATTGAAAAAATTTAATGTTCCGGTTCAGGAAGGCATTGTTTGTAGCAGCCCAATGCAGGCGGAAGAAGCTTACAGGCAAATTCATTCACAATATGGAAGTAAGTATGCGGTAGTAAAAGCACAGATACATGCAGGCGGCCGTGGTAAAGGAAAGATAGCAGGCACTGAACAACGTGGTGTTGCGGTAGGCAAAAATGCTGAAGAAGTAATTGAAATAGCACAAAAAATGTTAGGGGGCACTTTAGTTACTATACAAACTGGGCCTGCGGGAAAAGCGGTTAATAGAATTTTAGTAGCCCAGGATGTTTATTATGAAGGCCCCAACGAAGTAAAGGAATTTTATCTATCCATTCTGATGGACAGAAGTAAGGGAAAGAATGTGGTGATCTACAGTACGGAGGGTGGAATAAATATAGAAGATGTAGCACACAACACGCCTGAAAAAATATATAAAGAATGGGTTCATCCTGGTGGGGGATTACAGAGTTTTCAGTCAAGAAAAATTGCTTATAATTTAGGGTTGAGCGGCGAGGCTTTAAAAAACTGTGCAAAGTTTGTAACGAATTTATACAACGCTTTTGTAAGTCTTGATTGTGGAATGCTGGAGATAAATCCGCTGTTTAAAACAAGTGATGAAAAAATTATTGCGGTTGATTGTAAAATGAATATTGATGATAATGCCTTGCTGCGTCATCCTGATCTTGCTTCAATGAGGGATATTTCTGAAGAAGACCCTACGGAAGTGGAAGCACAAAAATTCAATCTTAACTTTGTAAAATTAGACGGTAATGTTGGCTGCATGGTTAATGGCGCCGGGCTTGCTATGGCCACTATGGATATGATTCAACTCAGCGGCGGAGAGCCTGCAAATTTTTTGGATGTTGGCGGTACTGCTAATGCTCAAACGGTTGAAGCCGGCTTTAGAATAATTTTAAAAGACCCAAAAGTAAAGGCTATCCTCATAAATATTTTCGGTGGCATTGTGAGGTGCGATAGAGTTGCACAAGGAGTTATTGATGCTTATCAATCTATTGGCACAATTGATATCCCCATCATCGTCCGCCTGCAGGGAACCAATGCAGAAGTAGCTAAGGAGCTTATTGATAAAAGTGGTTTAAAAGTTCAATCAGCGATTTTGTTAAGCGAGGCGGCGGAGCTGGTTAATAAGGCGGTGGGTTGATCTAAACTATTCATTCTGCCATAAAATCCCTATCTGTAATTTTAAGCCGCCTGTTTTGTTTGCATATAAAAGGCGTCGATACCGGCACCTTTCCATAATAAATACAATTATTTATTCAAAACTATCATTATTTACCCACTGCTTTATATTGAACTATATCTCGAGGCTCATTCTTGCTAAAAATCACTAGTGGCAATTGTGCCTTCGGTGAACCTGTACCGATGCCAACCTCCTCTATAACAGGAATGCCGGCTTCATTGCGGGTGATACACCAAGATGGTGTGATTGATGATTAATTCGGGCTTCCCTCATAAATTTCTATTGCCTCACAAAACGAAATACATAGGAACGTAAACCATCATTAATTACAGCTTTAAAACGATTGGTATTTGTAAAAATAATTTCATTGAAATACTCTGAGCGAACATCCTGTGTTTGAAAGTTAACTGCTGTAACGTGGAGGCTTCTGACAGTGCGGTTATCGCATTGGCGATTGCCATTTTCATTTGCAGTACAATCTCCGCGTATAATCTCCCGGCGTATGTCCCAACTACCATGGTAAGTGTCACCGGCATTATTAACATACACAAGCTTGCCCTCTTCATCAAAAGTAAAAACGCCATCTCTGAATGACAGGCTGCTGGTGCTTCCGCCTATACCTGTGCGGTCAACATCAGATAACTTCCAACGGCCTTCAATACGGTTTTCATAAGACTTTAAAAAATCTTTACTGCATCCTTCAAGGAAAAAAAGAAAAAATATTCCGATTAAAAAGAAGTAATTTTTTTTCATAATAAATATATTTGGGTTTATAAAGATTGCTCTATTTATTGCCTACTGAAATAGCTAATTCTGTTTTTAACTAAAATTTTTGAAAGATTAAAAAATTATAAGATTAAAATGGTGGTTATAAACTTATTGATAAGCCTGGTAATAGCTGTTTAAAATTTTGAAAGCTGTTCACAAATAAAATAATTTTTTATCTTGATGCATTCTCTAAAAATTAAATTACTAAAATTATGGGTAAGAAAGATCAACGGATTGATGACTATATTTCAAAGTCTGCTGAATTTGCTAAACCAATACTTAATCACATCAGGCAACTTGTTCATACTGCCTGCCCTGAAGTGGAAGAAAAGATCAAATGGAGTTTTGCAAATTTTGATTATAAGGGGCCCTTCTGCAGTATGGCGGCATTTAAAGAACATTGCGCTTTCGGGTTTTGGAAAGCTGCCATTATGAAAGATGGCGAAAAACTAAAAGCAAACCAGGAAGATGCAATGGGACATTTGGGCAAGATTAAAAGTCTTGCCGATCTTCCACCAGATAAAATTCTGATACGTTATATTAAGGAAGCTGTGAGACTAAATGACGAAGGCATCAAACTTCCTCCGCGAAAAAAGGATACAGAAAAAAAAGAATTAATAATCCCTGGCTATTTTACGAAAGCATTAATTAAAAATAAGAATGCTTATAAAACTTTTGAAGCCTTTAGTCCATCTCATAAAAAAGAGTATGTACAATGGATAACAGAAGCTAAAACGGAAGAAACAAGAAATAGACGAATAGCAAAAGCGATTGAACAGATAGCTGAAAGTAAGGGACTGAACTGGAAATATCAAAAAGCGGAAACCAAAACATGATCAGCCTTTAAAAAAAATTCCTCCTTGCTTCGTTTAAAATGTGCAATAACAATGGAAGATTTGAACTAACTGGACTTACAGCGGACAGTTATCACTAGCTTATTACCCATATAAATTATCAAAGCACCAAATTGGTTTCTATTGTTGATAAAGATCAGAAGCAAAAAAGGTAAATATAGTTTTCGTTATGAATTATTACGAAAAGAAAAAGAAGTTTGCTAATTTATGTTCGGTTGGCAACATTTATTTGCAGGCGCAATGCACCCGCATATATCATGCAGAAATGATTAAAAACGTAACACGCTATTTTATTAATCTTACCGAAAAAGGATATTTGTACAACTTACCTTCGCTGGCACGTATAGTAGCAATAATAACAAATACCAAAGCCATAATGCCTACAAGCCATACCAGCAATATACCTACAATCGTAATAAACAGGCCAATAATTATAATTATAACCGTTATCTGAAAATTGAGAGATTCTTTTGCATGCCAGGCTACATATGCTGACTCATTTTTCTTTATCAAATATATTATAAGTGGGGCAAGTATCGGAAAAACCAAGGTTAAAATGTGGGACAGAATCGCCATTGTTTTTTCATCGCTGGTTGGCGGAATACTCGGTTCAGAATCTGTGCCCGGATATAAATTTTCTTTCATGATATAATTATTTTTTAGTAAACTGGTTAATGGCATTTATATTTCCCAGAGTGTGAGCCTTTTTTTTACTGAATTATCTCAAATAAACATAGCCGACATTTAAGTGAATTATCCTGACGTCTAAAATATCCGTTTGAGAAATCAATGCGGTTTCTCTAGAATAGTATATTGATAAATTTATCGCAACATTGCTGCTACTTATGAACCATTATCATGCAGGCGAATTATATTATTCGATAATCATTTTGATCATTTCAGTTTTACCGGCATCGGAACGTATTCTAAGAAAATACACACCAGGGTTTAGCGATAATTTTGAAATATTTACCTCCATATTTGATCCTCCAGGCTTCAGCCGCGGGCTTCCAATTTTGTAAGTGCGGCCAACAAGATCAACAATTTCTATAGTAAAGATTCCCTGGTATTTACCCGGAAATTCTATATTTAATTTATTATGGGCCGGAACGGGATACAATTTAGGCTTTTCAAAATTATGCTTTGACTCATGAGCTTCCTGCATGGAAAATAAAGCTGAATACATTTCAGGCAAACTTAATGATGGTGAACTGCTAAATCTTGCGGCTCGTGTGGGAGTTGGAGAAGGCGCCGCTGTTAACGCAGCAGTAGATGATCCTCCTCCTAAAATAATAGTATCATTGTTAGCTACAATAACCAATTGAGGTTTATTCTGCGGATTTTCTTTACTATTAAATCCTGCTTTTTTACTTGAATTGGCTATGTCTTTTAATAAAAACCCTGCTATCTTATCCCCCGTGGATTGCGCTTGAACAAAGTTGGTTACATCAAACTCATAATATTTTGCCACGCCATTTATACCTGCGGAACTTAAGGCCGGAGATGAACCCGCAGGGGCATTGTTATATGTAATCCTATTTTCTATCCATGAATCATCATTTACACCAAAAACAGATACATTAATAGTAGTAGCATCTTCAGTATTGCGGCCATAAAGGCGCAATTTTGCATAAGTTACGTTGCTGATGGAATTATTAAGAGGGAACTTGAGGTATGATAAACGTGTTAGATCACCTACGGCTGACGTACCTTTTACGGCCAGTGAAGTGTCACTTCCATAGTTTACATTACCATAAGTTTTGCCTCGAACAACAGCATCGGCAAGCACATTTATGCTATCTGTATTACTATTATTACTTGTAGTAGTATCAGCCCGAAGAAGAACAATCTTACCATTACCCCCATATTCTGAAACATATATATTACCCTTACTTACATCTTCTGTTAAGTCTAATGGATCAATAAACCCGGAGAAGCCCCGTATCGAAATACCCTCAGTAGAACCTATAATATCATTAGCCGATCCCCCTGGAGTAAGCGTAATAATATCATCATGCTGACTATACCGTACCACCAGTATTTTACCTTTTAAAACTCCATTGAATGTATTGCTCTTATATTCAATAACTCCATTTGGAGAAGCGTTATTTTGAAAATCAAAGGCGTAGCCACGCCAGTTAGCATCTGGCAGGGTTCCTACAGGGTAAGCATCCACCTGTGCCGGATCTATTGATGAACCCGGGTTTCCACCGTTCATTACATACTCGCCTCTCAGCGGATTAGGATGCCCGT
>JBDSFG010000136.1:0-17180 GCA_039919615.1 Ginsengibacter sp. | reverse complement strand
ATTCCCACTCTATCGTTGCCGGCGGCTTGCTACTTATATCGTACACCACCCTGTTTATTCCTTTTACATTATTTATTATTTCATTAGAAACATCTGCTAAAAAATCATAAGGCAAATGCGCCCAATCAGCCGTCATGCCATCAACGGAAGTAACTGCTCTTAAAACGAGTGTAAACTCATAGGTTCTTTCATCTCCCATTACGCCTACGCTTTTTACCGGCAGTAAGATTGCGCCGGCTTGCCAAATGGTTGCATATAAATTATGTTTTCGCAAACTGTTGATATATATGGCATCTGCCTGTTGCAACAATTGTACCTTTTCTTCCGTCACTTCCCCCAAAATTCTAATGGCCAGGCCGGGCCCCGGAAAAGGATGACGGGAAAGTATTTCAGTGGGTATGCCTAATTCTGCGCCAACCTTTCTTACCTCATCTTTAAAAAGCAAACGCAATGGTTCCACTAATTGTAATTTCATTAAATCAGGTAAGCCACCAACGTTATGATGTGATTTTATTGTAGCCGAAGGACCGTGCACCGAAACAGATTCTATTACATCAGGATAAATAGTGCCCTGCGCTAAAAAATCTATATTTTCTATTGTATGCGCTTCCTGGTCGAAAATTTCAATGAAGCATTTTCCAATTATTTTCCTTTTTTCTTCGGGGCTTACCTTGCCGGCAAGCCTGGTATAAAAATGTTCTTTGGCATTTACCCCTTTTATATTAAGGCCTATCTGCCTGCAGGTAGTAAGCACTTGTTCAAATTCATCTTTTCTCAGCACACCATTGTCTACAAAAATGCCGTATAAGTTTTTACCAATAGCTTTATGAATAAGTGTGGCGGCAACCGTAGAATCAACCCCTCCGCTAAGCGCCATAATAACCCGGCCATTACCAATTTGCTTTTGTAATGCGCTAATAGTGTCCGTAATAAAGTGCGCCGGGGTCCAGTCCCGGGTACAGCCGCAAATCTCTGTTAGAAAGTTTGTTAATATTTTTTTGCCTTCGATGGAATGATACACTTCCGGGTGAAACTGAACGCCATAAATTGAATGAGCATTTGCGGGGGAACCTTTAAAAGCTGCGACAGGAATGCTTTCTGTGGTTCCTAAAAGTTCAAATCCTTCAGGAAGTTTTTTTATAGTATCACTATGGCTCATCCAAACCTGCGAGTTCTCAGCAATATTATTTAGCAATTCATCACCCTTAACCACTTTTAATGTAGCACGTCCATATTCTCTTTTATCACTTTTTTCAACAGAACCTCCAAAAGTTTTCGCCATTAACTGGGCGCCATAGCATATTCCTAACACAGGTAATTTTTTACTGATAGAAACCAAATCAACAGCAGGAGCCGTTGGTTCATTAACTGAGAAGGGTGAGCCTGAAAGTATAATCCCTTTTAAACCGGGTTCAAATACTATTTCTTTTTGATAAGGGAGGATTTCGCAATATACATTCGCTTCTCTTACGGCTCTTGCAATTAACTGTGTATATTGAGCGCCAAAATCAATAATGAGTATTTTTTCTGTCATTTGGCTGCGAAGGTAAAAGTTTTATCCGATGGTTTTTTGTGTTGCAATCGTTTTATACATTTACTTAAAAATAAACACATGAGATATATACTTTTTATTTTATCAGCATTTTTATTTTGTTCTTGCGATAATATTAGCGGCAGCGGGCAAATTCAAACTGAAAACAGAAATGTTGGAGAATTTGATGGCGTGCAAGCGTCAGGTTCAATGGATATAGAAGTTACAGATGGTAATAAAGTATCTGTACAAGTTGAAGCGGATGATAACGTGTTGCCTTATATACTTACAGAGGTTAAGGGTGGGGTACTTGAGGTTTATTATAAAAAAAATACTTCCTTCAATAATGTACATACCAGGGTGTATGTCACCGCCCCGGTGTTCACAAGGTTGCTCGTGAGGGGCTCAGGAAATATAGTATCAAAGAACACAATAAAAAGCGATGAGTCAATTGCCGCTAAAATTTCCGGTTCAGGGGATATTAATGCTGATGTTGATGCGCCTGAGGTAAAAGCAGAAATATCGGGCTCAGGTAATCTTAGCTTACGGGGGCGCACTAAAATTTTTGAGGGAAATATAAGTGGAAGCGGAGACCTTAGGTGTAAAGACTTGTTAAGTGAGAACGCCAAAATTGGTATCGCCGGTAGCGGTACTGCACATGTGTATGCAAGCGTACACTTAAAAGCTTCAACTGTTGGAAGCGGCGATATTTATTATAGTGGAAATCCATCTACTCCGGAAATACATAAGATAGGTAGTGGAAACATTGAGCCGGAAAGATAATGCCCTTGTCTTAAAAAGTAAAACTAAACAAGTATATTTTCCGTATTCACTTTAAAAAAAACTAATTAATGACGAGCGAAAGGCTTCAGCAAATAATCAATAAAATGTTTGAAAGCATATCAGCACAAATACCTGGCTTTGAAACCAGCGAAAAAGATTGGAGTATCTCTGCCGGAAATGTAGCTGTATGTATTATAGATGATAATGGAAATATATATGGAAAAATTTGGGGAAGTGATAAATTAAGGGGGCGGAAGTATTATGATGTTGCTTATCGCAAAGCCTCCCAGGTTTGGATAACTGGCTATAGAACGGGGGAATATGAGAGACTGGTATTTTCAGATAAACTCAATTACCGGGATTTTGGGATAGAATTGCCTGACTTGATGGGATGGGATGGTGGCCAGCCTATACAACTGAATGCTGATACGCGGATTTCATGCGGCTTCAGTGGCTTCAAAGGTATTAATGACCTGGCTATTGTAAAAAAAGCTGCCGATGAAGCAATGGCCTAGGTTTAAAAATTCCCATAAATAACCTTCTGATGATGGATGACCGAACAATATTTAAAACAATCAGGCAAAGCTTTCCAATACTTTAATCTTTATCACGCAAAGCTTCTACATAATTTACGCTATTTTTAATATAGACAATAAAAAAAATATGGAAGAAAAATACAACGAATCGACAATTAACCGCCCTGAAGGTGATCGCCCTGTTGATGCACCATTGGTGTTAATTGACATTGCATCCTTTATTAAGCAGATTAAAAATGAAAAAGCCTGGGATGAAAATGACCGCAATTCAATTACCGTATTCAAGAGCGATAAATTAAGAATAGTAATTATTGCATTGCATAAAAATGCCGAGATGAGTACTGAACATCCGAAAAATATTTTAAATATACAAATGATTAAAGGGAAAATAAAACTATATGCCGATGGCAAAACAATTATAGTTGAGAAAGAGCAGCTATTTGTTCTTCATGAAAATATCCCATACAAAATAGAAGCAGTAAAGAAAGCAGTTTTTTTATTGACGGTGATAGAGTAGATCAACAGCGTTGCTTGATTAAGTTTTGATCGTTAAAAGATTAGGGAATAACCTCTGCCCTTACTCCCATCAGGTCCCGGTAGCTCCTCATATTTTGTAATCTCCTGTAGCAAATATTTTGCGTACTGATCGTACATAAATTTTCTGAAAATATTAATATTTTCCTGTTGCCTTGTTTGCTCAAGGGCTTCAAATTATTCCGCCTTATCTTCTTTAAAAACAATAGCCATTGGCAGATTTGCCTGTAATTGTAAGTAATTCATCAAAAGCCGGCTTGTTCTACCATTACCATCATAAAACGGGTGAAGAGTTACCAGATCAAAATGTGCATCTATTGATGTATTTAATTCTTCAATCACTGACTAAGCATTGCCGGCGCTTACATTCCCCTTTCTAAATTTTCCTTTTGCGCTATCAATTTCCCCAAAAACTGTCTGATACACACTGCCGGTTTGTTTCATAACTGCTGCATTTATTTCCTGTATGAATTTAGCAGTGACAAGCTTATTTTCTTTTTCAGCATTTATCATGAATAAAAGAGCATGGTAATGATCCTGCACCATAAGACTATGCAAAAGAGGTTTTCCTTTAGGCGTGATTCCTTCGTCTAATAAAAGCCTTGTTTCAATTTCAGTAAGTGTGCTGCCTTCAATGGTACTTGAATGATGGGTAATGGCATATTGATTGAACTTATCATAATCAATGTTTTTTGATAGTTCAAGCTTTTTGTACTTAACTATTAGTGATATGATTTTTTGCCCGTTCATCTTTTTTGGCAGTTGTCTGGCCACTGCAGCGGGCTGACACCTCAAATTTTTTCTGCAACAATTTTTCTTACATCAGCCAACCCAATTCTTTCCTGTGTCATTGTATCCCTGTAACGAATGGTAACTGTATTATCTTCTTTGGTTTGATGATCTATGGTTACACAAAAAGGTGTTCCTATGGCATCCATTCGCCTGTAACGCTTACCAATGCTGTCTTTTTCTTCATAAAAAATATGAAAGCGTTGTTTACATTCATTCATCAGCTGTTTTGCAATTTCCGGTAAGCCTTCTTTTTTTACCAAAGGGAGAATAGCTAATTTATAAGGAGCAATCATTGCCGGAATTTTTAAAACCACACGGCTATCTTCACTTCCATCTTCCTTGTTCCATTTCTCTTCTGCGTAAGCAAGACTCAAAATAGTAAGCACTAACCTGTCTAAACCAACTGACGTTTCTACAACATAAGGCACATAATTTTGGTTGATCTCATTATCGAAATATTGTAATTTTTTTTTGCTGAATTCCTGGTGCTGTTTCAGATCAAAATCTGAGCGGCTATGAATGCCTTCCAACTCCTTCCAGCCAAAAGGAAATTCGAATTCAATATCAACTGCCGCCTTTGCATAATGCGCAAGTTTTATATGATCGTGATAACGCAATTTTTCTGCAGGAATTCCAATGCTCTCATGCCATTTCAATCTTTCATTTTTCCAGAACTCATACCACTGGTCTTCAGTTCCGGGGCGAACAAAGAACTGCATTTCCATTTGCTCAAACTCTCTCATGCGGAAAATAAATTGCCTTGCAACGATCTCGTTTCTAAAAGCCTTACCGGTTTGTGCAATGCCAAAAGGAATTTTCATTCTTCCTGTTTTTTGCACATTCAAAAAGTTTACAAAAATTCCCTGTGCTGTTTCCGGCCGCAGGTACACTATGTTATCCGCTTCATCAGCGGCAGCAGAAGAACCGAATTCTGTAGAGAACATTAAATTGAATTGCCGGATATCAGTCCAGTTGCATGTTCCGCTAATAATGCACTTTATACTGTTTTCTTCTATAAGTTTTTTTAATCCATCAAAGTCATCAGTCGCTAAAAATCCTTCCATAGAAGCAATTATTTCATTAGCCCGTTGTTCGTTGCCCGTTGCTCGTTGCTCGTCTGCGAAGGTTTCTATTAAATGGTCAACCCGGTAACGCTTGTTGCTGTTTTTGTTATCAATCATAGGGTCATTAAAACTATCAACATGTCCGCTTGCTTTCCAGGTTGTAGGATGCATAAAAATAGCCGCATCAATGCCAACAATGTTTTCATGCAATTGGGTCATACTCTTCCACCAGTAATCACGAATATTTTTTTTTAACTGTGCACCATTTTGGCCATAATCATATACAGCGCTGAGTCCATCATAAATTTCACTGGAAGGAAAAATGTAGCCGTATTCTTTACAATGCGCAATCAGCGCCGGAAAAATATTTACCTCTGCCATAAGGCTGCAAATATAAATTTAAAAGAAAGAAGAAATTATACTACAGTTCAGGTTCTCTAGCATAATCTTTTATTATGCTTTTTAAAAGCACAAGAAGCATTCTTATTAATTATCTAAAGAGATAACTTAAATTAGCCAATGCATTTTCCTTTTTGGATAAAGATAGCAGCAGTTATTGCTCTGTTTTTCAACATAGGAACATATATCTATAGCGAAAGACATAAACATTATAGTCGTAAGAAAATAATTATTCTAATAATCATTGGCCTGCTTACTGCGATTGTAATTTATGTTCGCGTTAATCCTGCAGAGTTTAAATAATCATAAAATCTCATCCTTTAGTTTAAATTAATAATGTGCGCTTGGGTTTGTCCGCAATGGAGAGCGGATGTCACCTCAACTTCTCATTCCCCTTATGTCGCACAGCATCTCTCAAGTTTTTCTTCTCGAAATTTTTATAAAGCGCTTCTGTAAGATCAACGCCAGTTTGGTTTGCAAGGCAAATTAAAACCCAAAGTACATCGGCCATCTCATCACTAAGTTTAGTTTTTTTATCTGATTCTTTAAAAGATTGTTCTCCATATATCCTTACTATTAATCTTGAAAGCTCACCAACCTCTTCCATTAAAATTCCAAGATTTGTTAGCTCGTTAAAATATTTTACGCCGACAGTTTTTATCCATTGGTCAACTTTTGTTTGGGCTTCGTTAATAGTCATACTTGTAATGTTTTTGTAACACGAATTTTAAGGCACGAATTACACGAATGTGCGATTATTAAAATACTACTCGTTTTGAGGTAAATGATTTTTCTCCAAAATTTGCTATGATACCTAATTGTAATCCGGATGCCTTAAGGTAATTAATTGTTTGTCTCACAAAATTATTTACAATCATTGATGTGGCTTTTACTTCAAGAATGATTGATTCGTAAACAATAAAATCTGCTGAGTAGCTATGTGGCAATATTATTCCTTTATAAGTGATCTCATATCTTTTCTCCCGCCTGAATGGTATATTATTTTTAGTAAATTCATATTCCATAGCATCTTTATAAACTATTTCTTTAAAGCCCATGCCTAACTCCGTATGCACCTCCATGCAAAGCCCCACAATTTTATACGATTCTTCTTTCAATATTATTGCGCTCATCATTAAGTTTAATTAGTGTAATTCGTGCCTTAAAATTCGTGTTATTTATTCTTTGTTTTTCGTATCAATCCAAATTGTTACTGGCCCGTCGTTAATAAGCTCAACCTGCATATCAGCACCAAACTCACCGGTAAATATCACCTTATCAAGATCTGCCGCTAACTGAATAATAAATTCCTCATACAATGGGATAGCAATCTCCGCCTTACTCGCTTTAAGATATGCGGGCCGATTTCCCTTTTTTGTTGAAGCATGTAAAGTAAATTGACTAACTACTAAAATATCTCCGTCCATATTTTTTACTGAAATGTTAGGAACCTTATTTTCATCATCGAAAATGCGCAGGTTAACGATCTTATTACTAAGCCATTGAATATCCCCCGGGTCATCTGCATCTTCCATACTAATAAAAACAAGTAAACCAGCTTTAATTTCAGCCCTGGTTTTTTGCCGGATAGTCACACTGGCTTTAGAAACTTTTTGTACAACAGCCCTCATAATATTTTAATTTTCAGTTAAAGATATTAAAGCCACGGGTAGTTAATAGTTATGATAAATTTAGTGGGTTAATTTTGTTATCGGGCAATTAAATAAACAACGAAAAATTTATGGACTTTCCAAAAGAATATCCGCAGGATCATGTGCAAAAATTCTTATAATCAATACCAGTGTGCATTATAAATTATGCAGATTTCTTTTCCACACAGTGTGCATATTTATGCCTATGAATGTTGCTGTACAACAAATATTTTCGTTGTCCTCTTGCTTGAATTTTTAACTCTATAATAATATTAAAATATGCAAAACCCAAAGCAGTCTGAAAAAGGACTCCAGTTCAGCCGCCACTTTACAAAAGATGATATTTCTGTCTTCGATTTATTTGAATACGATTACCGCACGTCTTTAATAAAAGATACTAAAGGCGAGATCGTTTTTCAAATGGATGATGTAGAAGTGCCAAAACAGTGGAGCCAGATTGCAACAGATATTCTTGCCCAAAAATATTTTAGAAAAGCCGGTATACCTCCGCCTGACGGAAGTACAGGAAGAGAAACAAGCATTAAACAAGTTGCACATCGCATGGCTCATTGCTGGCGTGTGTGGGGCGAAAGAAATAATTATTTTGGTACAGAAAGAGATGCAATTGTTTTTTATGATGAGCTGGTTTATTGCATATTGAATCAGTCCTGTGTTCCTAATTCGCCACAATGGTTCAATACAGGTTTGTTTGAAGTATATGGTATATCCGGTAAACCCCAGGGACATTATTACGTAGATGCTAAAGATGGCCAGTTAAAAAAATCAACATCAGCTTATGAGCGTCCGCAGCCACATGCCTGTTTTATTTTAAGTGTTGAAGATGATTTGGTTAATGATGGAGGCATAATGGATCTGTGGGTTCGTGAAGCACGGATATTTAAATATGGGAGTGGCGTTGGAACCAATTACTCAAGCATTAGAGGTGAAGGTGAAAAGCTAAGCGGTGGCGGTACTTCCAGCGGCCTGATGAGTTTTTTAAAAATCGGCGACAGGGCTGCAGGTGCCATTAAAAGTGGCGGTACAACAAGGCGAGCTGCAAAAATGGTTTGTCTTGATATTGACCATCCCGAAATTGAAACATTTGTAAACTGGAAAGTTGAAGAAGAGAAGAAAGTAGCTGCATTAATTGCTGCCGGATACCCAAGTGATTATGAAGGTGAAGCATACAAAACAGTTAGCGGCCAGAACAGTAATAACTCTGTAAGAATACCGAATGAATTTTTTCATGCTTTGGAAGCCAATGGAGACTGGGATTTAAAAGCAAGAAGTGATGGACATACAATGAAAAAAATAAAGGCACAGGATCTTTGGGATAAAATAAACTATGCTGCATGGCGCTGTGCTGACCCTGGTACTCAATTTAATACTACCATAAATGAATGGCATACTTGTCCTGAAGGCGGATCAATAAGAGCTTCAAATCCTTGCAGTGAATATATGTTTCTTGATAATACTGCATGTAACTTGGCGTCAGTTAACCTGCGTAAATTTTTTAATGAAACAGACAACACCATTGATGTACCTGGCTTTGAGTATACAGTAAGGCTTTGGACAACAGTGTTGGAAATTTCTGTTTTAATGGCCCAGTTTCCCAGCAAGGAAGTGGCGCAACTTTCTTATGATTATAGAACATTAGGTTTAGGTTATGCTAATCTCGGCAGCCTGTTAATGGTTAGCGGCATCCCATATGACAGTGATGAAGCCCGTGGAATAGCAGGTGCCATCACAGCAATAATGACCGGCGTTTCTTATAAAACTTCTGCTGAGCTGGCGCAACATCTTGGCCCGTTTAGCAAGTATCTTAAGAATAAAAGACATATGCTGAAAGTAATGCGTAATCACAGGGCAGCAGCTTACGATGCACTCGATGCTTACGAAGGAATTGAAATAAAACCTAAAGGGATAGATGCTAAATATTGCCCCGATTATTTATTAAAGGCTGCAACAAAAGCCTGGGACGATGCAGTGATGCTTGGAGAAATTTATGGATATCGTAATGCACAAACCACCGTTATTGCCCCAACAGGTACAATTGGTTTGGTGATGGATTGTGATACTACAGGCGTTGAACCAGATTTTGCTTTAGTGAAATTTAAAAAATTGAGCGGCGGCGGATATTTTAAAATTATTAATCAAAGTGTACCACAGGCTTTACGAAATTTAAAATATAGTGAAAGGGAAATTGAGGAAATAGTGAACTATGCTAAAGGGCATGCTACATTAAAAGGCTCACCTTTTATAAATAATAAAACCCTTACAGAAAAAGGTTTTACGGAAGAAGAGATCAGCAAATTAGAAGCATGCCTTGGCGCTGCGTTTGAAATTGGATTTGTATTTAATGTTTATAACCTGGGAGAAGAATGCCTGCAACGTCTTGGTTTTACATCAGCGCAGTACCACGATTTTGAATGGAGCCTTCTTGAAGTATTAGGATTTACAGATGAGCAGATTGAAAAAGCCAACGAATATATTTGCGGCGCCATGACAATAGAAGGCGCTCCATATTTAAAAAATGAGCACCTGCCGGTTTTTGATTGCGCCAACAAATGTGGTCACAAAGGCGAAAGGTTTATACATCATAGCGGGCACATACGCATGATGGCAGCAGCGCAACCTTTTATAAGTGGTGCCATTTCCAAAACTATTAATCTTCCTAACGAGGCAAATATTGAAGAGATTGCAGAAGCCTATATGCTTAGCTGGCAACTGGGTTTAAAGGCTTGTGCGCTATATCGTGATGGTTCTAAATTGTCTCAGCCGCTTAGCAATAAGAGTGATAAGAAAGCCAAAGTCGCAGATACCGCTGAAGCAGAAATGTCCGAAGCTGCTGCACAGGTTTCTTCCCTTGTAGATATGGGCAAGTTAACGGTAGAAGAATTATTGGATGAAGTAAACAAGAGAGTACAAAGCAGCGCCGATACTGCTTTAAAACGCCAGCTCGCCATGATAGTAGAGCGCAGAGCTTTGCCGGCGAAAAGGAGAGGGTTCACGCAAAAAGCAAAAATCAACGGGCAGGCATTGTTTCTGAGAACAGGTGAATATAATGATGGTACTCTCGGAGAAATATTTATTGATATGGCCAAAGAAGGAGCAACAATGCGGAGCATGTTAAACTGTTTTGCTATTGCCATCTCTATTGGGTTACAATATGGAGTTCCTTTAGAAGAGTTTGTAGAGAAATTTGTGTTCACCCGTTTTGAACCATCAGGTATGGTAGATCATCCTAACATAAAAACAACTACTTCTATCATTGACTTTATGTTCCGTTCGCTTGCTTATGAGTATTTGGGCAGAAATGATCTTGTTCATGTTTTAGATAAACCTGAAGTGCAAAACCTGGGCAATGAAAAGTGGGATGAATCAACACCAACAATTGGTGAGAGAAAGCATGAGTTAAGTGAAGTACGTGTAATAGGTGGTTCTTCCAATGGTGCTGCACAACCAACAAGTGCAAAAGCGCACCGTACAGATTCGGTTAAAAAAGTAAGTAATGGAATGGATGCTGTAAATGCAGCCGCTAAAAATATGCAGAGTGATGCACCGGCCTGTAATACCTGTGGTCATATAACCATCAGAAGTGGTACCTGCTATAAATGTTTGAATTGCGGTAATAGCATGGGTTGTAGTTAAAAGTTGTTTAAACAATAAAGTAATAAGGCCATCGGAAAAGATGGCTTTATTATTTTTATCAGGGTTAGCGCCGGTTAATTTTCTGTTTTTAATACTGCATAATTCGTAATAATAACAAGAAAATATTTATTCCCTTAATTTGTAGCTTAATACATAGTTATGCAATTAAAAACAAGCTCACTTCTTCTTTTAATAATCTTTTTAAATACTTCATATATATTTTCACAAAAAATAGAAGGCCTTGTAAGTGGGCCGTGGGCCGGAAATGTAGAGTTAAGAAATGCAACGATCTGGGTTGAAGTTTCTCCTTCAGTAAAAAGTGTTTCAATAAGATTTAGTCCTAACGGTAAATCATCAGAGGTAAAAACAATAACTTATAAAGGTGAATTAGGAAAAGAATTCAATCCCATAAAAATAGAGTTGAATGGTTTGGATTTTAATACCATTTATACCTATAATGTTTTAGTTGATGGTAAAATAGTAACGCCTTATGCCAAGTCTAAATTTACCACCAAAGATCTGTGGCAATGGCGCAAACCGGCGCCTGACTTTACTTTCTTAACAGGAAGCTGCGCTTACTTCAATGAACCTGTTTATGATCGCCCAGGCAAACCTTATGGAGGAGACTCTTCAATTTTTGAAACTATGGCGAATACACCGGCAGCTTTTCATGTGTGGCTTGGGGATGATTGGTATACAAGAGAGGTTGATTTTTGTTCTCCATGGGGATTAAATTACAGGGCAAGCCACGACAGAAGTTTACCGGTACTTCAAAAGTTCATGGCCTCAATGCCGCAGTATGCCATTTGGGACGATCACGATTATGGTCCGGATAATGCCGGCAAAAGTTATTTTTTAAAAGAAGAGAGCCGCAAGGTCTTTATGAAATATTGGTGCAATCCCAGTTATGGGGAAGAGGGCAAAGGGATTTATACTAAAATAAGCTACAGTGATGTGGATATTTTTTTAACAGACGACAGGTATTTCAGGAGCGAAGACAAAATACCGGACAGCCTCCACGGGCAGCCAAATACAGGCAAGAGTTTCTTTGGAGCAATGCAAATGGAATGGCTTAAAAACTCCTTATTATTTAGTGATGCAACATTTAAAGTAATTGCTGTTGGAAGCCAGGTTTTAAATCCATATCCTTCATCAGAATCCATGAAGCTTTATACCGCAGAATATAATGAGTTGATGAATTTTATTGATGAGCAAAAAATCCAGGGTGTAATATTCTTTACAGGCGACAGGCATCATAGTGAAGTAATAAAGCATCCCCGCAAAGGCTTATATGCTTTATACGATGTAACGGTTTCACCTTACACCTCCAGCGTAAGCAAAGTAACGGGAGCGGAAATAAATAATGAGTCAAGAGTACCCGGTACTTTGGCAGAGGCGCAAAATTTTGGAAAAATAACTGTGAGCGGTAAGCTTAAGGAGCGGATGTTTAAGGTTGAATTTATTGGGGTTAAAGGCGCAAAATTGGGGGAGTGGAGTGTGACTGAGAATGAAATTAAAAATGCGGGTATCTTCAAAGAAAAGTAATTTCTCTTTTTGATTTATAGAATTTCTTACCATCTACTTTATTTAAACCTTGTATAATGACTCTAAAAAAGATACTTGCTTTCCTCTTAACCTGCATCATAATTACTAACGCAGAAGCCCAAAAAAATAAAGGCAAGGCGCCAATAAAAGTGGCGAATATAGCCCGGCAATGGACCACTGAAAAAGCCAGTGAATGGTATACAAACCACAACTGGATAGTTGGTGCAGATTATATTCCGGGTAATGCTATTAACCAGTTAGAGATGTGGCAGGAAGATACATTTGACAGCACAATAAATGACCGGGAATTAGGTTGGGCAGAAAACATTGGATTTAATACAATGCGTGTTTTTTTACATAGTGTTGCATGGAGGCAGGATAAAGAGGGGTTTAAGAAAAGAATAAATACTTTTTTAACCATTGCCAACACACATCACATTCAAATTTTGTTTGTATTTTTTGATGATTGCTGGAATAAGGTGCCAAAGGCAGGCGCACAACCTGCTCCAAAACCAGGCATCCATAATTCAGGATGGGTGCAGGATCCGGGACAGGCTTATTCTTCCGACACAACTGTTTTTCCTGAACTTGAATTATATGTGAAGGATATTTTAACCAATTTTGCTCATGATAAACGGATTCTTTTGTGGGATCTTTATAACGAGCCGGGCAACTCAGATAAAAAAGAAAACTCTCTTCTGTTACTTGGCAAAGTGTTTCAATGGGCAAGAGATGTAAATCCAGATCAGCCGATCACCGCTGGTTTATGGGCATGGGATTTTGAAACGCTTAACGCTTTCCAGGTAGCTAATTCTGATATTATAACTTATCATAATTATGAAGAAGCTAACTGGCATCAGCGGGTTATTCATCTTTTACAATCAATTGGGCGGCCATTAATTTGTACAGAATATATGGCACGAACGAGAAACAGCAGGTTTTCCACCATTCTGCCGCTGTTAAAAAGAGAGAATGTAGGAGCTATAAACTGGGGCTTTGTTGCTGGTAAATCAAATACAAAATATGCATGGGACACCCCAATTGCGAATGGTTCTGAACCTGTAGAATGGTTTCATGATATTTTTCACCAGGATGGCACTCCTTACCGTAAAGACGAGATTGATCTTATTAAAAAGTTGTCAGGTAAAACAGCCGAATAGATAATCAGCCTGTTATTTTTTAATTGAGTTTAATAATTTTTATCAGGGATCTTTTAAAAACTCCTGATTGTTCCTTAAATTATAAGATGGAAGTTCTATGAGATAAATACACGATCGGGCGTTAGCCTGAACTGAAAACCGGTGCTGGTAAAAGATTAATTTATTTTATCAATTGATGTCCTTTCCTTCACCAAGCATTTTCAACATATTTTGTACTGCATCTTTATTTGCTTTGTCGGGCGCCTGCGGAAGCGCTGCATTTAAATATTTCAAGGCTGTTTTAAAATCACCATTTGCTGAATAGCCTCTTGCCAGCCCTACATTGGTAGTAAAAATATTGGGATTTTTTTGAGCGTTCATTTTAAAAATTTCCACTGCCTCTTTAGGCTTTTTTTCAGTTAACAAACTGCGGCCATATTGATGTAATTCTGTCATGGTCGCCACGGGGAGCGCTTCTTTCATTGCGGCATTTGCCTCGTCAGTTTTACCCATTTTGTTTAAAAGAGAAGCTTTTGCACTTAAGGTTTTAAAATTCTTCTGCCCTACAAACGGGCCGTTAATTGCATAATCACTCCATTGCATTGCATCTTCAAGATTAGTATTGTGCTCAACAGCAAATTGAGTTGCCTGCACCCATGCATCTGGATTGAATCCTATATTACTTCTCAATTCCTTTTTAAAAGACTCGATCTGCGTTTTTACATAATCAACTTCTACCTTAAATGGAATTTTTAGCTTTTCCCAGATCAATGCGATTATTGCACTGTTTTCATTTTCATCACTAAACTCATATTTAAGCCGGTCTGTACTTTCAGTAAGCTTAACAGGTTTTACATTTACCCGCAATGCATCCTCTTTATCGTTATAAAAAAAAGAACCCCATGATTGATTGGCATTGCTAAAAATCAATGTTGGGCTTTCTTCATCATAAGCAATAAAAAACCCATAAGTGCCTGCCTTCAGGGGTTTTCCTTCTATCATGACATCCGTGCTAAAACTTATGGTTGTATTTTCATTCGCTCCTGCCCGCCATGGAGCAGCTTTGCTGGTGCCAAATCCCAGGTCAGTAAATCCCTTGTGAATGAGACTTCCCCACATTTTTCCTTCACGATTTTTAACTGAAGGCCTGTCGTAATGGATTGTTACATCAGTAATACCAATACGTTCAGAAACTGAAGCTTTCTTATTACCACCATCCGGAAGTGTGGTTAAGTTTTGAGAAGATGTATTCAATACAAAAAGCACTGTTACAAAAAACAGAAGAAATCCTGATTTCATGATGATTGATTTAGGTATTAAATTTAAATAATAGAATTGCTTTCAATCAATTTAAAATGATGGATGGTAGTAAGTAATTATATCAGGATGGTATCCTTTTAAAGAAAGTTATCCCTCAGCCTTCTACTCAGATCTCATTTTAAAATTCTCTAAAAATTTAGTGGTAAAATTGCCGCTTCTAAAATCTTCATCAAGCATAAGTTTCTGATGAAAAGGGATAGTGGTTTTTATTCCATCAATCACGTATTCACTTAAGGCACGTATCATTGTACTAATGGCTTCATCCCTTGATTGGGCAATAGCGATTAGTTTACCTATCATGCTATCGTAGTATGGCGGAATGACATACCCGGCATACGCATGGCTATCAACCCTGACACCGTGCCCGCCAGGCTGGTGTAATACAGTAATTCTGCCGGGAGAAGGACGAAAATCATGATAAGGATCTTCAGCATTTATCCTGCATTCAATTGCATGCATTTGGGGGTAATAATCCCTGCCTGAGATCTTTTGGCCGTTAGCTATTTTTATTTGTTCTTTTATAAGATCAAAATTAACTACCTCTTCAGTTACACAATGCTCTACCTGTATCCTGGTATTCATCTCCATAAAATAAAAATCCCGGTTCTTATCAACTAAAAATTCTACTGTGCCAACGCTTTCATAATTTATTGCAGAGGCAGCTTTGATAGCAGCATTACCCATCTTTTCTCTCAGCTCTTTGGTCATAAAAGGAGATGGGGATTCTTCCACTAACTTTTGATGACGGCGTTGGATAGAACAGTCTCTTTCACTAAGATGACATACAGTTCCAAACTGATCTCCTGCCACTTGTATCTCAATATGGCGTGGCTCTTCAACAAATTTTTCCATGTAAATACCATCATTTTTAAACGATGCCGCCGCTTCGGCTTTGGCATTATCAAATGATTTTTCAAGTTGATCCTCTTCCCAAACCACCCGCATGCCTTTTCCGCCACCGCCGGCAGTAGCTTTTAATATAACCGGGTAGCCAATATCTTTAGCCAGGCCTTTTGCCTCATTAATATCTCCGAGCAATCCGCCGCCGCCGGGCACAACAGGAACTCCAGCTTTTATCATCGTTTCTTTTGCGGTTATTTTATCACCCATAGCACTAATCATTTCAGGGGTTGGGCCAATAAATTTTATTTTATGATCGGTGCAGATCTGCGCAAATTTTGCATTTTCTGCTAAAAATCCGTAGCCAGGATGAATAGCGTCTGCATTGGTAATTTCTGCAGCAGCCATAATATGAGGGACGTTTAAATAGCTATCTGCGCTTGCTGGTTTGCCAATGCAAACAGCCTCGTCTGCAAATCTTACATGCAGGCTGTCTTTATCTGCAGTAGAATAAACTGCCACTGTACGAATGCCCATTTCCTTACACGTACGTATTATCCTCAAAGCAATTTCTCCACGATTGGCTATTAATATTTTTTTAAACATTTTTTATTGCGTAGCTGTTAAAGTGATATGTTGATTTGCTGATGATAAAAGCAGGCATCGTTTTAAGATTTCAATGTTGAGTGATTCACAAATCAATAAAAATAAAAGAAATCACCATTCAATGCAGTAGTTACAGGTAATTGAGTGCATTCAAAAACTTGATTTTTCAATCTGCAAATCAGGCAGAAGGTTCTACCAAAAATAAGGGTTGATCAAATTCAACTGGCGAAGCATCTTCAACTAACACTTTTACAATTTTTCCGGTTACTTCACTTTCAATCTCATTGAATAATTTCATTGCTTCAATAATACAAACAATTGTTCCGGAAACAACTTCATCTCCAACATTTATAAATATGGGTTTGCCCGGACTGGGTTGGCGGTAAAAAGTACCTATCATAGGACTTTTGATTGTTACCAGGGTATCCTCTTTAGCAGTTTCTATTACTTCGTTTTTAGAAGAATCTAATTTGCTTACCGGTTGCATTGAAGAAATTTGTACTGGCGAGGGCATCATTACATTATGAACATCTTCTTTTTTTTGCTTTATGGTAATTTTAAAATCATTTTCTTCTACACTTAATTCTCCTATATTGCTTTTATTAATGAGTTTTATTAACTCTTGTATTTGCTTAAAGTCCATTGTGGCAAATTAATTTTATATAATGATACAGGTAGCTAAGGTAGGAAATGATTTATCAATTTATCTTTTTACGAAAAAATTAAAAATCGGTAAAAACATCAGATTTTATGCAGAAAGTCTTTAAGAATTGAAGCAAATTGAACAA
>JBDSFG010000131.1:0-16552 GCA_039919615.1 Ginsengibacter sp. | reverse complement strand
ACGTAATGAAGCAGGTAAAAGCAGGTAATAACGATGTGGGAGGTCGAAAGTTTGAAATGTCAGACATGGCTTATATCATTCGTGGCTTAGGTTATATAAAGAACAGGGAAGATGTAGAAAACATATCAGTATCAAATAATAACGGAATACCAATAAGGGTCAAAGACATTGGTAATGTACAAATGGGTTCTGATTTGAGGTTAGGCATATTCGATGAAAATGGAGAAGGCGAAGTTGTCGGCGGTATTGTTGTAATGCGATATGGAGAAAATGCAGACAGAGTGATTACAGCAGTGAAAGCAAAAATGAAAGATGTAGAGAAAGGATTGCCGGAAGGAGTAACATTTAAAACAGCTTATGACAGAAGCAATTTAATTGAAGCCGCTATAGAAACCATAAAAACAAAACTGGTAGAAGAGATTGCCATTGTCTGCATCATTGTTATCCTGTTTCTCTTTCATTGGCGCAGTGCATTAAGTATTATCATACAAATTCCCATCACTATAGCTATCAGTTTTATCCTGTTAAATGCATTTGGTCTTTCATCGAACATTATGTCGCTTACCGGTATTGCATTAGCCATTGGGGTTATTGTAGATAATGGGATCATCATGAGCGAAAACTCTTATCGGCAGTTAGCAGAATATCAGAATAAGGTACCGCCAAAATGATTAAGGTAAATATTATGGAGCATTAACAAAGATTGAGCAGGCGTTGCGTCGCACGCTGGTACTTTGGATAATACTATTGAACGATTAATTAATTTGTAGTGTAGAAGAATTTGGAAATAAAAGTTTGAGGATACAATTCGAGGTTTATTGATTGAGAAGAATTATAATAAAAATTGGCTTTGTGCTCCGTAGGAGCATCCTGTTTATAGAAAATGAGACGTTTTGAAAAATCCCTGGCTCCGTTGGAGCCTCCTGTACAAGCGTAATGGAAACTCCTACGGAGTTGGATAACATCTTAGATTGAAAGTCTATAAACAGTATGCTCTTACAGAGCAAAAAAAGGAATGGTTGGGTTTAAAGCCGCACAAAGAAAAAAAAGTACAAGTGTGCCACGCAACAATGATGAATGAAGATATTCAGTACGGTGCAAAAAAATGTTAAGCATGATTTGAAAAACTATTTATAATGAAAAATATTTTTAAACGATTGAAGGGTTTCAAAAAAAGCAGTTATCAGGAGATACCTGAAGATGTTCGCATGAACATTATTGAAAGAGCATGTAAACAGGTTTCAAGAGGTGTTTTCTTTTCCACTATAATCATCATTGCTTCTTTCCTGCCCGTGTTTATGCTTACAGGTCAGGAAGGAAAATTGTTTGGCCCATTGGCCTTTACCAAAACATTTATAATGATTGTGGATGCAATCCTGGTGCTCACTTTAGCACCGGTTCTAATTTCCTTTTTTATGAAAGGCAGGTTTAGAAGCGAGAACGCAAATCCCATTAATCGTTTTTTGGAAAGAATGTATGAACCGGTTATAAGAGCATGTATCAAATGGAGAAAAACAACCATTGCCATTAACATCATTGCCTTGCTTATCAGCATACCATTAGTATTAAGTTTAGGCAGGGAGTTTATGCCACCGTTAGATGAAGGCTCCATTCTTTTTATGCCGGTTTCATTGCCGGATGTTTCCAACAGCGAAGTAAAAAGAATATTGCAGGTGCAGGACAAATTAATTAAAACGCTTCCGGAAGTGGCAAATGTTTTAGGCAAGGCAGGACGAGCAAATACAGCTACCGATAATTCACCCATCAGTATGATTGAAACCATTATCACCTTAAGACCTAAAAGTGAATGGCGGGCGGGTATAAGTAAAGATGATATTATAAATGAGCTAAACAGCAAACTTCAAATACCGGGTGTAACAAACGGTTGGACACAGCCTATCATTAACCGCATCAACATGCTTTCTACAGGCATAAGAACTGATGTAGGCGTGAAAGTTTACGGGCAAAATTTAGATACCATAAATGTATTTGCACAAAAAGTACGGACTGCTTTGCAAGGCATTGAAGGCGTAAAGGATTTATATGTTGAACCTATTACAGGAGGGAAATATCTTGACATAGCAATCAAGAGAGATGAAATAGGTCGTTATGGTTTAAGCATAGATGATGTTAATACGTTAATTGAAAGTGCATTGGGCGGCATGAAGCTTACGACTACCGTAGAAGGTCGGCAGCGGTTTTCAGTGAATGCGAGATTTGGTCAGGAGTTCAGGGGTAATATCACTGCAATAAAAAATTTACAGGTGCAAACGATGAATAATGGTCCTATCCCTTTGGAGGCTGTGGCAGATATAAAAATTACTGAAGGTCCTCCCATGATAAGTTCTGAAAATGCTTTGCTAAGAGGAACCGTTTTATTTAATGTAAGAGGCAGAGACCTTGCCGGTACAGTGGAAGAAGCAAGAGCCAACTTAGATAAGATGATAGGCAAAATGCCCAAAGGTTACTTCGTAGAATGGAGCGGTCAGTATGAAAATTTAATAAGAAGCGAGAAAACATTAAAACTAATATTGCCTACTGTTCTGCTCATCATTTTTATCTCTATGTACTTTGCTTTTCATTCAGCGAGAGAAGCCTTCTTTAGTTTGATTTCAATTCCCTTTGCTTTAATAGGTGGCGCATTCATGATTTATTTCTGGGGCGTTAATCTATCTGTTGCAGTGGCTGTAGGTTTTATTGCGTTGTTTGGTTTAGCAGTGGAAACAGGTATTGTGATGGTAATTTATTTAAATGATGCTATGCAGCAACTGGTAGCATTAAAGGGCAACTCAAAAGCAACGATTACTAAAAACGATTTAAGGGAATTTGTAATTGCAGGTGCAGCAAAAAGATTGCGACCAAAGTTAATGACCGTATTCGTTTCACTGTTTGCATTAATACCCATTTTATGGAGCAGCGGTGTAGGCAGTGATGTGATGAAACCAATTGTACTTCCGATGATTGGCGGCGTATTAACTTCTGCTACCCATATTTTATTAGTTACCCCGCTTATTTTTTTAATGCAAAAAGAATATGAATTAAGAAAGTTTGGCAAAATTGAAGTGCACGAAGTAAAACATTAAAGATGAAAAAAACACTAATAACATTTTCTCTGCTTCTCTCCTGCTTCTTGCTAAAGGCGCAGAACAAAATGGCTTTACAGGATGTACTTCAAACAATAGATACTTCCAACCCTGTAGCAAAAATGTTTGCAGCTCAAATCCGTTCAGCAGATGAAGCAGCAAAAGGTGCAAGAAGCTGGATGCCTACGGAATTTGGTACAGGTTTTTGGATGACACCTTACAATCCAAAACTTTGGCAAAAGGGAGATAACGGCGCAACAGGCATGGGTCAATACATGCTCTCTGCACAGCAGATGTTTCCCAACAAAAAAAGACAGGATGCAGAAGCGGCATATATGGAAGGCATGTCTTCGGTAGATAAGGAAAAACTAAAGTACGAACTGAACCAATTGTATGCTGATGCTAAGAAAAATTACTATGAATGGATAGTGATACAAAAAAAACTGAATGTTATAAATGAAAATGAGAAGCTACTCAACTTCATGATTAAAGATGCCGAGATAAGGTATAAAAATGGTCTTGATAAATTAAGTGCATACTATAAAGCAAAAGCTGAATTAGGCAATTTGCTCAACATGAGATTAATGTTAGATAATGAAAGAAAACAAAGATTGATAAGGCTAAATACTTTGATGAACCGAAACAAGTCGCAGTCATTTGAGGTAGATACCCTTTATAACATCAAAGAAATTGAATCTACCTCTTTTGATACATCGGCAATCTCAAACAGAAGTGATGTAACGGCAATAGACAAAGACATTCAATTAACTTACTTACAGCAAAATGCAGAGAGAGCTAAAACAAAACCTGAGTTCGGCGTTCGCTTCGATCACATGTTTGGCTTTGGTGGCTTTCCTATGCAGTATACATTAATGGGCATGGCAAAAATTCCTATCGGTAAAGCAAACCGTATGTCAAAAGCAAACGTGGAGAGTTTGCGATGGAAGGCAGAAGCATTATCGCAGCAAAGGCAAATGATTTTAAATGATGCATCAGGCACAGCTACAGGCATCAGCGATGAATTGGAGACAAAGAAAAAACAGGTAAAACTTTTCGAAGAAAATATAATACCTGCCTTGCGTAAAAATTACCAGGTGATGCAGTTAGGTTACCAGCAAAACACAGAACAATTATTCACGCTGTTTGATGCATGGAATACTTTGAATAAAACGCAAATTGAATACCTCGACCAGTTGCAACAGCTTTTAAATACACAGGTTGAGTTGGAAAGAACTTTAGAGATTAAAAGCCGTTAATGACAATTCAGAATAATATGAAAGGAGTATGCTCAGTAGGAGCCTCCTAAAAACAAAAACATAATTTATGGCAAACACATTCTCTCAAATATACCTGCAATTTGTATTTGCTGTAAAACAAAGGCAAAGCCTAATCTCTAAGGAAAATAAAGAAGAATTGCATAAGTATATAACTGGTTTGGTACAAAACCGAAAGGCTAAAATGCTGGCTGTGCATTGTATGCCCGACCATACTCATCTTTTTGTAGGTTTTAAGCCAACCGTTTTAATTGCTGATTTTGTAAAAGAAATAAAGGTGGAGAGTAATGAATTTGTCAATAGCAAGCAATGGATAAGAGGAAAATTTAGTTGGCAGGAAGGCTATGGAGTATTTTCCTATTCACATTCTCATATTGATGCAGTGATAAAATATATATTGAACCAGGAGGTACATCATCAGAAGAAAACATTCAGGCAGGAATATCATCAATTATTAGAAAAGTTTGAAGTGCTTTTTGAAGAAAGGTTTTTATTTGATTTTATTGAGTAGTTTTTAGGAGGCTCCTGCTGAGTTTGGAGAGTTCGATGGTGTGTTGTTTTATAAACAGGAGGCTTCTACGAAGCGCTAAAGTTTGTTAAATGAAGGATATTAATCAGGAAGAAATATGTATTAAATCCATAGGAGCACGCATTTATAGAAAATAAGGATTGAGTTTAGGAGGCTCCTATGGAGCCGGCATGTTGATTTTTTGTGTTTTATATAAACAGGAAGCTTCTACGAAGCTCTAAAGTTCGTTAGGGGAAATATTTTAACCAGGAACGAAACATGTATTAGCTCCATAGGAGCATCCTGTTTATAGAAAGAAGCGGATATGAATTGTATCGGCTCCGTAGGAGCCTCCCGAAAACACAACTTGTTACATTAAAGCTGTGAAAGATGAACGGACTGCGACGCATCGATGATTAACCAGAGAACAACGGTGCCGTTCCAAAAAAATAAAATGATAGTATGTTAAGTAAGAACAACATAGTCGGACCGTTTGCCTTTTTATTCATTGTGCTTATGATTATATCCACTTCATGTAAGCACAAGGAAGCGGAGAGTCATTCACATGAAACGGGTGAATCTACACAATTGTACACTTGCTCAATGCATCCTCAAATCATCAGTGGTAAGCCGGGCAATTGTCCTATTTGCGAAATGAAGCTGGTAAAGAAAGAAGAGAATGGAGAAAAAGTAAACAACATTGAGTTGGAAGATTTATTAAAGCCAACCAACGAATTTGTAATCACATCTGTTCCTGTTACAGCCATTGAAAACAAAAGTGAAGACGTTGCAATTGAAGCAATAGGTAACATTCAAAATGACACAAGAGAGATAGGTTCCATTTCAGCAATAGTAGCAGGAAGGATTGAGAAATTATATGTTCGTTATCGTTATCAGATGGTGGAGGCGGGTGAAAAAATTATGGACATATATAGCCCTGAAATTGCCACTGCACAACAAAATCTTTTATTCTTACTGAAGAACGACCCCGGTAACACATCGTTAATAAACGCAGCAAAGCAAAGGCTTTTATTAATGGGTATGAGTAGCCGGCAATTACACCAACTTATAAGTTCAGGTAAAGCATCCTTTACCGTTGCCGTATATGCAAGGATAATGGGTCATATACACGAATCAGGAGCCGAAAAGATGGATGCAACCGGCAACATGCCTGTTCTTTCCTCAACCACTGCACCGCTAACAATAAGAGAAGGCATGTATGTGCAGCAGGGACAAAGAATTTTTTCATTAACTAACCCACACAAAGCTTGGGCTGTGCTGAATATATTTCCGGAAAATCAACACTATGTTAAGGTGGGTAATGCTGTGAAAATAGTGCCGGAAGCTATGCCGCAAAAGGCTTTCAGATCACATATTAATTTCATTGAACCCTTCTACAGGCAAGGCAGTAAAACACTGACAGCGAGAGTTTATTTTGACAATTACCAAATGCAAATCCCGATAGGCAGCCAGGTAAGGGCAAATATTTTTGGCAATACAACAAATGCAAATTGGTTGCTTAAGGATGCTGTTCTTTCATTAGGCATAAATGAAGTGGTGTTTTTAAAAACAGCAGGTGGGTTTATAGCGCATAAAATTCAAACAGGTATTAAGCAGGAAAAGTTTGTACAGGTTGTTAGTGGCTTATCGGTAAAAGATAGCGTTGCCTCAAATGCACAGTACTTAACAGACAGCGAAAGTTTTATAAAAACAAAACAGTAAAAATGAACTTAAAATATTTTGTTACCCGCTTTGGTTTTTCAATGAGGCGCCCGTTGCGAGGCTCCGTTTTGGCTGTAGTGCATAAGGCAGCGTCGCAGTTTACCCGGAGTTTGACGAAGGGTCGTCCCGATAAAATCGCGATACTTTTTGTATTTGCTTCAGCAATGATAATAGTCATTGCATCTTGTAAACAAAAGACAACTGTCACTGAAAATAATGGTACTTTTTATACCTGTTCCATGCATCCGCAAATAATGGAACCGCATCCTGGCAAATGTCCTGTTTGCGAAATGAAATTGATAGCTGTACAAAAAAATGATATGTCTCAACCTGATGAAATAAAATTAAGTGATCAGCAAGTACAATTAGGAAATATACAGGTAGATACCATTGGAAAAGGAATAATAGGAAATGAAACAGTATTGAACGCCACCTTAAATTTCGACCAGCAAAAATTAGTTTCAGTCAGCTCAAGGGTAATGGGCAGAGTGGATAAACTTTATTATAAAAATATCGGTGACTACGTAAAAAAAGGAGCACCACTGGTAGAAGTATATAGTGAACAATTGAATAACGCAAAGCAGGAATATTTGCTTTCTTTGGAAAGGCGCAATGTCCTGGATAATTCACTGATAAACTTTGACCAGGTCATACAAAGTGCCAAGACAAAATTGTTGCTTTGGGGACTGACAGAATCACAGGTGAATGCTCTGGCAAAAAGCAAACAGCTTTCACTTACAACAACAGTCTACAGTAAAGAAAGTGGGTATATTACAGCAATAGATGTTCAGGAAGGAGATTATGTAAGCGAAGGAGGCTCAATAGTACAGTTAGCCGATCTATCTACACTTTGGGCAGAAGCACAGGTTTATACAAGTCAGTCAGCACAATTAAATACAAATGGGTTGGTAACAGTACAAATACAAGATATGCCTGGCAAAGAGTTACATGGTAAAATACAATTTGTGAATCCTGAAATAAATACTGACCAGAGACTTAATCTTATTAGAGTTCAAATTCCAAATGAGGATAATCAACTAAAACCCGGCATGGCAGCCTATGTTGTAGTAAAAGGAAGACGATCAAATGTACTATCCCTGCCAATTGATGCGGTACTAAGAGATGAAAAAGGTTCATCGGTTTGGGTAATGACAGGTAAGAATACTTTCAAAAATAAAATGGTAACAGTAGGTTCAGAAAGCAACGATCGTATTGAAATTGCTTATGGCTTAAAGGAAGGTGAAGCCGTTGTAACATCGGGTGCGTACCTGTTAAACAGTGAATATGTTTTTAAAAGAGGAGCATCACCAATGGCCGGCATGAAGATGTAATTTTCTTTCAAATAATTTTATAAACAAAAAAAGCATGACAGGTTATCACAGCTTAGAAAAAAAATTGAAACCGATGCAAACCGCCCGGAATATATTATTACGGAATCAGGGATAGGTTACCGTTTTATAAGCAAATAGAATTAGAAATACTTTTAAATTCCGGCATCTTTAAGTTTAAGCTGCAGCTCCTCAATTAAGGGAACCTGTCCTTCAATGATTTTTTTCTTAGCCTCCTCTGCATTAAACCATGCTGCTTTATCAATTTCGGGAAACCTTTTCTTTATTCCCGACTTTGGTGGCCATTCTGTTTCAAAGGTGTTGCTTGTAATTTCGGCGGCATTTAAATCATTCTTTATAGCCCACGCATAAACCATCTTCCCGCTTTTTTGCTTTATGGGGGTTAATTCAACAAAATCTCCCAGTATCTTTATTCCGGTTTCTTCTTCTACTTCTCTTTTTGCGGCGTCTAAAGGATTTTCATCTTCTTCAATTTCTCCTTTAGGTACAGACCAGGCACCCAGGTCTTTCTTTGCCCAGAAAGGCCCACCCGGATGCACTAACAATACCTGCAGTAAATTATTGTGGTAAGAATATATAAGAATACCGGCACTTTTTTTAGGCATGCGCAGGAAAAATTAATTTAGTTTATAAAGTTATTTAATTTCGGAGGAGGCGCTAAACAAGAGTTGCTACTTTTATCGGCAAAGGTTCTTCCGGAATTTAAATAGTGCCCAAATATCCGGAACCGGATTATTTTATTTCTACTACAATTTTGCCCGTAATATTTCATCAACAACAGCCGGATCAAGCAGAGTAGTTGTATCGCCTAAATTAGCTGTTTCTCCTTCAGCAATCTTTCTTAAAATTCTTCTCATAATCTTACCGCTTCTTGTTTTAGGCAATCCGGTTACAAACTGAATTTTATCAGGCTTGGCAATAGCGCCAATAACCCTGCTCACTGTTTGCAAAATATCTTTCCGGGTTTGTTCTTCATCAATATGCATATTGCCGTAAATAACAAAGGCATATATTCCCTGTCCCTTAATATGGTGCGGAAAACCCACCACGGCACTTTCAATAACGCCTGCGTGCATGTTGATAGCATTCTCTACTTCAGCAGTACCAATACGGTGCCCGCTTACATTCAATACATCATCAACCCGTCCGGTTATCCGGTAATAGCCATCTTTATTTTTTAGGGCGCCATCGCCGGTAAAATAAAGATTTTCATACGTTGCAAAATAATTGGTGCGGCAGCGTTCATGGTCTCCATAAGTTGTTCTTAATATCGCCGGCCAGGGGGCTTTAAGGCAAAGATTGCCTTTAAGTACTCCGTCTTCATTTTCTTCTGTTACCTCTATTCCATTTTCATTTACTAATACAGGCTGCACACCAGGCATAGGCAGGGTAGCCCAGCTTGGCCTGGCAGGAGTTATGCCCGCAAGATTGGAAATTAAAATTCCGCCGGTTTCCGTTTGCCACCAGGTATCAACTATGGGGCATTTTCCTTTGCCGATATTTTGATCATACCAATGCCATGCTTCTTCATTAATAGGTTCTCCAACAGTACCTAATACTTTTAATGATGAAAGATCTTTCCCTTTCAATGGTTCTAAACCATAGCTCATTAAACTTCTTATGGCAGTAGGTGCGGTATAAATTGTATTCACTTTGTATTTATCAACAATGTCCCAAAATCTTCCTGCATCAGGCCAGGTAGGGATACCTTCGAACATTACACTGGTAGCCCCGGCGCTCAATGGCCCGTACAAAATGTAGCTATGGCCTGTTATCCAGCCAACATCTGCCGTACAAAAAAATACATCACCCGGTTTATATTGAAATACATTTACGAATGTATAGTTGGTCCAAACCATATAGCCTGCACTGCTATGCACCACCCCTTTTGGTTTACCTGTAGAACCGGAAGTGTATAAAATAAATAAGGGATCTTCGGCATCCATCTCAGCAGCCGGCATTGCTATAATATTATCTTTCTCTATTTGCGATTCAGCATATTCCATCTCATCTTCCCACCATACATCTCTTCCCTTTAGCATAGATATGGGGATTCTTGTTCTTGTATAAACTATTACCCGTTTTATGGCTCTGTTGCCTATCAGTGCATCATCAATAATAGATTTTAGCGGAATGTCTTTACCGCCACGATATGCGCCATCGCATGTAACTATGTATTCTGCCTGGGCATCATACAATCTGTCAGCAATACTTTGAGCAGAAAATCCTCCAAAAATAACGCTGTGTATGGCGCCAATTCTTGCACAGCCCAATACTGCATAAGCCAGTTCCGGCACCATTCCCATGTAAATACAAACCCGGTCACCTTTTTTTACACCATTGTTTATCAGCACTTGTGCAAACTGGCAAACCCTTTTATGAAGCCGCGAATAGGTTACCACTCTCGTTCGCTCTTCAGGGTTATTAGGTTCCCAGATAATGGCAGGTTTATCGCCCAGTTTTTCAAGATGGCGATCAATACAATTTTCGGTAATGTTTAATTTAGCGTTGATGAACCATTTTACATTCGGCTCTGTAAAGTTCCATTCCAACACTTTATCCCATTTTTTTTTCCAGGTAAAATTTTCTGCAATCTCTGCCCAGAATTTTTCAGGATCTTTTACACTTTCCTGATAGGCTTCTTTGTATTGTTCTAAAGATTTTATTTGATATGAGTACGACATATGTTGTAATTTTTCTTTTAGCAAGTTGAAATAGTTAGCAAAATCTGCAAATACACGGTGATTAAATTATTAAATGCTTTTTGCATTCACTGCAATATATGAATGTTCTTTATTTTAAGAAATGGAAAATAATTGTGAGAATTAAAAATAAATTGTAACATTCTCTCCCGAGTCGTATTGATTGCACTGCCAGAGATTTTAACTGAATCTAGGGTATTAGTTGTGGTGCTGACTTTTGTAAGTTTATTGAGATATACATCACCCCAAACGGACGGCCGTTGCCACGTAAAAGGGCGTACTTCATCCGTACAGCAACCATCTGATCGCAAATGGTAAATTCATCTTTGCAGGAAATAACAAAAGGGACATTAAAATATAAGGTGCAATTTTTTTCAAAGCATTTTTCTAAAATAAGCTCTTACAAAATTATATATAGAGATCTGGCGCTGTTAAACCTCCGCAAATATTTACAGACCTAATGCTTTATATATAGCAGCCTGTATATTGGTTCTTACATTTAATTTTAAAAGTTTATTACTATCGCCACCATTCGTATTTACACGGTTGCTTAAAAAAATGAAAATGAGGTTGTATGCCGGATCGGCCCAAACGCAGGTTCCGGTGAACCCCGTATGCCCGAAAGTTAGTGGTGAAGCCTCTTTACAAGGATACGGCTCCGGCCTTGTGGCATTGTCTTTTTCCGGTTTATCAAAACCATAGCCCCGGCGGCTAATGGAACTATTGTAAGCAGTAAAAAGTTTAATTGTTTCTTCTTTCAGGTATCTGTGGCCTTTATATTCGCCTCCATTCAAAAGCATTTGCATTATAACTGCAAGATCATTTACATTACTAAATAATCCTGCATGGCCTGAAACGCCGCCAAACATAGCCGCCCCGGGATCATGAACGTCTCCACGCATTTGTTGCAACCGAAAATATTTTTCCTTTTCTGTTGGCGCTATTTCATCTAAGGGAAATTTTTCCCGTGGTTTAAATGATGTTGAAATTAATCCCATCGGATCGTAAAATTGTTGCTGCACATATGCATCTAATGTTTTTTTAGAAAGTTTTTCAACAATCCTACCCAGGAGAATAAAATCATTATCACTGTAAACATATTTATCAGGAGGCCCGAGAGGGCTTTGCAAAATGCGCATATTCATCCGGTCAATCCAATCGTTGCGAAGAAATAAATTATCTGCTACACGTATCTTAAAAGAATCTTTTTGGTGTGCAGAATAAATTGTTTTAAGAGGAACCTCAAAATTATCAACCGTTTCCTTATAAAAAGGTATCCAACCTACAAGCCCAGCCTGGTGCAATAAAATATTTTCTATTGATAAATTTTGTTTATTGCTTCCTTTTACCCAGGGAAGATAATCCCCCAGCGTTTTGTTAAGCTTAATCTTACCTTCATCATACAACTTCATTACAGCAAGGGTTGTGGCGCATATTTTTGTAACAGAAGCCATATCATATAATGAAGATAGCGTTACAGAATCAGGCTTATCGTAGTCATATTTTCCAAAAGCTCTCTGGTAAGCGATCTTTCCATCTTTAGCCACCAGCACTACACATCCGGGAGTTGCCTCTTTTATAATGGCATCATTGGCAACAGAATCTATTACCGAAAATTTTGAATAATTAAAACCGGTCTCCTGTGGTTTTGCCAGAGGTAAACTATTAATATTAACAACTATTCCCCTGCCATAATGATACTGGCTGCAAACGGTTACCGGCAGTTTGCCTAACGCTGATATCTTTCCTTCTAAAAAATCTGCTGCTGCATTTTGTGTTATCTCATCATCTTCGTAACAGGCAACTAAATTTGGTGCATCACAAAAATTTTTTATGGCATAAGGGTTTCCGAAAACAAAGGTTATTGCTTTAGCTTGCTGTTGAAGCTGAAGTACAAGATCAATTGCATTTTTACTTATCCCAAAATTATTTGAAGGATAACGGGCATAATTGTGAATACCTATCACTATTGACTTATAGCGGTTTTTTATAAGCGCTGCCATTGAAACAATATTACCTGAATCTCTTTTGTAATCGAAATAATATATATCAGCATTGTAATCGCTCCTCATTCGTTTTGCAAATGCGTTATCAGCGCTAATACCAACACCCACATAAGCAATAGATTTAATAGAATCAATTTTTAAAGTGTTGGTAAGAGGGTAGAACATTTCATCTTTATTGTTCAGCAGCGTGATGGCATTTTGAGCAACCCGCTTTTTCATATCATTTATTTTGCTGTTTATATCTTCCGTAATATGATGAATATTAACGGGCTTTACTTTTGAAACACCATCCATATATTTTGCCGCTAAAACTTTTTTGCACTTTACATAAACATCATCCCAGCTTAGCTTTCCATTGGTAATGGCCTCGTTAATTTTTGTTATGCTTTCAGCTACATCCCCAGGCAGGCAAAGAATATCATTTCCGGCAATTAATGATTCAACTGCTATCTCTCCCCCAGGGAAGAATTTTGCAACACCTTTCATATCCAATGCATCAGTAAAAGTTAAACCCTGGTAACCCAGCTCATTTCTTAATAACCCTGTTACATTATTTTTTGAAAGAGAAGTTGCCCGGTTGGCAGCACTGTCAATTACGGGAATATACAAATGAGCCACCATTACACTTCCTACTCCGGCCTTGAACATTTCACGAAATGGGTAAAGCTCTAAAGAATCTAACTGACCTTTTGTTTTATTGATTACCGGCAGATCATAATGTGAATCAACCGCTACATCTCCGTGTCCTGGAAAATGTTTGGCAGACGCAAGTACCCCGGCATCCTGCAGGCCTTTCATATATTGAACTCCAAACAACGCAACCTTATATTTATCTTCGCCAAAAGAGCGGTCGCCTATAACCGGGTTGTTGGGATTATTATTGATATCAACTACAGGGGCATAATTAACCTGGATACCTGCACGTTTGCATTGCTCACCTACGAATTTTCCATATTGATAAACTAAAGATGCATTTGGCAAAGCGCCTAACATTAACTGGTGATTCAATGGTATAATACTATCGAAACGCATACCTAAGCCCCATTCAGCATCAATACAAACCATTAACGGGGTTTTGGCAATATGCTGAAAATTATTTACCATAGTTGCCTGCTTTACAGGCCCGCCCTGGAAAAGAACTACTCCGCCAATGTTGTATTTTTTTATGGCGTCAGCAACCTTTTCATCGTAAAAAACAACGCCATTTGCAGTTATCTGGCTAACTCTAAGCACCATTAATTGCGCAATTCTTTCTGTATCCGATAAGGTATTAAAAACGCTATCAGCCCAACGTTTTGCGGCGGAAGAAATATTAAATTGGGCAAAAGAAAATTGAGCACAAAATATAGAAACGATAAAGAGAAATAATGATCTCAACATAGATTGCAAAATGATTTTATCATAGATTGTAAAACATAAATACAAATTAACACGATTTAGAAGAGAGACTGTAAAGAAAGAATTATTGGTCTTTATAAATCACACCATCTTTCATTACAAATACAACCTGCGCAAAAGCCTGCGAGTCGTTTAAAGGATTGCCATCGACAGCTGCAATATCAGCCAGCTTGCCTGCTTCAATACTGCCCAGGTCATCCACCATTCCCAAAAGTATTGCCGGGTTTATAGTGGCGGATTTAATTGCATCCATTGGCTTCATCCCGGCTTCAATCATATATGTAAACTCTAACCAGTTCATCCCATGCCTACAAACTCCTGCATCAGTTCCAAAAGCAACTTTTACACCTGCTTTATATGCTTTAGTAAATGGGTTTTTAATTTAGGGCCTATAGCCAATGCTTTTGAAGCTACTACTGCGGGATAATAGCCGGGTATTTTTGCAGAATCCATCACTGATCTTCCTGCAGTCATTGTAAGTACATACCAGGTTCCGTATTTTTTAAAAAGATCAATGCATTCATCATCCATTCAATGTACCATGATCAATAGAGGCAACCCCTGAACGGATTGCCCGTTTAATACCTTCTGCGCCATGTGCATGAGTCATAACTTTCAACCCGTATCTTTTGCAGTTTGCACAATGGCTTTTATTTCTTCTTCAGTAAACTGGGCGCCACTGCCATCACTCGCAACACTCAATACTCCGCCTGTAGCCATAATTTTTATTACATCAGATCCTTCTTTGTATCGCTGACGTACTGCCTTTATACATTCATCTGCTCCATTCGCCACGCCTATTCTTGGATTAGGATCGCCCATCAGGCTATCACGATAACCATTGGTAGGATCGGCATGCGAACCTGTTGAACCAATAGGTGTACCTGCCGCAACAATTCTCGGGCCTTCTATTAATCCACTGTTGATCGCTTTTTTTAGTGAAATAATCACACTGCCACCAGCGTCACGAACTGTTGTAAAGCCACTAAGTAATGTTTTTTAGCAAACCCGACACTCCTGTACGCATAGTCTTCATCATTCAATTGAAATTCTTCAAGGTATTGACTAGGATTGGTTTCGCTGCTAAGATGCACATGCATATCATCCACCCCGGTGTAACTGTTTTCGTTTTCAGATCAATTATTTTATCATTAGCTGTGCGTTTGAAACCACTCTCAACTGAAACGATTTTATTCCCTTCTATAACAATTGTCATATTAATCTTTGGATCATTGCTTATACCATCTATCAACGTGCCACACCAGATATATGTTTTTTGCGCTTGTAAATAGATAACTGAAAATGTAAATAAAAGAGAGTAAATAATTTTTTTCATATCAAATGGTCAATATTTTAAGGATAAAAATATTGCTGAAGTTCAAAATTTTTAGGAAAAGCTTTTTTGTTATTGTACCTAATTAAAGTAGGGGGCAAAGTTATTTAAACTTTGCCGCCCTCTCACACCACCGTATGTACTTGCGTGTACGGCGGTTTCTTTAAATTGATTTGCGGGTGTAGGGCTTTGTAGTTTTCGCTTAGGCTGTAATAGCCTTGGGCTGTGAACCATTTATTATTCATACCAATATTGATGGCGGGGCTATTGCTTATCCGCCACCATCCTTTGCCGCTTAATGCTGTTCGCCAACTCAAGGTTTCTTCTACGCCCAATTTCCTCAGCCATCTTACTATTCCTATCGTTCGCTTGCATTGCTTTAGCCTAAAGCATTTTAGCCTGCGTCTTAGCCAGCCGTCTATCGTTTCCATTTTCTTATTCATTGTTGCGTAGCGAAAGTATTGCAGCCATCCCTGTTTTATTGTCCGCAGCTTTGCTAACATTTCTTCAAGACTTATGCCTCTGTTTCTTTGAGTAACTTCTTTGAGCTTCGATTTTAATCTTGCTTCACTTTGTTTACTCAATCCTAAACTACCATTGCTTAAAATGCTATGTCCTAAAAAGTTTAATTCGTAACCCTTACATGTCTTGCTCTTGGTAGTATTTACTTGGAGCTTTAGTTTGTTTTCAATGTATCGGGTTATACTCCTCTTTACTCCTTCGGCTCTTTGCTTACTGCTCACAAATATCTTCACATCATCGGCGTATCTTACATAGCTGTGCCCTCGCTGCTCTAACTCCTTATCCAATTCATCTAATACAATGTTGGACAGTAGCGGGCTTAGCGGGCTGCCTTGTGGTGTGCCTTTAATGCGTTGCTGATTTAAACCCTCTTGCAACATGCCTGCCCGCAGGTAACGATGTATTAGTTGAAGCACTCTCTTGTCGCCTATCCGTGTACTTAACAGCCACATCAGACGATGGTGATTTACTTCATCGAAGAACTTTTCTAAGTCAAGGTCTATTACATATCCCTTGCCTTGGGCTACGTACTCCCCTGCCTGCTTTAATGCCTGATGGGCATTTTTATTGGGGCGGAAGCCATAGCTGTTAGTTGAAAATATTCTTTCGTACCGAATACTTAGTACCTGCCCGATAGCTTGCTGTATCAAGCGGT
>JBDSFG010000117.1:0-6919 GCA_039919615.1 Ginsengibacter sp. | reverse complement strand
ACAAGCAAAAAGTACTGGAGGCAATTAATTTAGACGAAATAACTTTTGTTGGATATGCATTTCAAATTGAAATGAAATTTGCCGCATGGAAGCTTGGTTTTAAGATTAAAGAAGTTCCGATTACATTTATTGACAGGCAACATGGCGCATCCAAAATGAACAAAGGAATTGTGCAGGAAGGAATATTTGGAGTGCTAAAACTTAAATGGATGAGTATGTTTAAGAATTATCGGAAACGGGTAAAAAATATTGATGAGATACATTCTTCCTTTCAAAAACACGAGGTTTTAGTAGAAAAAAATAATTAATATTAACGTACCCACCCCCCTTTCTCCCTTTTAATCACAATACGATTATATCATTTTTATTCAACGCGTTTAATTAAATCCCGGATGAAATCTCTGTAAGGTATCTCTCAAATATTCCCTGTCCAGGTGAGTGTACATTTCGGTTGTTGTAATGCTCTCATGGCCAAGCATTTCCTGCACGGCACGCAGGTCTGCACCACCTTCCACCAAATGTGTTGCAAAAGAATGTCGGAAAGTATGAGGTGAAATATTTTTAGTAATGCCAGCCAACGCCGCCAGATCTTTTATGATCAGAAATATCATTACCCGTGATAATTTTTTACCACGCCGGTTTAAAAATAACACATCTTCATTTCCTGGCTTAACCCGTATCTGAACACGAATATTGTTCTTATAAAGATTAATATACTTTATAGCAGAACTGCCAACAGGCACCAGCCTTTCCTTATCCCCTTTGCCTATTATTCTTATAAATCCAACGTCAAAATACAGGCACGAAATTCTTAAATTAACCAATTCGCTTACCCGTAATCCACAACTATAAAGCGTTTCAATAATTGCTTTATTCCTTGCCCCCTCCGGGGTGCTTACATCAATTTGTTTAATGATGTTTTCAATTTCACTAAAACTTAAAATATCCGGTAAAGCCTTTTTTAATTTGGGAGCTTCAAGCAATGCTGTTGGGTCTTTTAAAACTATTTGTTCCTGCAAACAATATTTGTAAAAACTTCTTAGTCCCGAGATAATTCTTGACTGTGATGCAGGAGTCATTCCTAATTCACTGATCCATTTTACAAATTTCTCCAGGTCTGTTAATTCAATTTCATCCGGGGATTTCGGTTTTTCCCCTCCTAAAATATATTGGGTTAATTTTTCAACATCCTGCAAATAAGCTTGTACTGAATTATCTGAGAGAGATTTTTCCAATTGCAGATACGCCTTAAACCCCTTTTTATAACCTTCCCACATGTGAATTGATATTACATTGTTATAAAATTATTGCATTACACAATAGTTAACTAAATTGTTGCAGCTATTTATTATCGCAACATACGTTGAATATGCAACCTGTTAACCTTCCTCTTCTTAAAAAACAATTTGTTATTAACAAAAAAGCATTCCGGTATTTTCTAACCAAAACAGAAAATAACCCACCTTCAAATTTGGATAACATTGCAATAGAAATTGACAAAGAAGTGTGGGCAGAAATAAATTGTGTTAGTTGTGCCAATTGTTGTAAGAATATGAGCCCCACCTATTCTTTCCAGGATATGAAAAGAATAGCTGCACATTTTAATATGAAGATCAAAGATTTTAAATCCAAATGGCTTTATCTTGATAAAAAAGAAAATGACTGGATGAATGTATCAAAGCCCTGCCAGTTTCTTGATAACAAAACCAATATGTGTACTATCTATGAAATACGCCCGGCAGACTGTGCAGGCTTTCCTCATCTTACAAAGAAAAAAATGCCCGATTATATGCACGTTCACAGGCAAAATATAGAGCATTGCCCCGCTACCTTTAGAATGGTTGAAAAGTTAAAACAACGATTACTTTCCAGTACATGAGTGCATTATATCTGATAGAAGTCAGGAGATCAAAGTTGATTAAATTTTTTCAAGGATATCTCTTGTTAGCTCTCCTTTTGTATTGCCGGTATTCAAAGTTGAGCATGGTTCAAATAACATGACGGAAACTTCATCTTCTGCCCCTGGTTTATGTTCAATACCTCTTGGCACAATTAAAAACTCATTCTCTTTAACCTCAACTATTTTATCCCGGAATTGCATTTTAAATTGCCCTTTTAAAACATAAAATAATTCATCTTCATCATCATGTTTGTGCCAAACAAACTCGCCTTTAAATTTTACCAACTTTACATGCTGCCCATTTAATTCTCCTACAATCCTGGGATTCCAGTAATCGTGAAATAGAGAAAGTTTTTCTAAGATATTTACCTTTTCCATAACCTACATGATTTTTATATCAGTGTGTACTTTGCCGGGTTTGATTTGGATTAAGATTATTATTTATTTTTTCATGGGTGATTGAATAATATTCCCCCATGATAAACCGCTATCAGATTGACACATCCTCTATTAAAAAAAACGCTGCCGAATTATCTTTACTCAATGTAATAGATAAAATATCGAATTGTATTAATTTCCACCCGGGGTTCTGGTATAAAAATTCTTCAGCAGAGCTTATAAGAAATCTCATTTTCTTTTTACTTACATCATCTTCCGGAAACCCGAAAGTATTTGTACGCCTCGTTTTAACTTCAATAAAATGTATTTTATTTTTATAGGTTGCAATAATATCAATCTCCCAATGAGCGTGCCGCCAGTTTCTATTTAATATGGTATAACCTTTATCGGCCAGATAATTTACCGCCATTTCTTCTCCTAAATTACCGGTTATATTGTGATGAGCCATGTTAGCAATATAGACATAAAAATTTTGTATTCGCCCTTGCACAAGACACGCATAAAACTTATTTAAAAAAAATTATTACCTTACTTTTGTGAGATAAATTTATGAAAATGAGAATAACAAAAGAGGTGATAGTAAGTTTTATCCTGTTAATTATAATAGCTGCTTTATACCGGATAATGCCTGGCCGGCAGGGGTTATATGGTTTTGCACCCCAAATTGCCATGGCCATTTTTGGAGGTGCTATTATAAAAGACAAAAAGCTTGCCTTTTTATTGCCGCTGTTATCAATGTTTATTTCTGATGCATTTTACGAAGTATTATATAGAAATGGTGTAGGAACTATTAAAGGTTTTTATGATGGCCAGATAACCAATTATATTTTATTTGGAGCAATGACGGTATTCGGATTTTTTATTAAGAACTTAAAGGTTAGCCGGATTTTGTTCGCATCTCTGGCGGCCCCTACCACTTTTTTTATTCTGTCTAATTTTTTTGTTTGGCTCAGCAGTTCGTCGGATGCGGGTTTAAACCGCCCAAAAACTTTTAACGGATTATTGATGTGTTATAATGATGGATTGCCTTTTTTTTACCCATGGAGTATAGTATCAACGCTACTCTTTTCTGCAATCCTTTTTGGAGGCTATTATCTTTTTTTCAAAAACGCTTTGGAGGCTTCAAAACCGGGCGTAGCCTGATCTGCATTAAGTTTACGTTTTTTTTTCATCTTCATAATATTCATCCCGTAATAAACCAGATCCGTCGGCGGCTGTTGTTGCCAATACATCACAGCGGTTGTTGTAAATATTATCTGCATGACCTCTCACCCATTTAAATTTAATTTTATGGTGCTGTGATAATTGGTGAAAACGCAGCCATAAGTCTTTGTTTTTTTTTCCTCCTTTAAAATCTGTTTTGATCCAGGTTTTAAGCCATCCTTCTTCTACAGCTTTTACTACATAACTGCTGTCTGAGTAAATAACTACATCAAGATTATTTTTCTTCAGGGCTTCCAGGGCTGCAATTACAGCCATAAGTTCCATACGATTGTTGGTAGTAAAACGGTAACCCTTAGATAATTCCTTTTTTACATTATTCCATATCATTACTATTCCATAACCTCCCGGCCCGGGATTACCTCTCGCAGCTCCATCGGTATAAATTATAACAGGCGCCATTTTTTAATTTTGAGGATAAACTAAGGGGATAATTCAAACTTTTTTATAAGATCAAACCTGGAAAACACCGGTTTTAAAATTGCCAATCGAACGGTTATTATTAGCAGCATTTATTCCTTCTGAAATAATTTGCCTGGTTAAGAGCGGATCAATTATTCCATCTACCCACAACCTTGCAGCAGCATAATAAGGGGTAGTTTGTGTAGAATAGCGCTGCATGATTTCTGTTAATAGTTTTTCTTCTTCCTCCGTGGTAATTGTTTTGCCCCTGGCTTTTAGAGATGCTACCTGTATTTGCAACAATGTTTTAGCTGCCTGCTCCCCTCCCATCACTGCAATTTTTGCCGAAGGCCAAGCATAAATAAAGCGCGGATCATAAGCTTTACCGCACATAGCATAATTACCCGCTCCATAAGAGTTTCCTATTATGATAGTTATTTTAGGCACAACGGAATTAGCAACGGCATTTACCATTTTGGCCCCATCTTTTATAATTCCGCTATGCTCACTCCGGGTGCCTACCATGAAGCCTGTTACATCCTGCAAAAAGATGAGTGGTATTTTTTTTTGATTGCAGTTCATTATAAATCTTGCAGCTTTATCAGCGCTATCATTGTAAATAACCCCGCCAATTTGTAACTCCCCCTTTTTATTTTTAATGTTCAAACGCTGGTTCGCAACTATACCTACAGCCCACCCATCTACTCTTGCATAACCACATAAAATAGTTTTGCCATACGCTTGTTTAAATTGCTCAAATTCAGAATTATCAACAATGCGTTCAATAATATTCACCATGTCATAAGGCGTTGTATTGCCTTCCGGAAAAAGCCCGTACAAATCAGCAGTATCTTTTTTAGGCGGAAATGATTCGGCTCTGTTAAAACCTGCCTTTTTATTTTCGCCAAGTTTACCCATTATTTTTTTTACCTGGTTTAAACATTCATGTTCAGTCTTGAATTTATAATCCGCTATCCCGCTTATCTCTGTATGAGTAACGGCTCCGCCTAAAGTTTCGTTATCAGCAGTTTCGCCGATAGCAGCCTTTACCAGGTAAGGTCCTGCCAAATAAATTGAGCCGTTGCCTTCTGCCATTATTGTTTCATCACTCATTATGGGCAGGTAAGCTCCGCCGGCCACACATGGTCCCATTACCACAGCTATCTGTGAAATACCCATTGCACTCATCTTTGCATTGTTCCTGAAAATTCTTCCGAAGTGTTCTTTATCAGGAAAAATCTCATCCTGCAGCGGAAGAAAAACACCTGCACTATCAACCAGGTAAATTATCGGCAAATTGTTTTCCATTGAAATCTCCTGCATACGAAGATTTTTTTTACCGGTAATCGGGAACCATGCACCGGCTTTTACCGTTTGATCGTTAGCTACAATTACACATTGATTGCCGCTCACGTATCCAATTCCTGCCACAGTTCCTCCTGCAGGGCAGCCTCCATATTCTTCATACATCTCATATCCGGCAAATGCTCCTATTTCTATAAAAGGCTTGTTTGCATCTTTTAAATAATCAATTCGCTCCCGTGCAGTAAGCTTATTTTTTTCACGTTGCTTTTCAATGGCTTTTTTACCTCCCCCCTTTTCAATCTCATTAATTCTATCCTTAACCTGGTTAAGAGAAGTCTTCATTGCTTCCTCATTGTTGTTAAAATCGATATTCATATCTTATGAAATGTTCTCAAAACTAAAACTTTAAATTTGAGTTTATAAAATATGGAAAACAGTAGCTTTATTTAATGCATAAGAAAACTGATAACGCCCTGACCACACTTTCAAAAAAATTGCTGGTGATAATTCTGACGATTATATTTTTAATAGTAACTATTATGTATTTATGGCAAAACAATAAGTTCGATTTTGTAAAGAACAAATTAGCTTATGAAGTATCCAGCAAAACAGATAGCTTATATATTATTAAATATGATTCTCTTTTTTTTAATGAACTAACAGGTGAGGCCTTTTTAAAAAATATTAGAATTATCCCTGATACATTCAGGATTAAAAATACGTTACCCTCACAGTTACCTTATTTGGTTTTAGATGTTACTATTAAATCCATTACTGTAAAAGGCGTAAAAACAGATAAAGCTTTAAAAGGAGATGAAATGATAGGGGACTCCGTGATTATTAATGAGCCAAAGATTATCGTATATTTTTTAAAACCAATAAAAAAAGAAACTAAGATAGATAAGGAGGCAGATTCAATTTACAAGCAAATATTAGGTAGCCTGCACCTGATACAAGTGGGGCAGATAAGCATAAGAAATGCTGAAGTGCATGCCATTAATTTTATAAATCACTACAGGCAATTTGATATTAATAAAACTACAATCGACTTACATGAGGTACGTATTAACAGCTTGCATAATGAAGACAGCAGCCGCATTTTATTTTGCAAAGATGCGTCTTTTAACATAGATCAGTTTACGGCTTACAATGATAACAGAACTCAATTAAATGTAAATGATATTAAGTTCTCCGGTAAAGAAAGAAAGCTTTCGTTTTTAAAATTATTGTTGAACAGATTCGATGTTCAAACTTCTGAGGACGTTAAGTTAATCGAGGCAGATGATTTTTTTATATCCGGCATAAATACATTTGAGATAGTAAAAAATAAGAACATCTTTATTGACAGCATTCAATGCAAAAATATTTTATTTTACCGGCCCCCTTCAGTATCGGGCACCGCAAAACCGGTAGTTAAAGAACGCATGACTCCCAAGGATACTGCGGGTTTCAGAAGGGCTTACAGCCTTGAATTAAAAAATATGTATTTCCCGGAGATAAATGTTATTGAAACAACGCCTCCGCGATCTAAAAACAATTTTATATTGGGAAAATTCGTTTTAAAGGTGAGAGGAATTAAAGCTGATGCCATACTGGACATGCAACTGCATCCCCTTAATAATACTAAAGAGGTTGATTTATTCTGTAATAATATATCGTTTAAAAGCCCTGATAATTTATACCGTTATAACC
>JBDSFG010000097.1:0-25845 GCA_039919615.1 Ginsengibacter sp. | reverse complement strand
CCGTAATTTTATATTTGGGTGCTGAGTTTACCAAAGTATATGCAAAATTACATGGCGGTAAAATTTACCCAAATGAGTACGCTATATGGATAAAAACGGAAGAAATTCAGGTTGCGAATCCTGCATTAAAAAACAAAGTTTTAGATTAACTTTGCTTTCCTTATAAAGAGATATAAATTATGAAAAAAAGAATCCTCATTATTGATGATGATCCTGATATGTGCGTTTTGTTAGGCAAATTTCTTGTGAAAAAAGGTTATGAGGCTGATGCCGCACACAGTGCGGCAAAAGGTATTGCTAAATTTTTGGAAACGAAATATGATATTGTTTTATGTGATTACCGGCTTGGCGATAAAGATGGCAAAGATGTTTTGCAAAAGATAAAAGAACTTAATCCACAAACGATAGTAATAATTATTACCGGCTATTCGGATATAAAAACGGCCGTTGATGTAATAAAATTGGGCGCATTTGATTATATCACTAAGCCTCTTATCCCTGATGAGGTGGTAAATGTGATTGAAAAAGCCTTATCAAAATCTGCTTCTGAAAATGAGCTTATTCATGACATTAAAAATAAGCGCCCTTATGTAGTTTCAGCAGATCAGGAATTTTTGGTTGGCCAGGATGGGGAAACAGCACACTTATATAAACAAATTGAAATTGTCGCCTCTACAAATTATAGTATAATATTATATGGAGAAAGTGGCACGGGCAAGGAATTAATCGCAAAAACAATTCATGAATATAGCAATAGAAAACATATGCCCTTTATTGCTATAGATTGCGGAACTCTTTCAAAAGAACTAGCAGGAAGTGAACTATTTGGGCATGTAAAAGGCTCTTTTACAGGCGCCATAATAGATAAAGAAGGCCATTTTGAATTAGCTAATGGTGGCACTCTTTTCCTGGATGAGGTTACTAATTTATCGTATGAAATACAGGCAGCCCTTTTAAGGGTAATACAGGAGAGAAAGTTTAAAAGAGTAGGTGGTACAAAGGAAATGGATGTTGATATAAGGATAATTGTAGCTTCAAATGAAAACCTGCAGGATGCTTACCGAAAAGGAAAATTCCGTGAAGATCTTTATCATAGGTTTAATGAATTTTCAATTAATCTGCCTCCTTTAAGAAATCGTAAAGTTGATATTCCATTGTTTGCAGATTTCTTTCTGGATAAAACCAATAATGAACTCGGTAAAAATGTTGAAGGGTATGATGATGATGTAATGGAAATGTTTTTAAATTATAGCTGGCCTGGTAACCTTAGGGAGTTCCGTAATGTTGTTCGCAGAGCTGTATTGCTAACACTTTCCGGCAAAATAAGCGCTAAAGTTTTGCCTTGGGAAATCGCCAATTCATACATTCACGATTATTCACCAGAAAATTCGAGAGGAGATGGCTTTATCATATCTAAAGATCTTGATCTTAAAGATGCTGCGGCAAAAGCAGAGTATGATACTATTATGAATGTTTTAAAAGACGTTAACTTTAATAAAACCAAGGCTGCTGAAATTTTAAAAATAGACAGAAAAACGCTGTATAATAAAATAAAAGTTTACCAGTCTCTCTGATCTTACATTTAATTTTAATAGTAACATAAGTTTCATCCGTTGCGAGCATAAAGGGTATAAGATTTGCTTTGCTAATTTCTAATAACTTAAAATTCAATTTTTTTATGGTAGAAAATAAACCGGGCGAAATGACAACCGTAAGTTCAGTGCTGGAAAAGCTCAGAATAAAAAAGCATGATAAAGAATTTAGAATGACCCCTGAAGGATTTACTGCAGGAACAGGAAAATTTTATAAACCGGAAGACCTTAAAATTATCCGCACTTATCGTTTTGAAGGCGAATCTGACCCTTCGGATTCGTCTATAATCTATCTTATAGAAGCTAACGATGGCTTAATAGGCTACAGTATGGATGCGTATGGAGTATACAGTGATCATGATGATGACGGTTATGATGATTTTATTAGAAAAATTGCTGTGGAAGAAAGAGAAGAGCAGCAAATATTTCATGATTAATTTTTGTTTTTTACATCATAGCTTTCTTCACAACTGAAAAAGATTTAACGTTTCCCATTCCACATAAAGTTAAATATTCCTGAGTTAGCTCTCAATACATCCGCGCCAGTAACGTTTGAAATATATTTGTACAAACGAATTCGCTAAATGAAATTCCCGGGCTGGTATAATGTCATTTTCTTTTTATTTTCTTTTAGTTTATTAGCTTATACTCCTAATTCCAAAAACAAGAGATTCTTTTCAAAATCATCAAAAAGACATGTTACTTTAATTTCAGAAAAAGATAATCCTTATTATATTATTATTGATAAATCAGATTACGAGCTAAGAGTATATGACGCTGAAGGTTGGTATGCTACCTATCCTGTAGTTTTCGGCAGCAATGATATGAATGATAAATTTATGGAAGGGGATAAAAAAACTCCTGAAGGGCATTTCAAAATTTTACTTAAAAAAATACATCCAAAGTGGGGCCCCGAGCTTTTATTGGATTTTCCGAATGAAGAAAGCATAAATAAATTTAAGGAGAGAATAAATAAAGGTTTAATTCCTGTAAATGCAAGGATCGGCAATGGAATTGCAATTCACGCCACGAGGCCCGCTGAAGAATGGACTGTGGATTATTTTCAAAACTGGACTGACGGCTGCGTATCTCTAAAATATACTGAAGCTAAAGATTTGTACAGATACATACCTGCCGGCACGCCGGTTACTATTCAAAAATAAAAAAGGCCCACTCCCTAAAGGATGTACTTCGCTAAATTCTGTTCTCTTCATGTCTTTATTTGAGAATTATATCGCTTAACTCATTCAACCTTTTTAGGATAATCAAAAAACCAAAATTCTTTCTGAGCGTCTTTCAAATCACTCCAGTTTTTGATATTACTTCTTACAGCAAAAATACTGCATGTGGGCATATTATCAAGCTGAACATCCTTTATTAATTCATTTGCAAATGAAGTAATACCAGGGTTATGTGAGAATACCGCAATACGGTTTAAAGTATTATCAACCGCAAGTATTGCTCGATAAAAAGCCTCAACCGAAGCTTCATATAATGCAGGAATTAAAATTATTTCCTTTTTCTTTAACCCAAATTCTTCTATAAATAATTCTGCAGTTTTTTTAGCCCGTTTTGCCGGACTTGATATAAAGGCATCAATAATAATTTTTTTATTTTTAAGTCGCCTGGCCATTTCAGGGGCATCATTTTTTCCGCGTTCATTTAATGGCCTTTCAAAATCCGGAAGAGTAACATCACCCCAGCTGCTTTTTGCATGGCGTATAAGCAGTAATGATTTCATAAAATATAATTATTAATATCCTCTCACATTTTTTCCTTCCATGTAATTCATAAAAGCTTTATTAACTACCCGATTTCCGCCCGGCGTTGGATAGTTTCCGGTAAAGTACCAATCACCCAAATTGGTGGGGCAGCTTTCGTGAAGTGCTTCTATAGTTTGATAGATCACATCTACAGGAATGATAATTTCAGGAGGTGTTATTAACTGGGCAATTTTTGTTGAAATTTCTTCAGCGGAGAAAGGTTTATAAATATGCCTTACAAGGTTTTCGGTATGCAATTGATTATTGCGGCTAAGATCTTTACATTTATTAAAAAGCTCCGTCAGGCAATTTTCTTTACCTCTTTCTTTAATTAATTCCATAGCAGCTCTAAAAGCTACAAACTCACCAAGTTTGCTCATATCAATACCATAGCAATCAGGATAACGAATCTGCGGAGCTGATGAAACTACTATAATTCGTTTGGGCTCCAGCCGTGATAACATTCTTACAATACTTTCTCTTAACGTTGTACCTCTTACAATTGAATCATCAATTACTACTAATGTATCAACGTCTTTTCTTACGGTACCATAAGTAATATCATATACATGCTGCACCATTTCATTGCGGCCAATATCTTCTGTTATAAAAGTTCTCAGCTTAACATCTTTTATGGCAATTTTTTCCATTCTAACCCGGCGGTTCACCACTTCTGCAAGCTTTGTTTCATCATAATTATTTCCCCAGCTTAATATTTTTTCTATTTTTCTTTTATTTAGATAATCTTCTGCTCCCTTAAGTAAGCCATAGTAAGCCGTTTCTGCAGTATTGGGAATAAAAGAGAAGATTGTATTTTTAAGATCATGGTCAATAGCTTTAAGCACAGGCTCGCTAAGATGGTAACCTAATGCAAGCCGCTCCTGGTAAATTTTTTCATCGCCTCCACGGGAAAAATAAATACGTTCAAAGCTGCAGGCTCTTCTTTCTTTCGGTTCTATAATTTGCTGAACACTAAAATTTCCACGCGGATCTACAATCAGCGCATTACCTGGTTTAAGCTCCTTCACTTCATTTTCCCCAACATTAAAAGCTGTACGGATCGCCGCCCTTTCGCTGGCTGCAACAATCACATCATCATTTATATAATAATAACAGGGTCTTATGCCATGGGCATCTCTCATCACAAAACCATTGCCATCGCCGGTGAGTCCGCCAAACACAAAACCGCCATCAAAAAGTGAAACGGATCTTTTCAGAAGTTTTGCTATATCAAGATCCTGTGGATATTTTTCATCAGCTTTTACCAAAAAATGGTGTAGCAATTCCATCATTGCCCCAAGGTCACTCTGCTTCTCAAAACTATCCGGGTGACAGTTTATTAATGAGAATAATTCATCCTTATTTACCAGGTTAAAGTTGCCTGCAAGTACAAGATTTCTTGCCGGTATAGTATCACGTTTAACGAACGGGTGACAAAACTCAACATTGTTTTTTCCCTGGGTACCATATCGTAAATGCCCCAGCAATAATTCTCCCAATACTTTAATGTGGCCTTTCATAAGGCCGGGATGCTGTTTAATATCAGGCTGATTTTTTTCTATTTCCTCTATTTCTTTCCCTATTTGTGAAAACACGTCTGCAATAGAATGTTGGGTACCACTTCTTACCCGGTGAAGAAAGGGATATCCTGGTTCAGTGTTTAGCTTTACAACTGCTATTCCGGCGCCGTCCTGTCCACGGTTGTGTTGCTTTTCCATTAAGAGATAAAGCTTATTGAGGCCGTACATAACAGAACCATATTCCTGCTGATAGTAAGAGAAAGGTTTGCGTAAGCGAATAAAGGCAAGGCCGCATTCGTGTTTAATTTCGTCGCTCATTTATTGGAATGAGCTGCAAAGCTAACTTATTACCCAAACAGCGACAAACAGTAAATAGAAATCCCGAAACAAGGGCTTCGGGATTAACATTATCTTTTACGAAATTATTTTTTTACGGTGGAATCTGTTATCCATTTTTGCATTTCAGGGCATGTTTTATAGGCATCATCTATATTAATGTAAAATGAGGAAATCTTTTGTGTAAACCATTTTTCGAGTGTTTCGTTTTTCTTGTCTTCAAGAGCCCTTTGAGCTATCCTGTTATAATCATCAGTAAGGTTTTCGCGGTGAGGTTCTGTTTTATTGATTAACCTGACGATGCGTACCCCTTTTTTCCCTCTATCATCTGCAAATTCAGTAGGTTGGGAGTATTCATTCACTTTAAGATCCTTCAACATTACCACCAGATCTTTATCCAATTGATCAATAGTTATAGATGTTCCGCCGTCATTACCAGGAATTCTTCCACCGGTAAACCGGCTTGCATCGTCTTCGCTAAATTTAGATACTGCCTCACCAAATTGCAATGTTCCGGCAATTAATTTTGATCGCACGGAATCCAATTTATCGACCGCTGATTTTATCTCAACTGAAGTAACCTGGGGAATTTTAAGTATATGCCTGATGGTTGCATCATCACCGGCCCTGCTCACCATCTGTATAATATGATAGCCGAATTTAGTTTTAAAAACATTAGATATTTGTCCATCCTTTAAACTAAACGCTTTCGAAAGAAAAATGGGATCCCATTGCTTCTCGTTCCTGTTAATATCATACTTTCCGCCTGATTCCTTACTTCCGGGATCATCAGTGTATAAAGAGGCAAGTGTATTAAAATCTTTCCCTCCGCTCTCAACTTGCTGCTTGAATTCCTTCAACTGGTCAACTGCATAATTTTCCAGTTCGCGGCTCGCTTTAGGATAAATGACTACTTGCCCAATTTCCAATTCCGATTCATAAAAAGGCAGGCTATCCTTAGGAATAGTTTCAAAATATTTTTTTACTTCGGTCGGTGTTATCTTAACATCATCAACAATTTTGTTGCGCATGGACTGAGCAAGCTTTTGTTCTCTGAAGGTTTGTTTAAAATCTTCTTTAAGCTGGTAGATGGTTTTGCCTGCAATTTGTTCCACAATATCTTTGGAGCCATATTGATTTATAAAATACCGGATTTTATTTTCTATATCCGCATCAATTTCTTCATCTGATACTGGCAATGAATCTCTTTCTGCCTGAAGTACCAGTGCTTTTATACCCATCGCCTGTTCTATTAAAAGGCAGTTACCATTCTCAGGAACAGCTATTCCCTGTCGCTGCATATCGGCAATACTATTTTCAATTTCACTTTTTAAAACAATTTTATCTCCCACAGTTGCAATGATCTTATCTGCCAAAACCTTTTTTTGTTGAGCAACACCAAATAATATAGCTAATGAGAGAAGAGCAGTTACATAAAATTTCTTCATATAAATTCTGTTATACCCAAAAATACGTTTGTATAATTTTACAAGATAGATTGAATAGTTAAAAGATGACGGTGATTTGTTAAATGGAGCCTTAACGAAAACTTGGCAGACGAGAGTCTAATTATAAAGTTCTTTTCACTTCAACTTCTTCAAATGCTTCTACCATGTCGCCTGGCTTAATGTCGTTGTAATTTTTGATAATAAGGCCACACTCCATATTTGTTGTAACCTCTTTTACATCATCTTTGAATCTCTTCAAACTTCCTAGTTCGCCCGTATGAATAATGATGCCTTCTCTTACTAAACGGACCCTGCTATTGCGGGCAACTTTGCCATCTATTATTATACAACCTGCTACAGTTGCTTTATCAAATTTGTATGATTCTTTTATTTCTGCAATGCCAAGAATTTTTTCCTGGATCTTTGGTTCCAGCATACCTTCCATGGCGCTCTTAACTTCATCAATAGCATCATATATAATAGAGTAAGTCTTAATTTCCACACCTTCGTTTTCTGCAAGCTTGGATGCCTGCAAAGATGGACGAACATTAAAACCTATAACTACTGCATCTGACGCTGTAGCTAAAAGAACATCACTTTCTGTTATTTGCCCGACACCTTTATGTACTACACTAATCGCAATTTCTTCTGTGCTCAGTTTTTGCAATGAATCACTTAAGGCTTCTACAGAGCCATCCACGTCACCTCTTATGATAAGGTTGAGCTGTTTAAAGTTTCCTAATGCAAGGCGTCGTCCTATTTCATCCAGAGTAATATGCTTTTTGGCACGTATCCCTTGTTCACGTAAAATTTGGGCCCTTCTGTTTGCTGTTTCTTTTGCTTCAGATTCATCTTCATACACTTTAAAAGTCTCGCCTGCTTGTGGGGCACCATTTAAGCCTAAAATTAAAACCGGCGTGGCAGGGGGAGCATTTTCCACTCTCTGATTCCGTTCATTGAACATCGCTTTCACCCTTCCATAATTTTGGCCTGAGACTAAAAGATCTCCTTGTTTTAAAGTGCCATTTTGCACCAATATTGTAGCCACGTATCCACGGCCTTTATCCAGTGAAGCTTCTATAACCGTTCCGCTTGCATGCTTCGCCGGGTTTGCTTTCAAATCCTGCAATTCAGCTTCCAATAAAATTTTATCTAATAAAGCCTCTACATTCAAACCGTTTTTGGCACTTATTTCCTGGCTCTGATATTTTCCTCCCCAATCTTCTACAAGAATATTCATGGCGGATAATTGCTCCTTAATTTTTTCAGGATTAGCGCCGTCTCTGTCAATTTTATTCAAAGCAAAAATCATGGGCACGTTTGCTGCCTGTGCATGTGAGATAGCTTCTTTTGTTTGCGGCATTACAGCATCATCTGCTGCAACTACAATTACGGCGATATCAGTTACCTTGGCGCCACGGGCACGCATTGCAGTAAACGCCTCATGACCCGGGGTATCTAAAAAGGTGATAGCTCTGCCATCTTTCAATATTACTTCATACGCTCCTATGTGTTGGGTAATACCACCAGCCTCTCCGGCGATAACATTAGTGTGCCGTATATAGTCCAGCAACGACGTTTTACCATGATCAACGTGCCCCATAATTGTTACTATCGGCGGACGTGGCTTTTGATCTTCTTCATTGTCATCTGCATCATCTTCTTCAATTTCAATTTCGTCTTCAATGCCAATAAACTCTACTTCAAATCCAAACTCCCCGGCCACCAGCTCAATTACATCGGCTTCCAAACGTTGATTGATGGATACCATAATTCCGAGGCTCATACATTTGCTGATGACTTCCGCAAAGCTTACATCCATCAGGTTTGCAAATTCACTCACCGATATAAATTCGGTTACCTGTAATTTATTATCAGCAATGGTATCGCCGGTTGTATTTTCAGCAGCTTCATCTCTCTTAGCCTTCCTGTATTTTGCTTTTAAGCTCTTTCCACGCCCCCCGGAACCGGCAAGCTTGGCCTGCGTTTCCCTTATTTTATCCTGAATTTCCTTTTGATCAATTTCTTTATCATCACGTTTTGCAACCGCCGGAGCATTTCTGCTAAATCTGCCTGCCCCTGCGCCAGTACCTTGCGGTCTGTTACCCTGGTAAGGTCTGCTAATTACACTACCTCCCTGGTTATTGGTATTTGGTGTTCTTTGAAAATTGGACTGAGGTCCATTGCCTACTTTTTTCTGATCTACAGGAATACGTTTGCGTTTACGCTTTTCATCATGCGTTGTTTTTGGACGGGTATCATTATTGACCGGCAGCTCAATTTTACCCATTATTTTAGGGCCTTCCAGTTTATCGGCCTTAATATTTTCTATAAGTATTGTTTCAGGTTTTGGCGGCTCTGATTCTGCAATTTCTTCAACAGGTATTGGCTCTTCAATCTGGGGTAAAGGCTCATCGGCCTTCTTTGATTTCTTTGTTATTTCTTTTTTAGCAGGCTCCTCTTTTATTTCTTTTTTCTTCGACTCCTTTTTTGGCCTTGTAGATGAGTTTATCGCATCCAGATCAATTTTATCTATTACTTTCGGCTGTTCTATTTCCGGTGGCTCTATGTTTGTTATCTGCGGTGTAGAAGCTGTAGCTTCAATAGCTATAACCGGTTGGGGTATTACGGTTTCTGCTAGTATTTCCTCTTTTTTATTTTCTTTAATTTCTTCGGCGGGCGCAGGAGTGACAGGTACATCTTTTAATTTGGCAGCTTCCTTTTTGCGAATGGAGAGATCTTCTTCGTCTCTTTTTTTCTTTAAGTCTGCCGGTGCATTTTTGGGCAGATCAATTTGTTCTGCTTTTTGTTTGGCAACTTTATCCTGTTGAAACTCCAACTGCAGAACCCGATACATGTCTTCAGTAATTTTTGAGGTAGGTTTAAGATCATCGCTGCTAAAACCCTTGGCCACAAGGACATCAATCAACGTATCTTTGCCTACGTTAAACTCTTTGGCCGCCGCCATTAACCGTGGTGTATTTACTTCTGACATTCTTAATTTTTTGCCCTATTTTCTTTAAAAGAAGTATAAGGTACTTATCATTTTAATATAATAGCTAATCCCCCTATTATTCTTTTTTAAATTCATCGTTCAACACTCTTCTCACTTCCGCAATTGTTTCTTTTTCCAAATCCGTTCTGCGTTCCAGTTCTTCATCAGACAGATCTATTACACTTCTTGCTGTATCACATCCTACTCTTTTTAATTCATCAATTATCCATGGTTCTATTTCATCTGTAAATTCGTCGAGGTCTATGTCATATTCCTCTTCACCTTCATTATCCCTAAAAACATCAATCTCTAGTCCGGTTAATTCACAGGCAAGTTTAATATTTACCCCTCTTCGCCCTATTGCAAGGGAAACCTGGTCAGGCTTTAGATAAACATTAGCATGCTTTGTTTCGGTATCAACATCCATACTGGTTATTTTAGCCGGTGTTAGCGAACGTTGAATTAAAAGCTGAATATTATTTGTCCAGTTTATGACATCTATGTTTTCATTTTTCAATTCACGAACAATGCCATGTATGCGGCTACCTTTCATGCCTACGCATGCACCAACAGGATCAATTCTGTCATCGAAACTTTCCACAGCTACCTTTGCTCTTTCCCCCGGGTCTCTCACTATTTTCCTGATAACAATAAGCCCATCAAAAATTTCGGGCACCTCTATCTCCAATAATTTTGCCAGAAAGGAAATATCTGTTCTGGAAACTGTTATAAGCGCCTGGCTGTTTTTTAATTCAACTTTTTTTACAACAGCACGAATACTTTCTCCTTTTTTGAAATAATCTGAAGGTATTTGCTCCGACTTGGGAAGTATCATTTCATTGCCTTCCTCATCCAGTAATAAAATTTCTTTTTTCCAAACCTGGTAAACTTCCCCATTTACTATATCCCCTACCCGGTCTTCATATTTTTTTATTAAGATATTCTTTTTAAGATCGTTTATACGGCTTGCCAGTGTTTGCTTTCCGGCTAAAATTGCCCGGCGGCCAAATTCTTTTTGAATGTCCACTTCCTCATACAACTCCTCACCAACCTGGTAATCCGGCTCAATTTTAATAGCGTCTTTGTATTCAATTTCAGTTAAAGTATTATAGAGATCGTCATCATCTACAATAGTTCTTCTTCTAAAAATTTCAAGGTCACCTTTCTGGTCATTTACGATAACATCAAAATTTTCATCAGAGCCATACTTTTTACGAATGAGGGTTTTAAAAACATCTTCCATAACTTTCATTAAGGTTGGACGGTCAATGTTTTCTGCTTCTTTGAATTCCTGGAAGGATTCAATCAAATTGATACTAGCCATTGCATAATTTTTAAAAAGTTACGAGCACTTTTGTGTGCTTAATCTGATTAAATAAAATAGTTGTGTGTTTATTAATTAAATTTTTTCCCCTGCCTTCTTTTTCTTCAATTATTATTTCATCATCGCCTGCTGATAAAAGTTTTCCCTGCTTTTTAGATTCATCATTAAGTAATATTTCTATGGTACGGCCAATATTTTTTTTGTACTGGCGCTTAAGTTTCAAAGGCTCATCTATACCCGGAGACGAAACCTCCAAAGAAAAATTCCCATTTTCAAATAATGAATTTTCTTCGATATGCTTGTATAATGCCCGGTTAATGTGAACACATTTTTCAATAGTGATTCCGTTATCAGTATCCACAAAAACTTTTATGTTATTACCGGGATTTATTTTTATCTCAACCAGAAATACATCTTCGTCCTTTTGCAATAATGCAGTAATATAGTTTTCAATAGCATTTTGTGGTGACGCAGCAATCATTTCTAAATTTTAAGAAAAAGAAGAAGGGAACGCTTCCGTTCCCTTCTGTTGTTCATTTCCGTTGCAAATATAAGTAAAACAGCATTTATGCTCCAAATTATAGTTAAAAAATTTACAATTAGGGGTAGATATAATTAAAATAATATTTTTACAAAATGAATATCATACGTTTAGCGGGAGAAGTGTTTCTTATTTACCTTTTATACAGGCTAATATTCGATTTTATCATCCCGGTTTATCAAACCTCAAAACGGGTGAAAAAACAATTTGGAGAAATGGAGTCTAAAATGCAGGAACACATGCACAAATATGAAGGGGGAACAGCTCAAAAAACACAACCTGCTCCCACCCAGCCTCAAAAGAAAAAAGAAGAATACATTGACTACGAGGAAATAAAAGATTAACTACAATTGATGTTGATTTTCCAGTAATCAACAAATAATCGCAGCATCACAATCCTAAGTTTTCAATCTTCATTCCATTCTCAAGCAAAATAGTGGGCATACCTACAGCATTTGCTCCTTCTAGATTTTTAAGCGTATCATCAATAAAAAGTGTCGTTTCAGGCTGAAGGTTATTTTCGTTTAAAACGTACAGGTAAGCTTCGGGCTCAGGTTTACGAAAACCAATTTCATGTGAATAGTAGACGTTATGGAAAAAAGAATTAAAGGAATCGTTATCAAAGCTACGTTCGAAAATTTTATTGAAGGCGTGGAAGTGAATGATGTTAGTGTTGCTTAACAAAAACAATTGGTATTTATGTTTTAGTTTTTTCAAGTGGTAAAGGCTTTCTCTTCTAAAATCTAAAAGAATAGAATTCCATGCATCTATAATATCATTTTCGGTTATGGCTTTATCAGTATATTTCAGCATACCGTTGCAAAATTCTTCCTGGTTAATTTTTCCGGTTTCTAAATGTTCAAATAAGGGGTTAGCTTCCGATTGAGAATAGAGATCGTCAAATTTATCTACCCTTAAGGCTTTAAAAGCATTACTTACTTTTTCATAATCTATATTAAGAAATACACCTCCCAAATCAAAAATGATGGCTTTAATATTTTGCATAAGTAAAGAAAATTAATTCCGCTGACTTGGCGAATTTTTCTATTTTTGCCATCCTTTTAAGTTTTGAAAGGAGGGCCTATAGCTCAGTTGGTTAGAGCACCTGACTCATAATCAGGTGGTCCCAGGTTCAAATCCTGGTGGGCCCACTATTATTAAAGTTTCTGAATACAAGCCTGCAAACGATTTGTAGGCTTGCTTGTTTTAACCTTTCATTAACCCCTTAACAAATATTTTTGCCACACTTAAAAAATTGTATGAAGAAAATTGTATTTACCATTCTTACCTTTTTATCATTTGCTGCAGTATTTGCGCAGGAAGACACTGTTATTCATACACCTTCTCTCTCAAAAAAACAGTTTGATCTTAGTGACCGGCCGGGAGATCATTTTGTGATCCAGTTAACTTCAGATCATTGGACGGGTATGCCGGATAGTATATCAAGCCATCAAAACGGGTTTTCAAGAGGATTGAATATTTACGTTATGACGGATAAACCATTTAGAGGTGATTCCAGATTTAGCGTGGGGTTGGGAATTGGCGTGGGCAGCAGCAATATGATCTTTAAAAAAATGAATGTTGATGTAAAGTCAACTTCTTCAAAAATTCCTTTTACCGCCTCAGACTCATCAAACCATTTTAAAAAATATAAACTATCAATGTCGTACCTCGAAGCCCCGGTAGAGATAAGGTATGCTTCTAACCCTGGCAACAGTGGCAAAAGCTGGAAAATAGCCATTGGTGTAAAGGTTGGTACACTAATAAACCTTCATACAAAAGGGAAAGATCTCCAGGATAAAAACAATAAAACAATTCTCAGTTACACAGCTAAGGAAAACAGTAAAAGATATTTTACCGGAACAAGGCTTATGGGTACAGCCCGGGTTGGTTATGGCATCTTTTCGCTCTTTGGATCATACCAGATCAATAATGTTTTAAAAGATGGATTTGGCCCGGATATGAAACTGTACCAGGTGGGCATTATGATAAGCGGGTTATAAACATCCTTCCATATTTTTTAAGAGGCCGTCTCGCAATAACCAGGCGGTTTTTTTATTTTAATTGTAATAGATTTCACTGCTTATTTTTACATAAACTTTTTAATTGATAGAAAAACAAAAAGCGATAACCAGTGGCATAAAAGCTATACTGGTGGGATTAATTCAACAAGGCCAAAGCGAAGAGTTACTAAATGAATATTTAGATGAATTAGCTTTTTTAGCAGAAACCGCCGGGGCTGTTGCAGTTAAAAGATTTACGCAAAAACTTACACATCCTGATAGCAGAACTTTTGTGGGCAAAGGCAAGCTTGAAGAAATAAAAAAATTAATCAGCGGCAGAGATATTGAACTGGCTATTTTTGATGACGAGCTTACCGGGTCACAAATAACCAATATCGAAAAAGAACTGCAGGTAAAAACCATTGACAGGTCTGATCTCATTTTAGATATTTTTGCGGCAAGGGCAAAAACAGCGCAGGCAAAGGTTCAGGTTGAGCTGGCGCAATATCAATATATTTTGCCACGCCTTAAGGGTATGTGGAGTCACCTGGAAAGGCAGGGAGGCGGCATTGGCAGCAGGGGCCCGGGTGAAACGGAAATTGAAACAGACAGGCGCATAGTTAAAGATAAAATATCCGTGTTGCGTAAGCGCCTGAGCGAAATTGACAAGCAGGCATTTACCCAGCGTAAAGATCGTGGTGAATTTATAAGGGTAGCTCTCGTAGGCTATACCAATGTTGGTAAATCCACATTAATGAACCTGCTCAGCAAGAGCGAAGTTTTTGCTGAAAACAAATTGTTTGCAACGCTTGACACTACAACCCGTAAAGTTGTTTTTGAGCATACGCCCTTTCTGCTGAGCGATACAGTAGGTTTTATAAGAAAATTACCTCATCACCTTATTGAAAGTTTTAAAAGCACTTTGGATGAAGTTAGAGAAGCAGATATTTTGTTGCATGTGGTAGATATTTCCCATACTCAATATGAAGAACAATATGCTGTGGTAAATAAAACTTTGCAGGAATTGAAGTCGGTTGATAAACCCACCATTACCATTTTTAATAAGATGGATCTGTATGAAAAGCATGCGTTTGATGAATGGCTTTCTGATGATGTTAAAGAGGAAATTTTAAATGAGCTTAAAGAGAAATGGAAAAGGGAAACCCGGGGGAATTGTGTTTTTGTTTCGGCCGCAGAAAGAAAAAATATTGATGTACTCCGGCAAACCATTTTAAATAAAGTTAGAGAAATATACCAGGTGAGATATCCTTATAAAGCTGAGTTTTTCTTTTAACCCTCACCTGACCTCTCCCCGAACTACTATGGAGAATAATAAAAGATATAAATGGCATAAGATAGCAAATGCTAAAGGTGAATTGGCTTTTCCGCCAAACGGGTTATTACAAATAGAGGTTGGCGGGAAACAGGTTTGTATTGCAAAAGTTAAAGAAGATTTACATGCATGTTCCCCCAAATGCCCTCATGCAGGAGGTATTATAGCTGATGGATTTATTGATGCGTTAAACAATGTTGTGTGCCCTTTGCACCGTTATAAATATAATTTACAAAATGGAAGAAATGTAAGCGGGGAAGGTTATTATTTAAAAATTTTCCCTGTAGATGAACGTGAAGACGGAGTTTATGTTGGTATAGATATCAATAGTTTTTTAAGTTGGCTGTAGCAATTATTGATTTTTAATTTGATGAGATTTATTTACATAGGTTTGCTGTTTAAGTCAGCAATAAAGGCTTATAAATTTCAATAATGCCAGGCAATGAAATTAAAAATAATCCACCTGTTATAAGTCTTGTAATTCCATGCTATAATGAAGCGGCAGGCCTTGCCTATTCTATCAATATCATTTTACAAAAGCTTCAACAACTTGTTGCCAATAATTTAATAAGTGAAAATAGTTTTATTTTATTTATTGATGATGGAAGCAGGGATTTTACCTGGAATATTATTACTACACATGCTGGTAAGCACGTCAGGGGTTTAAAACTCAGCAACAATGTTGGTCATCAGAAAGCCCTTATTGCCGGTTTGCATTATGCGGTAAATAAATGCGATTGTTCGATAAGTATAGATGCTGATCTGCAGGATGATCTGGAAGTAATTGATGCAATGATAATTTCGTTTTCACAAGGCAACCAGGTTGTTTACGGGGCAAGAAATAATAGAGATGTTGATTCTTTCTTCAAGAAAAAAACTGCGTTGCTGTTTTATAAAATTTTAAAGTGGATGAAGATTGACGTCATTTACAATCACGCTGATTTCAGATTAGCAGGGAATAAAGTATTGATTGAGTTAAAGAGATATGAAGAAACGCATATGTTTCTTCGCGGTATCTTTCCCCTGATGGGATTTAAAAGTGATATCATTTATTACCAACGAAAAGACAGGCAACAAGGCAAAACCAGCTATTCTGTTAGAAAAATGGTACGACTTGCTATTGATGGTGTTACTTCTTTTTCTGCCTTTCCGTTAAAGCTCATAACTATTATCGGCTTTGTTGTTTTTACAGGTTGTATTTTGGCCATTATCTGGGTTATTATTGTAATGATGTTAGGAAAAAATATCCCGGGCTGGTCATCTATTACTCTTCCTATGTATTTTTTGGGCGGTATTCAACTCCTGGCACTTGGTATAATAGGGGAATATATTAATAAGATTTTTCAGGAAACAAAAAAACGACCTCTTTACCATATTGAGGAGATTGTATAATAGCGTTTAGAGGGTTTGGATTAACGTTTTAAACCCTTTGTATTTTTAAACTCCCGGAACCTCTGAAAGGTTTTTAGTCAAAAAAAAAATATTCTTTCCCCGTGTTAGAAAAAAAATATGTTATTACTGCTTACATATTGCTGGCTGCAGTTTACATAGCAGGGCTATTTGTGCCACTTATGGATAATGATGCCGGCGAGTATGCGCTGATAGCATTGAACATGGCTGAAAAAAATGATTTTATCAATATCGTTCGCAAAGGGCAGGATTATTTAGACAAGCCGCATTTGTTATTCTGGTTATCCGCAATTTCATTTAAAGTTTTTGGAATAAATGGGGTTGCTTACAAATTACCTTCATTGATATTTTCTTTGATTGGTATTTACAGTACTGCCAGGCTCGCAACAATATTATTTAATAAACAAACAGGTATTCTTGCGGGGCTCGTTCTTGGCTATTCGCAGGCTTTTATAATAGCTAATTATGATGTACGAACAGATGCAATACTTACAGGTGCAACCATCTTTGCCATTTACCAGTTAATAAAATTCAGTTCAACCAAAAAATATATTCACTTAATTGCAGGGGCTTTGGGGCTTGCACTTGCTGCGGGCACCAAAGGTATGATAGCAGTAATAGTAACGGGTGCGGTTATCACACTTCATTTATTATATCATAAAAGGTTTAAAGAAATTTTTACCTGGCAATGGCTCAGCAGTATAGTGTGGTTTTTTGCTTTTCTTAGCCCCTTTCTTTATTGTTATTACGTGCAGTTTGATGCTCATGCTGAAAAGATAACCAATGGCGTAAAAGGAATGTCTGGAATTAAATTTTTGTTATGGACCCAAAGCTTTGAGCGGCTTGCAGGGCAAAGAAATATGGTTAACAATAATGATCTTTTATTCTTCTTTCATACTTTTTTATGGGCCTTTTTGCCGTGGAGCATTATTGCTTATTATGAAACGTTCAGAGACTGGGTAATGCTTATAAAAAATAAATTCAGGATTACAAAAAGCGTAGAGTTCGGATTAAGCGGAAGTGCATTACTGATTATGCTTCTGATGTCAACATCTCAATTCAAGCTTCCTCATTATCTTAATATTATATTTCCATTATTTGCAATAATAACTGCTAAAGCAATCACCCGTTTGGTTGAAGAAAGAAAAGTTATTCCCCAATGGATAACAATAATCTTTTACGTGATAGGCGGAGCATATATTTTATTAGGGGTATTACTGAATGTATGGGCTTTTCCTTTTGAAAATGTTGTACTTATTCTTTCTGCAATTTTTGCATGTATAATATTAATAGCGATTATTTACACGCCTCATACATCTTCGCTAAAGCCTGTGTTTATAACGATCATAACAGTTGGCATACTCAACTTCTTTTTAAATATAAATTTTTTTCCAAAAGTACTGGGTTACCAGGGCAGCAACAGTATGGCAGACTATGTTAACAGGAATAATATACCCACAGATCAGATCGGTTCTTTTACATCCAGAGTTTATTTTGCTTTTGACTTTTATATAAAAAAAGATACTCCGCAACCGGGGATAGAAGAAATAAAACAAAAATCAGCTAATCGGGAATCGTTTTATATACTAACAGACAAGTTAAGGTTGAACGAATTAGAGAATGCCGGCATTCCCATGCATATTGTAAATACTGTTCCTCATTTTCACGTAAGCAAGCTTAACTTAAAGTTCATCAATCCTTCTACCCGTCCATCTTCCCTTGACAGCCTTGTGCTAATGAAGATAAATTGAACAGGGCTTATAAATTAGTTAGGTATTAGCTAAAAGAATTTATTGGGGCTTTTAAAAAAACTAAATCCTTATTTTTGCAACCCGCTAGTGAAATTCCTCCTTAGCTCAGTTGGTTAGAGCATCTGACTGTTAATCAGAGGGTCATCCGTTCAAGTCGGATAGGGGGAGCCTGATAACTAAGCACTTACAAAGACATTTACGTAAGTGCTTTTTTATGTGCATACTATTTGCATACTTTCTTTTAAAAATACAACTCATCATTTGGTACTATCGACAAACATCAAGGTCACGAATTGATTATCGACCTTCATTGTGATTTTCCAATAGTAATAGTACTATTCAAAGAGCTAAAAAAGGAGCAAAGCCGTACAGTGTAGTCGATTGCTTCCGGGTCTCGGTTCGTTTTCGTGAACAGACTGGCCTTACTTTGCATTTGTAAGTATATAAAATTACTTATAAATTTATTATGGACAATTTAATTCACAGAAAGCTAGAAGAGATAAGCAGAGATTTAACTCAGCAAGCTTTATTTAAAAAGGACTTTCTGACTCTAGGCGGTGGTGGTGGAAGCAGTTGGTGAAAATCAAAGTTCTTTTTAAAAAAAAATCATATCTTACTCATTATTAGCTACACCATTTAACTTAAGCAATTATGAGATTCACTTTAGCCCTTTTTGTGATTATTACTTTCCCTGTTATATTGTGTGCACAAACCTACACCACAACAAGCCAGGGCAAAAACACTGTCGGCGGCGCATATGTAGCCCCGGTTATTACTAAAACGTACAGCTTCAAATATAGCGATGGAAGTACTGCTGGTTTAGGTGGCTATTCAGATCCATTGAAATATAAATTTTCGGGATCGGCTTCTGGCGGCGGTGTTTCTTCAGAAGCTGCTGTTTCTAATAATGGCGGTTCAAAACGAAGCAAAAAAGATGAAAAACAACTTAGAATTGACATGATAGAAAATGGCCTCATATGGACCAGGTGGTTTGGTGAAGATTGGAAGGAAAATTCCAGCAGGAGAGCTTATCAGCAAATGCTAAAACTGGTTGATGATAAAAGATATGGTGAAGCGCTGGATCTTGCACAAAAGGAAGTAAATACCCGATACACAGATAAAAATCCGGATGGTATGTCGGAATACAGATATATGGGACTGATGATTTATATTTTTCGGGAGTGTCTTATCAAATATCCAACTACATATCCAAGCACACATTTGAAAGACATAGAGGACGCAAAGAAGCGTGTAGAAGCTTCTATAAAAAACTCTGCAGAAGCCAATAACAAAGCTTACCGGCTAAAAATATATCTTTTATGCGGATTATATGAGCAAGCAAATAACTGCTATGCTGAAATGAATACAGCTAAAGAAACAGCAGATGATGCGTTGGTACTTGATCTGGAGTTTAACAGAAATATCCCAAATAAAGAAAAGATTGTTACAGCAATGAACCATATTGTAGATGAAAGACTAAAAGTGATCAATAATTATAAAACTGATCCGGCAGAGGCATCAAAACGCAGTGTAGACGAATCAGCCCTGGGTTATTTTTTTACCGATTTTTTATATAATCTCACCATAAAAAAATCCGCTATTACCGGAGAGTTGTTACCTGACTTACAGGTTACCAGAAGTAAACTGATCAGTAATTTCAAAACCGAAGAAGGGAAACAGCGCTTCGCATTGATTGGAGAATACTTCAAAGAACTTGGCTCCCAATAGTATATCTCATCAGGATATTTAAGCCATAAGCAGCTCACATTTTGTATTTCATGTATGCCTTCGATAAAAAGTTTAAAGCTTTTAATAGTCATTGTAAGTTTGTTTATTACAGCTGATGTTGCTCACGGACAAAAAACCGGTATTCATATTTTTACGAATAGAAACTATTACAAGGGCAAATATAAATTTACGATTAACGGCCAATCTTTTAATCTGTATCTGCCCGCAGCTGCATTAATTTCTTTTGGATGAATCATATTATGTAAAAAGGGGTGAGGTTATATCTGTCGTTTCTATATTTTGCTGAATGCTCCATTTACTGATGAGTTTTCCTTTCTTCTCAAAAGAAGGTTCCAGCAGGACAAACGATGGCTTCATTAATCGCCGTAATTTTTCTAAAACCGGGTTATCTATGTTGAGCGTTTCAAAAAGAAAACCCAAACGTTTGATCACAGACTGTGCTTTGAATTTTTTACAATACTCCAGCAGTTTTTCATAATCTATTTTCTCTTTTGATTTAAATAAAGCTTTTGCAATTTCTGTAATGCCACCGGCATAATCTGGCTTGTATAAACAGTCAACAAAAGTTTTCTCCAGATCAGAACATGGCACTTTATTAAAATTATCAATCCACATATTCTTCGAACCAAAAAAATGATTTTCATTATGGAAAATAAACTGGAATTTATGTCCCTTTATTTTCACTAAAGCCGGTTTGATCTGCCTGGCAACAACTATCTGTTCTCTTAAGGAGGGTTGGGTTACACGGCTATGTATTTCCATGGCGCTGTAATACCCAATGTAAAAGGTGGTATTGGCTGCCAGGTGTTGGGCTATCAGATGCCAGTTAGGGAAATAAGTTGTTGCATCCTGGATCATAAGGAATAATATTAAACAATCCATTTTTCAGCCGTATCAATAAACCCCTTGTTGTCATATCACTTAGCAGGCGTCTGACTGTGGGCTTGTTAGAATCCGGAAGTATTTCATATGCTTTTTCCAATGTAAAAAAGGACTGGTTCTCCTTATTAAGTTTTTGAAGAAAGTTTGAAGATTGAAAAGATAAATTTTTGCCATTCATATCTGGAATGTGAGTTCAAAACTCACAGAAAAGATATAAAATAAATTTTTCATAGTTTACTTATCTCATTTGTGAGTTTATAACTCACAAACCGATATTACAACATGCGACATAATGTCCTATTTGTTAACTTTTCTTTCACATGGCTCTAAAAAAGGCCCGGCATCAAAAGAATATTCGACGAAGTCTGTTTTTTCATCGGTTTTTTTTCTGTCCATAACTGCCGCCAGTCTCCCACCCCCGTCGGGTCTACGATTACCTTCCATTCACCATTAAGACTTGTTGTTTTACGGCCACTTATGTTTGTCATAGCAAGTTGTGCATACAGCGCCCTTGAAGGACATAAGCCTGCCACGACCAAAATCAAAAACGTAAGCAGAATTTTATTTATCTTTCTTTCCATTATTGGCGAATTGTTTGAAAGTTTTACTTTTTAAAAGTACGTTTTAGTTAGTTTACTTATCAAACATTTCAGTGTGAAATTGGACCTGATATTTAAACTATATGTTGCTACTTAAATAGCTATCCATGTAATGGTTTCCTGAACAGGAAACCTGCAGAATAGGTGTCTTATAATTTATAAAATCCATGCGAAAAATTATATTGGTCAGCTTATGCCTTTGTTTCATCTTCATAATCCGGGCACAAATTATTTCTGCAAAATTTAAAGTGATTGCTTTTTATACAGCCAAAAATGATGAGGCTCATATAACTTTTGTACATGAGGCAAACAAGTGGTTTCCGAAGATGGCTGCCCGGTATAATTTTATTTACGATTCAACAAACAACTGGAATAATCTTAATGCTGAATTTCTTTACCAATACCAGGTTATACTTTTCTTAGATACCCGGCCGGATGATGCTGAACAAAGAAATGCCTTTAAAAAATATATGAATAATGGTGGCGCATGGATGGGTTTTCATTTTGCCGGATTCGCCCTCACCCCTTCAGATTTTCCGCAAAACTGGGATTGGTATCATAATCAATTTTTAGGATCAGGGTGTTATGTAAGCAATACGTGGAGACCAACATCAGCCATCTTACAGGTTGAAGACAAAAAACATCCTGCAACAAAGCATTTACCATCCACATTTAAATCTTCCCCTAATGAATGGTACAGATGGTCAAATGATTTACGTAGTAACCCTGATATAAAAATCCTTTTATCAATTGACTCTTCCAGCTTTCCATTAGGTACGGGACCAAAATTAAATGAAATATGGTATAGCGGTTACTATCCTGTTGTGTGGACCAATAAAAATTATAAGATGATATACTTTAACATGGGCCATAATGATATTGACTATGAAAATAAAACCAATAACCAACTATCATTTACATTCAATAATGAGGTTCAAAACAGGCTGATTATTGATGGATTATTATCGCTTGGCGAGGGTAAAAGAAAATAATTATTCCGCCATCGGATTTTCTGATACTTCAGCAAAACAGTTCAATTTGTGTATCTATTATTGTTTACCATAAACTGCATCATTCCATCTTAACTCATTCCTAAACTGTTGCAGGTTGGTATTATTATCAATTAACACAAATTCAATCCCGGCAATTTCTGCAAAGTCCTGTAAATATTCTGAAGTAATGTTCTGGCTGTAACAGGTATGATGTGCACCTCCTGCATATATCCACGCGGCCAAAGCATCATTCATATTAGGATGAGGTTTCCATAACACTCTTGCCACCGGAAGTTTGGGTAGGTCAAATTTTGGTTCTACTGCAGTAACTTCATTTACTAATAAACGAAACCGGTTACCCATATCAATTAAAGATGCATTTAATGCCGGGCCTGCCGCCACATTAAATACAAGCCTCACGGGGTCAGCTTTTCCGCCAATGCCTAAAGGATGAATTTCACAGGAAGGTTTACCGGCAGCGATGCTTTCACATATCTCAAGCATATGCGCTCCTAAAACCATTTCGTTACCTGGTTCAAAATGATAAGTGTAATCTTCCATAAAAGAATTACCACCTGGCAGGCCGCTTCCCATTACCTTCATAGCTCTTACCAATGCTGAAGTTTTCCAATCGCCTTCTCCTCCAAAACCATAACCTTCCGCCATAAGCCGCTGGGCTGCTATGCCTGGCAGTTGAACCATACCATGCAGGTCTTCAAAGGTGTCAGTGAATCCTTTAAAATTATTATCCTGTAAAAAGTATCTAAGCCCTATTTCAATTTTAGCTGCTTCACGTAATGAAGAATGTTTGTCAGATGCTTTTTTTATTGAGGCTGCAACCGTATAGCTCTCTTCGTATTCATTAACAAGCTTATCAATATCTCCATCAGTTACTTCATTGATAACTTTTACAAGATCACCAACGCCGTGAGTGTTTACAGAGTAACCAAATTTAATTTCAGCTTCTACTTTATCTCCGTCAGTTACAGCAACGTACCGCATATTATCTCCAAAGCGCACAAACTTTCCTCCCTGCCAGTCGTTCCATGCTGCTGCAGTACGTGTCCAGGCACTTATCTGCTGAATCACTTTTTCATCTTCCCAATAACCAACCACCACTTTTCTTTTTAATTTCATTCTACTCATTATAAACCCAAACTCTCTATCCCCATGTGCTGATTGGTTAAGGTTCATAAAATCCATATCTATAGCGCCCCAGGGAATATCACGATTGAATTGTGTATGCAAATGAAGTAAAGGTTTTTGAAGAATTTTTAGACCATTGATCCACATTTTGGCAGGTGAAAAGGTGTGCATCCAAACAATAATGCCGATACAATTTTTTGCATTATTAATTTCCTGGCATAGAGCAAAAATTTCTTCGGCTGATTTTAGTACGGGCTTGAAAATAATTTTACAAGGTATTACTGATGAGGCATCAAAAGACGAGGCTATTTGTTGAGAATGTTCAGCAACTTTCTTTAGCGTTTCTTCACCATATAAATGCTGGCTCCCCGTTACAAACCAAACTTCAGATTGTTGTGGTATTAAAGACAGTTTATTATTCATCTTGACCTTATTTATATATGGGATATATCAGCAGATATTGACACGATTATTTTACTTAACTGAAAACTTATAGATTGTTTTATGACTGTATGTTTCACCTGGTTTAAGAATAGTAGTCGGAAATGATGGCTGATTTGGAGAATCAGGAAAATGTTGGGTTTCAAGGCAAAGAGCTGAATGCTTCATGTACCTGGCACCACCTGGAGTGTTAGTTAAAGTACCGGTTAAAAAATTTCCTGTATAAAATTGTATGCCCGGCTGGGTTGTAAATACTTCCATAAGCCGCCCGCTTAGTGAATCGTAAACTGTTGCCGCTTTTTTTAGATTACCACCACTCATGTCTAGTACCCAGTTATGATCATATCCGCCTTTTACCTGCTCTATATCTCTGCCAATTGTTTTTTCTGTAGTAAAATCCATCGGGGTTCCTTTTACATCCGGCAACTTTCCTGTTGGTATCAGGGCATCATTTACCTCTGTAAATTTATCGGCATTTATCATTAGTTTATGACCAAGTATTGTTGAATCTTTTCCGGCAGATAGATTAAAATAGCTGTGATTGGTAAGATTGACCGGCGTGGCTTTATCGGTAGTAGCTGAATAATCAATAACCAAAGCATTATCCTGGGTTAGGGTATAAATTACTTTCACTGATAAATTTCCGGGATATCCTTCTTCGCCATCTTTACTTAAATACGTTAATTGCAAGCTGCTATCACCTGGTAATTTTTCTGCTGTCCAAACTACTTTATCAAATCCTTTAAGTCCGCCATGGAGTGCGTTGCCAAAATTGTTAGCAGCTAATTTATAGGTTTTACCATCCAGCTGAAATTGTGCTTTAGCAATGCGGTTACCATAGCGGCCAACCAAAGCCCCAAAAAAAGGATTACCTTTTTGAAGGTAGCCTGAAAGTGAATCGAAGCTTAATACTACGTTGCCTTTATTTCCTTCTTTATCGGGTGTAATTATGCTGCTTACAGTACCGCCATAATTTAATATGCTCACCTGCATGCCTGAGGGATTAGTTATTGTGTATTGTTTAATAGCATCACTATTATATTCGCCAAAAGGCTTTTCGACAAAGCTGAATTTCATGGTATCTTTTTTTTCTGCTTTAGTATTGTCGTCAATGTTTTTCGTGCTGCTGTTATCACATGCGGCCAAAAATAACAGGAATAAAAAAGAAAGACTTAATAATAATTGATTTTGTTTTTTCATAATTAATTTTTTATAACAGCAATTTCAGTGTGGAATACTGGTGTGCTATTGACCATAATAAGAATCAGAGCCATGTTTGCGTTTATAATGTTTTTCAATTAAAGCATCTTTTAATCTGCCTGCCTCCGGATGTATTCGTTCAGTAAGGAAAGCCATATGCGCAATATTTTCAAGAACAGCACTGTTGTATACAGCTTTATCAGCCGTTTTGCCCCATGTAAAAGGTGCATGATTACTCACCAATATCATTTCAATCTCGTCGTAGTTTAAGCCCTTTTCTTTCAAACAATTGATAATTTGGAAACCTGTTTCATATTCATAATCCCCCTGTATCATTTCATCGCCCATGGGAGGGGCACAGGGAATATCAACTGTATTATGATCTGCATGGGTAGTTCCAAAAATGGGTATATCCCTTTGTGACTGAGCCCATGCAGTTGCATAAGTAGAATGCGTATGCGCTATTCCGCCAATACTCTCCCAATGGTTATATAAAACAGCATGCGTTTTCGTATCTGATGAAGGCCTTAACTTACCGTGAATAACTTTAGCATCAAAATCAACTATAACCATTTTTTTTTGGAGACAATTCTTCATATGGAACGCCGCTGGGTTTTATTGCAAATACCCCAAGGCCTCTGTCGGCAGCGCTTACGTTGCCAAATGTAAATAGCACCAACCCGAGTTTTGGTAATTGCATATTTGCATCAAAAGCTGCTTCCTGTATATGTTGGTATTTGCTCAATTATCTGTTGATAAAATATATAATGATTAAGACATTGATTATTGGTTCTTCTGCTGTTCAATAAATTTTCCTAAT
>JBDSFG010000094.1:0-5184 GCA_039919615.1 Ginsengibacter sp. | reverse complement strand
TCATCTAGCAGTTCGAGTTTTTGAGATGAAAACTTTATCCCATACTGGTTGCGGATAGAAAAAAGCTGTGATATAAGCGACCCGGATTTATTCATTCTTTGCTTTGATAATTTATATGCAGAACGGCGGGGCGAAAGTAAAACTCCGTAGGTAATAAAAGAACTAATATTAATAATTTCCTTTTCCCCATTTGGGCAACCTGTTCATGCCCAATTTATTTTTATCTGATTAACTGGAGGATAGATATTTACGGTACGATTATTATGTAATGTATCTCAACTATAACTATCCAAATGATAACATGTAATTTTGTTTCATTAAAACCACTCATATGACTGTTACAATTGAAGGCAAACCAAAAAGATCTCCTTTCAAAAGAGTTATCACTGTCATCATCTTATTGGCATTGCTGATAGGTGGCATTATATTTTGGTGGAATTATCTGTATGTATTTGGCGAAGGCGTAAAATCCGGGCAATTAAATTATGTGGTAAAAAAAGGAAACGTTTTTAAAACGTACGAAGGCAAGCTGATACAAAGTGGTTTTCGTTCGCAGCCGGGCTCGGCTGTTCAATCCTACGAATTCGAGTTTTCTGTAGTAACCGATAGCATTGCCAATGTATTGATGAATAATAGCGGTGATTACTTTGATTTACATTATAGAGAATATAAAGGAACCTTGCCATGGCGTGGCTACACAAGATATATTGTTGATAAGATCGTTAATATGCAAAAAACCGGAAAGTAATTGAACCAGCTAGAATAAGCCTCTTCCAATTATGTTCACCCGAAGTATGGAGGTAATATTAATTTCAGCATAGCTGTAAATAAAAGCAGCTCAACGGGAAAATGAACCGCCGCACGATAAAGGTGACCGGGAAAATTCCACCACCAAAGTCTCTGTACGGCAGGAGATTCGGGTGAATCCATATTGCAATGCCTGATGTAACCATTGGAAAAATTTCTGACAATGTCATCCCGCGAATGAAACCGGGCGCATTAATACTCACATTAGATCCCGCAGCACCACTTGACGGCGTTATTCATCACCGTGGCGACCTTGGTTATGTAATTGCACATCCCTGCCACCCAAGCGTCTTTAATTGGGAACCAACGGAAACTGCATTTCGTGATTTTTATGGTGGCATCTCTGCAAAACAATCTATTGTGGTAGCACTCATGCATGGAAGTGAAGCACATTACAAGCTTGGTGAAAAAATTTCTCAGGATATGTATGCCCCCATTCACCACACGCATCGCATTACGCCCGAACAAATGGCTATACTGGAACCTGCCATGGTGGAAACGCTTGCGCAAACATGTATGGAAGTTGTAAAAGAAGGATTCGACCATATTATAGAATTAGGCGTTCCCGAAGCTGCTGCAAGAGACTTTGTATTAGGACATTTGCGCATCCAGATTGCCGTGTTGTTCAAAGAAGTAAATGGAAGTTTTTCTGATGCTGCCTATAAAATAAGTAAGCGTGCAAAACCTATTTTGTTCAAAGAAAACTGGAAACGCATTTTTGAAATGGATGATATAATGGAACAGGTAAAGGATATAACCAACACCCCGGTCTGACCGTCCCCGGCTGGAGCATGACAGGCAAGCTTTAGTTCTTTGATTAATTTTAATTTTATTCTTCCATTTAGTTTTTCTTTAGTTTTTCATCGGGTTTATTGAGCCTCAAAAACAAACACAGGGCATTAAAACTTCTTAAATTCAATTCATAAATACAATATTATGCAACGATTGTTTTATCTCTTAATTATTATTTTATCACTGCCGGCCTCTGCACAATTAAAAGTAAGCGACGACAAACATTATCTTATAAAAAAAGATGGCACACCATTCTTCTGGTTGGGCGACACTGCATGGGAGCTCTTTCATCGCCTGAGCCGGGAAGAGGCCAAAGAGTACCTGCAAAACCGTTCTGATAAGGGCTTTACTATCATACAGGCAGTGGCGCTGGCTGAGCTTGACGGGTTAAACACACCAAATTTTTACGGTGATAAACCACTAATTGGTAACAACCCGGCGAAGCTGAATGAAGCTTATTTTAAGCATGTAGATTTTATTGTGAATGAGGCAAATAAACGCGGATTAATAATTGCCCTATTACCTACATGGGCAGATAAATGGTACAAGGATAAATGGGGAACAGGGCCGGAAATATTTACTCCTGCCAATGCAAAAATTTACGGTGAATTGATCGCAAAAAGGTATTTAAACAAACAGCTTGTTTGGGTATTAGGCGGCGATCGCAATCCCCAAAATGAAACTCACTTTGCTATTATACGTGCTATGGCTGAGGGTATAAAAAACATAGACAAGGGGCAGCATCTGTTAACCTATCATCCCAGTGGCGGCGCCAGCTCTTTTGATTTTTTTGCGGAAGATAAATGGATAGATTTCCATATGTCACAAACGGGGCATCGGGTAGGGTCCCCGGATTATAAAGTAAATAGTAAAGCACTCAGTTTGAAAATTATAAAGCCACATGTAAACGGTGAACCAAATTATGAAGACCATCCCAACAACTGGGATCCTGCTGAAAAAGGCTGGATGGATGACTTCGATACAAGAGAAGCAGCTTATTGGAATATGTTGTCAGGTGGTGCAGGCCACACTTACGGTAATCATAACATTTGGCAGATGTATTCAGAACAAAGAATACCCATCAACAACGCAAGAACTAACTGGCATTTTGCAATGAATCATTTAGGCGCTTACCAGGTAGGCTTTATGCGTAAGATGTTTGAAAAACGCAACTGGCAAAAACTCGTGCCAGACCAATCAGTCATTATAGGAGATAACGCGGAAGGCGTGGAATATAAAATGGCCGCAGTTTCAAGTGATAATGATTTTTTGATGGTGTATATCCCTTATGGCAGAAAGACTGTCATCAACACATCAAAAATCAAAGCAACAAAACTCAATGGATGGTGGTTTAATCCACGAGATGGAAAGACAATTGCTTTGGGAGAATTTGATAATGCAGGAAGTAAAGAATTTACACCGACTTCTGTGGGCCGTGGCAGTGATTGGGTATTAGTATTAGATGATGCTTCGAAAAAATATTCTAACCCCTGGTCTAATTAATATGTTGAAAGGCGCCATTATAGGTACGGGCTTTTGGCCACATTACCAGGCAGCTGCATGGAAAGAGTTACAGGGTGTTGAGGTTGTTGCGGCTTATAACAGAACGATATCAAAAGCCCGGGTATTAGCCAAAAAATTTGCGATACCCGCAGTATATGATGATGCCCAATTAATGTTGGAAAAAGAGCAATTAGATTTTGTTGATATCATCACCGATGTTGCCACGCATCATCCATTTACATTGATGGCCGCACAGAAAGGCGTAAATGTTATTTGCCAAAAACCTATGGCACCATCAGTTGACTTAGCTGCAAATATGCTTGAGGCCTGTAATAAAGCAGGAGTAATGTTATTCATTCATGAAAACTTTCGTTGGCAGGCGCCTGTACGGGCTTTAAAAAAAGCGATGGACAGTGGATTCTTCAAACGAGGGAAAACGATAAGAAAGGTAACAAAAGGGAACTATGTAAGAGAAGTTGTTTTTAATTGTTCAATAAAACTACCGGGAGATAAAGAGCTGTCTATATTAAATGCTCCGATTCTTGTGCGGCATAAACTGCTGAGATAGGCACCCGTTCCCAAAGCATCGCCAAAGTCATTGGCTAAACTTCTTATGTAAGTGCCTGTTGTGCATACTACCCTAAAAGAAATTACCGGTAACTCAATATTGGTTATTAAAAATTCTTTTATAAAGATTTTCCGCGGTGCTAATTTTACATCAATACCCTTTCTTGCCAGAAGATAAACGGGTTTACCACCTTGTTTTATGGCGGAATGAATTGGAGGTACCTGATCTATCTCACCAGTAAATTTCATGGCGGTTTTTTTTATCATTTCAGCACTTACAAAGGCAAATGATTTAAATTGCTGCGGCTCACTTTCCAGGTCGTATGTAGGTGTTATTGCGCCGATCGTAAAAGTTCCTGTGTATTCTTTTTCTGCAGCCATATACTCATTTATCTTTTTTGTAAACTTTCCTGTACATAAAATTAATAGCCCTGTTGCCAAAGGATCTAATGTACCGGCATGGCCAATTTTTTTTAGCTTAATGGTGCTTCTTAATTTTCTTATCACATCAAAGGATGTCCACCCTAATGGCTTGTTTATTAATATTATTTTCCCCTCCTCAAATGAATTTGCTGTATGCAATTTTATTTTTTAATAACAGTTATAGATGGTTTTCTTTGGGGCGGGGGTTAATACGCTCTTGCAAACAGTACCCTTTCTTTACTGGGGTTGCCGGTTAAAATACATTTACCTTCTTGCAGTTTATTGTTCAAAGGAATACATCTTATTGTTGCTTTAGATAGTTCCTTGATCTTATTTTCGGTTTCTGCAGTACCATCCCAGTGAGCAAAAATAAAACCTCCTTTATCATCAAGACGCTTTTCAAAATCATCCCAGGTATCAACCTCAATTATATTTTCGTCTCTGTATTGTTTTGCTTTGTCATAAATGCTTTGCTGAATATCAATAAGTAAAACAGAAATAGTTGTAGCAAGGCCATCTATGCTTACCATAGTTTTTTCTTTGGTATCACGCCTGCTGACTTCCACAATATTTTTTTCAATATCCCTTGCGCCGATTGCTATCCTCACCGGAACACCTTTCATTTCGTATTCAGCAAATTTCCATCCTGGCCTTGCATAATCATTATCATCATACTTTACTCTTATATTCAGGGCTTTAAATTGTTGCTGAAATTCTTTAACCTTTTCATCAACCAGTTTTTTTTGTTCATCTCCTTTATAAATCGGAATTATGACTACCTGTATGGGAGCAATTTTTGGAGGCAGTATAAGGCCCTCATCATCGCTGTGTGCCATAACCAATGCGCCTATTAAACGTGTACTTACGCCCCAGCTGGTTGCCCATACGTAATCGAGTTTATTTTGTCTATCAGTAAATTGAACATCAAAAGCCTTTGCGAAATTTTGCCCTAAAAAATGGGAAGTGCCTGCTTGTAAAGCTTTGCCATCCTGCATTAGAGCCTCTATGCAATAAGTGTCTTCTGCGCCTGCAAATCTTTCATTAATACTTTTTACTCCCTTGATAACCGGCATTGCCATCCATTCTTCGGCG
>JBDSFG010000281.1:0-2741 GCA_039919615.1 Ginsengibacter sp. | reverse complement strand
TTACTTTATAACTTTCTCAAGGTCTTCATTACTTTTGAACAACACATTTAAACTAGCCCTGTAATTACTTTTCACTTTGCTATCCCTGGGTGTTGGCGAAAAATCGTTTCCGAGAAGATTGTAATCTTTTAAAACCCTTACCCAGTCGATGAATTCAGAAGTTGCGGGCTTTTTATTTACGGCCTGGTTGCGATAGTTTAAAAATTGTTGTATGGCTTTGTTGATGGCAATATCATAATCCTCATTACCAATTGATAAACGCTGTTTGGTTATTAAAAATAATTTCTCTTCATCCGGAAAGGGAATATTATAATACACACAGCGCCGCAGGAATGCGTTGGGAAGATTTTTTTCGGAGTTGCTTGTCATTATAATTACCATACGGGCCCCGTTATCAGCCCTGCGAATAGTTTGGTTTATCTCCCGGATATCAAACTCAAAATTTTCCATTTCATTAAGTAAGTCATTTGGAAAATCTCTTGGAGCTTTATCAATTTCATCAATCAATACAACGCTGCCGGCCGGTTCATCCAATAGCTCATTGTACCCTTTAATATTCTTAATCCCGTGCAACGATGCGCTGGTTTTTCCATGCGTTAAAGCAATGGCCTGCCCCATAGCATTAAGCTCAATAAATTGCGTGGTTTCACACTTCTCGTCTTTAGTGCGGAAATGGCTGATGGCATCATAGTTATAAAACAAATCGCCTGCAGAAGAAGATGATTTAGTATAAAAAATTAATGGCTTTTCTATAAAAGGAAAGGTTTCATTTTGAGTTTGCAGATGCAGCTTCCAGGCTACATAATGCGCCAGTTGTGTTTTGCCGGTGCCGGGTTCTCCGCTTATTAAAAGTGGCTTGCCCAAAGCTATGGCTATCTCTACGGCTTTTATTAAATTTTCATCTGCATAATAATCGCCGGGGCTAGTGTTTAAATAAATAGATGCCAGCTTAATTTCAGCGGAATTATTTTTATCGTTCATGGCTATATTAGTTTAATATTTGAATATGTCTTCCTCTCCGGAATTTATTTTCTGCATCATCTGCTGAATACTTTTTTCAGCTTCTGTCATCGTAAATTCAGCCTGGAAACCGGTAAAGTATTTTTCCAGCAGTTGATCAATTATAAGTTGGTCGCCGGTAACATAAGTGCTTATCCAATCTTCAATTTCTTCGATCGTTTCTCTCTTCAGCCGCGGTAATGAAAAAATATAAGATTCGGACGGAGTATTGCATGTTTCTAAAGGATTAGTTTTTTCTTTTAAAGAGGTGTCATTGCTGTTTTCGTCTTCTACGTTTAAAAAGAAATAAACCTCTTTTTTTGCGAACAGTTTGGCTGCATCATAGAAGTTTTTCAAAAACCGGCAAAGAAAAGTAATCTCTGTTTGAGTAAGAAACTGCTCATTGCATTGCAAAACAATAATAAAAGAAGAATATGGGAACTCTTCAATTTTTTTTATCAGAGCGGTAAAGTTAGTATCCGGTACTTCGTATACCTGTAAGCTCTTTTGAAGTATATTGACAATAAATTTTTCTTCACTTTTTTCATAATCGTTCTGCATAAATTCCTGGAAACGATGATAAGGCAATACATTTTTAATGCCTGCATTCAGCGTAAAAACGGAAAACCGGTTAATGAGGTTACGGCCAAGCTCCTTGCGTGCGCCATGAATTACAAATGCCTTAAACCTGCTTTTACGGCGGTTTTGCAGATAGTCATTAAACTGCGGGCTGCGGTTACAGCAAAGCTTCCGCTGATCGGCAATCTTATACTCAAGAAATAATTTTTTCATCAGCGACTCGGATACCTGTATGGTTAAGCTATCCGGAGAAACAAAAGGCTCGGGATGAGTAAGGTTATCAGTTCTTACCTGTTGTTTAAATATTTTTAGTTTTTCCCTCTTTTCATTTTTTAATTGTAAGTTCTCATCATTGTCCTCTGTAAAATCTATTTGATCATTCGCAATAAAAACCAGCACTTGCTTTCCTGCTTTTCGTGCTGTTTCATATTCCAGTTGTGTTATAGAATATCGTTTCGGATTGGCTGCATTATCACCAGGAATATAACCATAGCGCTTTGCAAGAATCAAAATGTAAATATTACTGGAAGCTACATCCTGAAGACAGCGGGCAAGAGGCGTTATGTTTTCTGCCATATACCCTTCCATAGAGATGAGCTCGAATTTATCCGGAAACTTTTGAAAAAAGTCAATTACTTTTTCTCTATGTTCCTTTAAATCCTGATAAGTAGACGATATATAAACTATTGATGGCATTAGCAAATATTTCGGGAATCAAAAAACTTATATTATGATCTTGCTACACTCCTGTTACCGGGAAACTTGTTGCTAAATGAAAAATGAAGATGTCATACCCAAAAAATCCTTTTTAATTAATCTTATCAATATCCACAATAATTGTCTTAGCCCCTTTATTATTCGCCTCCTGTACCATGTGCTCCGTTCCACCCAGGTCATCTCCTCCCTTACCATCCCATAAAGCAATAAGCGACATATTAATACCACCATTTACCAGCGCATTATTTAATAGCCATAAGTTATTGCGTGTCCAAATATTATAATCGGCCTTTTTTCTTAACCAGCCAGATAACTCCCGGGTTTCTGATAATACAGGATGAGGTAATTTTTTATACAGCTTATCGAATCGCTCAATCCAGTCAGGGCCGGCGAAGGCAACGGATTCTGCTATGAACTGCTCGCGGGGTATGGCCAGGGGCATCTGG
>JBDSFG010000387.1:0-3513 GCA_039919615.1 Ginsengibacter sp. | reverse complement strand
AAGAGGATTGCCGGTAACAGGTACTGATACTTATGGAGGCCCTGTGGTAACGGCAGGCGGACTTATTTTCATAGCTTCTACAAGAGATGAACGCATACGTGCCTTCGATAAAAAAACGGGTAAGGTCGTATGGGAATATCAATTGCCTGCCGGAGGTTATGCAACTCCTGTTACTTATGAGGTAGATGGCAAACAATACATTGCTATAGCCGCAGGTGGTGCCAGAGGTGGCAAACCCGGTGGATGGTATATTGCCTTTGCTTTAAAACAATAATCATATATAAGATTTATAAGAATAAGTTTAAATGCCTTGTATGTCTTGTATGGTTCAAAAAAAATATTTATGGAATCAAATCGTAGGAATTTTATTAAGGGGACTTCTGTAGCAGCAGCTCTTTCTTTTGCTGGTATAGGTTCGGCTTCAGCCAAACTTTTAAATGCGGGCGGTTCAACATTGAGCCCGGCTGATAAAAATGTAAAGTGGCCTCTTTCTGAAGACCCGACTACTCCTAAGCTGGTATTGGGTTGTCCGCTAAATTCCGATGTAAAACAAATGCGGCGTTTAAAACAGATCGGGGTTAACCATGTGAGTACAGGAGGATGGACTACACGTGAGGCACAAAGCAATCCCAGTGCCTGGAAGGTAGATGAACTTAAGGGGTACATGGATAAGTTTAAAGAAAACGGGTTGACCTTAATTAACCTTATGCATCCCGTAGGAACAAATATTGTGTTAGGGCGTGAAGGCCGTGATGCGGAAATTGAAGTATTTAAAGAATCCCTGCATGTAGCAAGCACCTGTGGATTACCAAATGTTGAATACAACTTTTATGTAGACAGGAATGTGGAAGGATACCACGACATAGAAGGACGTGGCGGTGCAGGACTTACAGGGTTTGATTTCAGCAAAGTGAAAGACCTCCCTGCAAAGCCCGAAATAGGAATACATAAAGCTGAGGAGATATGGGCAAACCTCACTTATTTTTTGAAGGCAGTAATTCCTGTTGCAGAAAAAGTTGGCATACGCATGGCGCTTCATCCTAATGATCCGGTTTCACAAACCAGCCATGGTTCTGACCAGATAATGGCCAATCTTGCAGGATGGAAGCGGCTGATCACAATTGTTGACAGTCCATCCAACGGTATCACTTTCGATTGTGGCGTTACCCGTGAAATGGGTGAAGACCCTGTAGAAGTTTGTAAATATTTCGCTTCCCGTGACCGTATCAATCATGTGCATTTTCGCAATGTCGTTTCAGAGATTCCTTACAATAAATACACAGAAGTTTTTATAGATGAGGGCCAGGTAAACATGTTTGCGATAATGCAGGAATTAATGAAGCATGGATACAAGCGTGGCATTTATCCTGAACACCCACATGCGCTTGACTATGACCGTGAACACGCAGCCGGCGGCGGTAGCAGATATGCCGGGGAAGTTTTTAATGTAGGATTTGCAAGAGCGATGATGTATGCGGTGATGTCTGTGTAGGTATTTTTTGTTGAGCATTATGTTTGTCGGATACATGCTATAAAGGTTCTTAGGATTTTAAAATGAGTTTTATAAGCTTTGATTTTGTTTCTTCAATCAATTTTTTATATTGACATTCCCATACAATTATAACTTTCCAACCAAGCCGCTTTAATTCTGTTATATTTTTCTTATCCCGGGTAATATTAGAGCCAATTTTCTTTGACCAATATTCAATCCCTGATTTTGGTAATGTTGAAGCTTCACAATTATTATGGCCATGCCAAAAACATCCATTTATAAATATGACAGTATTATACTTTGACAATACAACATCAGGTTTACCTGGCAGTAATTTTACATTTTTTCTATATCTGAATCCTTTTGAAAAAAGAAATTTACGAATAACAATTTCAGGCTTGGTCTCTGTTGCTTTAACCGCAGCCATTATTTCGCTTCTCTTATTTTTTGTAAAGATGTCTGACATACTTTAAATCAAAAAGAAAAATCAGTCCGAGCAACGTTTGTATTTCCAAATATTACTAAACAATCCCGATTACCAATAAGAGATGAAGCAGCAAGAACATCATCAATTGTTCCAACAATAAGATGATCAATTTCACTGTTGTAAAAGTTAATCATTTTATTAAATGAAACTTCTATTGTTTCATCATTAGAAAAAAAACTTTTGATGCAATAATTCTGACACGTGAAGAAAACTTGATAATAATCTACATTCACTAAAACTGTATCAAAGTATCCTATGAAAGTTAAGCATCCAGCAGAGATTAAATTATCACCTAAGCCATTCCCTGTTGAACAAGCACAAGTGTAAAATAAACAATTGGTAAATGTTGTCGAATTATTTGAACTTATATAAACTTCATGAGATACCAGCTCCTTTTCGTTTCCGTGAGATAGTGCAATGAAAACAAATCTGCTTCCATTCAAAGGCTTTATAGTATTGTTTATGAAAACTTCCGTGCAATCGAGTCCCTGAATTGAAACATTAGAAATATTGCCATTGGCGGCAATAACTGCCTGAATGTCGTTATGGCTACTTTCAAAATAATCGCCAAGCTCAACGTCATTATCATCATAGGCGATAAAAGTCCTAATCATCAAGCTTTGTTTTTTGTCTGGTGAGTAGGTCAACAGCAAGCTTTAAAATATTTCTTTCCAAGTGCTTGCCAATATCCGTTTGCTGCCGAATACTTTCAAGAATATCATCAAGAGTATACGTTCTTCCTTCCTTTGTTGTTATATATGGCTTTTCTCTTTTAGTTTTTGATTGTGTAGTAATCCAATCTTCCAAAACGGAATCAACTCTTGCATTTAGTTTATGTGAAGCATCCTCTACCAATGAAACAATTTTTGTGTAGTCTGCGGTAACATCTTCCAGCGCAAACGCATCATGATTTATCAAAAATTTTAGGTCTTCATTTTTAAGTTTTACTAATTCATCAGCAGTTATCAGAATTATATAAATCAACGCTGTTTTTTCTCTGATACTCTTAAATACTTCCCATCCTGATAATTCACCTTTGCTGAAATTAATATCAAGCACTACAATTATCTTTTGATTAATATTTTCTAAAACATAATTCAATCCATCATCAGAATTCTCGTAATGAGCTACGTTTTCTTCTCCAAACTTTATTCGTAAAGCGACTAATAACGGATCAACGTTAGGTATTAATCCATCATGTATCACAACTATTTTTGTTGGTGCATTCATTTTATTTTTTGTTAAAAGGAAACTTGATTTTAAAAGTAGCGCCAGCCGGTTTGAATTCGCTCCCTACTAATTCAACAGTGCCTCTCAATGCTTCAATTCTTTTTTCAACAATGTAGAGTCCTATTCCTGCACCTCCTTGTTCTGCGGTCCGGGTATTGTATAATCCAAAAACCCATTTTTCATCACCCTTATTTACACCTACCCCGTTATCCGAAAAATAGAGTGTGAAGTTGTCATCGTCTAAATATCCCGAACATTTTATTATTTTATCTTTTGATTTCTGCAATGCTTTGATTGAATTTGC
>JBDSFG010000384.1:0-7648 GCA_039919615.1 Ginsengibacter sp. | reverse complement strand
AAAAAAGAGCTGCCATTCGCAGCTCTTTTTTTAAATCTTATACTTGTCTTGTCAATAAGGGTTAGCTGTAAAAGATTATACATTATCTTGCACCGGAAAAATTAGATCAATTTAAACCTTCAATTTTAATGCTTCCTAAGTTCAAGCGTGTTCTTTTAAAACTTTCCGGTGAATCTTTAATGGGCGACAAAAATTTTGGTCTGGATTCAGATGTTATAGCACAGTATGCTCAGGATATAAAGCTCATTACCGAATTGGGTGTACAAGTGGCAATTGTAATAGGTGGCGGCAATATTTATCGTGGAATGAATGAGGCTGAAACTGGGATAGAGAGAGCTCAGGGTGATTATATGGGAATGCTTGCCACTGTAATCAATGGCATGGCATTGCAAAGTGGCCTGGAAAGGGCTGGCGTGTATACCCGCTTACAAAGTGCCATAAAAATGGAGCAGATTGCCGAGCCGTATATCCGCAGAAGAGCTATCCGACATCTGGAAAAAGGAAGAGTAGTAATTTTTGGAGCAGGCACAGGCAACCCCTATTTCACCACTGATACAGCCGGTTCATTAAGAGCTATTGAAATAAAAGCAGATGTGATCTTAAAGGGAACAAGGGTAGATGGAATATATACTTCAGATCCCGAAAAGAATGCCTCTGCAAAGAAATATGAAAGTATATCCTTTCTTGAATGCATTTCAAAAAATCTCAGGATAATGGATATGACGGCCTTCACTTTATGTATGGAAAATGAACTGCCCATAATTGTTTTTGATATGAATACACCTGGCACTTTATTGCGTGTTGTAACCGGTGAAAAAGTCGGTACGCTGGTTGGCGCGTAGTGTTCTGCCCAAATGCGGATGGCATCTTTCTGGCCGCCCTGAACTTCACTAAATCATTCATACCATAAGCTGCAAATAATCTGATCTTACTAATTTGGTGAAATTAAAATAACAGCGATTGAATTTTAATGAAATAATATCCTTATTTTTCAAACAAACTTTTAATTAATGTGGATATGGTTAACTATATCAATGGTATTGGTAGTTGCCTGCATAATATTTGGAGTTTATAGTTTTATAAGCAGTCGAACACTTCACAAATCAATATCTGCTAAGCCAAATTTAAAGAACGCAAACATACCACCACAATTAACAAGAACCATTATCCCTGCTTTGCAGCAGCCAGATGTTTTAAGCCTGAAAATAAAATTAAAATCAATAGAAGAGAATTCGTTGCAAAATGTTCATCGTTTAAACGAGCTGCAAAAAAAGGTTGAGGCGCTGGAATCTGCAGGTAATGTTAATGAAGAAACAAAGTGGAATGAGTCTGACGAAGACTGGGAAAAGCTATACTATGAAACAAGACGAGAAAAGCAGGCGTTAGAGGATAATTTGAATTTTGTGAAAGAAACTTTGCAGGAAAATAAAGACAGAGTGCAGGAACTGGAGATACAGATTACTGACTGGGCTGGTGTGAAAAGTGAGATGGAATCAAAAGTAAATGAAATTGATTCATTGCAAAATATCATTGATGAATTGCAGCATGAGATTGAAGGGGCAAGGGAAAGGGAAAGAGAACTGGAGCAACAGGTTTATTATGAAAAATCCAGGTATATTGAATACGAACTTACGCAAAAAGAAAATATCAGGTTGCGCAGTGAAGTAGAAATGCTCACAAACAGCCTTCATCAAATAAATGATCAGAACATTTTACTTGAACAGAAAATAAAAAGATTAACTGAACTTGGAAGTATTTTAGAGATCTCGGAATATGAAAAATTGGGAATAAAAAATACTGTTGAGCAACTATTACAAAAAACCTAACTTTAAAATGATACGCAGGCTTGAACTTCCAACACCCCATATAGGATTTATATTTAAATATACCTTTTACTTATATGGCATTTAACAAACACATAGCCGAACTAAGAAAAGATTATATTCAGCAGGAACTTTCTGAAAAAGAGGTATCGCCTGATCCACTAATTCAATTTGAAAAGTGGTGGAATGAGGCAATAAAAAGTGAAGGGGATGAAATCAATGCTATGACCTTAGCCACATCCAATAGTAACGGTAAGCCATCCGCAAGAATCGTATTGCTTAAAGGATTCGGTGAAGAAGGCTTTATTTTTTTTACCAATTATAAAAGTAAAAAAGGAGAAGAGTTACAACAAAATCCATTTGCTGCGCTGGTATTTTTCTGGAAAGAATTAGAAAGGCAGGTTCGTATTGAAGGAAGCGTGCAAAAAATAAGTGAGGCAGACAGCGATGAATATTTTTTTATGAGGCCTGAAAGCAGCCGCCTGGGAGCGTGGGGTTCTCCGCAAAGCACCGTGATAAAAGACAGGGAATTTCTTCAAAAAAACATTGAGCACTACCGCAATGTGTTTAATAATGCAACTATTCCACGGCCTGAATATTGGGGAGGTTACATTATTAAACCTTCTGCTATAGAATTCTGGCAGGGAAGGCCTGGACGCCTTCACGATCGTATTCAATATACTGCCGCCGATTCCGGGTGGCAAATTAATAGATTAGCACCTTAATAAACCGCTAATCAGGCGTCCTTCTTTTTTGCAGTTTTTTTTACAAGTTTGGCAGGCCGTATTTTTCCGAAAGAACCTTTAAACGTTTTGCCTTTTTTGGTTTTTACATCACCACGTCCCATAATTAATATTGAATTATTAAAAATATTTTATTGCTCAAACCTGTGCAAGTTCAAAAAGCAAGCATGAGTTAAACACAAAAGCAAGACACAATTGCATCTTGCTTTGTAATGCAGTTTAGCAAACATTAAATCTTGCCCGATAATTCTTTACCTGCTTTAAACTTAGCTACTTTTTTAGCTTTAATTTTAATAACCGCACCTGTTTGAGGATTACGGCCATTACGTGCAGATCTTTTGCTCACAGAAAAGGTTCCGAAACCTACGAGCGTAACTTTTCCTCCGCCTTTTAAGGTTTTAGTTACGGCTTCTACAAAGGAATCTACCGCGGCATTTGCCTGTGTTTTATTAACACCCGCATCATCAGCAATTTTTGTGATTAATTCAGCTTTGTTCATAGTAAATAGTTTGATTTTTTAATAGCAGCAAATATATAGGCTTTTTATGTGGAAGAAAATTATTTGGTTGTTTTTTTAAAGCCATTGTTTATGCTAAAATCCGCATGTAGCAAGGCTTCTACAGCATAGCTTACTATTATGATTTACTATATAACAGACTTCAGCATTATGAAAAGCAGTCCCAGTAAGGGTTTCAGATTAGAACGCCGCAAATGCTTTACAGCTAAGGATTTGAGGGAAAGTAAGCAAATTTTCTTAATAAGAAATAATCGTTTTTATTTTTTGCACAATTAGTGCACAGTTTGCATAAAGGTTCCAAAACTGATAAAATTATCGCCCCACTTTTGCAATGCTTTTTCGGTTAAAATATTTGAATAGATGGCGATGTACTTATTATATTTTTCTCTCGAATCAGTAAAACATTGTAATGTAAATGTTGCAGCTTCTGAGTCATCCGGTTCAAGCAATTTTAAAAATTTGGTTTCAACGAATAAATTGGTAGCCATTACCTCCGGTATATGTTCTCCTTTTAGCCACTGTATCCAATTATGCAAAATTGTATTATTAACTTTTACAGTAAGGTTGTAAACAAACATTTTAAATTTTTATATCGAGGTATACAGGGCAATGATCACTGTGTTTTACTTCAGGATAAATTTTGACATCCTTAATCCTATCTTTTAGATTTTGGGTAACATTTATATAGTCAATTCGCCAGCCTTTATTCTCAAGTCTGGTAGTGGGCCGTAAAACGTTCCACCATGTGTATTGATTTAATTCTTTATTTAAATGCCTGAAGCCATCCACAAAATCATTGGCTAAAAATTTACTAAACCAGGCTCTTTCTTCAGGTAAAAAACCCGTGGTTTTTTTATTGGCTACGGGGTTATGTATATCAATTTCTGTATGAGCAATATTATAATCGCCGCAAACAATTAGTTTATTTCTTGTCTTTTTTAGCTCATTAAGATATTCAAAAAACTCTTCCAGCCATATATATTTATAAGCCTGTCTATGCTCTCCGCTGGTGCCGGAAGGGAAATAAGCATTCACTAAAGTAACGTCGCCAAAGTCAGCACGGATAACCCTTCCCTCGAAATCACTTTGCTCTATTCTACTTCCATATATTACGTTTTTGGCTTCCCCTTTTGTTAAAATAGCTACTCCACTATAGCCTTTCTTTTGAGCGCAAAACCAATATGACTTATATCCTGTTGCTTCTATAGCACTAACGGGGATATCATTCATCTGCGCCTTCACTTCCTGCAAACAAATTATATCAGCAGGATCTGTTGCAAGCCATTCTATAAAGCCTCTTTTGATTGCAGCCCGAATACCGTTAACGTTGTATGAGATAATACGCATCTGCGATTTTTAATAATCTAGTATTGGCCTCAACCATCTTGTTACTTCTTCAATATGCATTCCTTTTCTTGACGTATAATCTTTTAATTGATCATCAGATATTTTACCAACGCCAAAGTATTTACTTTCCGGATGAGCAAAATACCAGCCGCAAACTGATGATGCAGGATACATTGCAAGAGATTCTGTTAAAGTAATACCTGCATTTTCTGTTGCGTTTAATAATTCAAATAATTTATATTTTTCTGTATGATCAGGGCATGCCGGGTAACCAGGCGCCGGACGAATTCCCAAATATCTTTCTTCAATTAATTCTTCGGTTGACAAATGCTCCTCTTTTGCATATCCCCAAAGTTCTTTCCTTGTCCTGGTATGAAGTAATTCTGCGAAAGCCTCGGCCAGCCTGTCTGCAAGTGCCTGGAGAATTATTTTATTATAATCATCATGTTCAGATTCAAATCTTTTTATATGTGGCTCTATCCCATGGATTGTCACGGCAAAGGCTCCAATAAAATCAGGACCTTCTTTTATAAAATCAGCCAGGGATTGGTTTGCCTGGCCCGGAGCCTTTTTAATTTGTTGTCTCAAAAATTCTAACCTTATTTTTTCTTTTTCGCTTGATACTTCAATTGTGTCGGGTGCAATTTTTTCTGCTTCCCAAAAGCCTACAACTCCCTTTGCAGTTAGCCACTTCTCTTCAATTATTTTTTTAAGAAGGCCTTTAGCGTCATTAAAAAGTTTTGTTGCTTCACTTCCTATTTTTGCGTCTTTTAAAATTTGCGGAAACTTTCCATGTAATTCCCATGCAATAAAAAATGGTTGCCAGTCAATGTACTTTTCTATTTCATTAAGATCATAATCATCAAATGCTTTTATTCCGGTAAATGAAGGCTTTAGCGGAGTAAAACTTTCCCAATTTATTTTTGCGCCGTTTTTTTGCGCCTCTTCAAATGGCAAATAATTTTTTACTGATTTCTTGTTTCCAAAATCTAATCTTAATTTATCGTATTCTGCTTTTATATTTTTTAAAAACTCAGGCTTTTGCTCCTTACTTAACAGGCTTCCGGCTGCGGTTACACTTCTGGATGCATCTAATACATGTAGCACACCATTTTCATATTCAGGTGCAATACGCACCGCAGTATGCATACGTGAAGTGGTTGCACCGCCTATCAATAATGGAAGATCAAATTGCTGGCGTTTCATTTCCCTGGCAATATGAACCATCTCATCCAGTGAAGGAGTGATTAGACCGCTTAATCCGATTATATCAACATTTTTTTCTTTAGCAGTTTGTAAGATTTTATCTGCTGAAACCATTACTCCCAAATCAATGATATCATAACCATTGCAGCCTAATACAACGCCAACAATATTTTTACCGATATCATGTACATCTCCTTTTACGGTTGCAAGCAAAATTTTTGCGGCGCCTGCTCCTTCTTCATTTACCGTCCCTGCTTCAATATGCGCAAGGCGGCGAAGTTCCTTCTCCGCTTCAATATATGGTGTTAAAACAGCAACTGCTTTTTTCATAACCCTCGCACTTTTTACCACCTGCGGTAAAAACATTTTCCCACTTCCGAAAAGGTCTCCAACTATATTCATCCCGTCCATTAAAGGGCCTTCGATCACATCCAGAGGTTTTGGATATTTTACTCTTGCCTCTTCCGTATCTGCATCAATGAAATCTGTAATTCCATTTACCAGTGCATGGCTTAAGCGTTTTTCAACAGGTTCGCTTCTCCATAATTCATCTTTAATTTCAACTTTGCCTTTTGCCTTTACTGTTTCAGCAAATGCAAGCAATTTATCTGTAGCTTCGGAATCCCGGTTTAGTATTACATCCTCACACAACTCTTTTAGTTGTGGTTCAATATCGTCGTAAATAACGAGCTGGCCTGCATTTACAATGCCCATATCCATACCGGCTCTTATTGCATAATACAGGAATACGGAATGCATTGCTTCTCTCACCGTCTCATTACCACGAAATGAGAAAGAGACGTTGCTTACGCCACCGCTCACTTTGGTAAGTGGCATTTTTTGCTTGATGATTCTTGTAGCTTCTATAAAATCAACTCCATAATTATTATGTTCTTCAATGCCGGTAGCAATGGCAAAGATGTTTGGATCGAAAATTATATCCTGCGGATCAAAACCAACTTCTTCAGTAAGAATTTTATAAGCTCTTGCGGAAATATTCACTTTCTTTTCTAAGGTATCTGCCTGCCCGTTTTCATCAAAAGCCATTACAATAACTGAAGCACCATAACTTTTGCAGATAAATGCCTGTTCAACAAATTTTTCTTCCCCTTCCTTCATCGAAATAGAATTTACTATGCATTTTCCCTGAACACATTTTAACCCTGCTTCGATGATCGAGAATTTAGAAGAGTCTATCATGACAGGGATCTTCGCAATATCCGGCTCAGCCTGCAATAGGTTTAAAAATGTGCTCATTGCCTTTTCACCATCAAGCAATGCATCATCCATATTTACATCTAAAATCTGGGCGCCACTTTCCACCTGCTGCCGTGCAACAGAAAGCGCTTCTTCATATTTATCCTCCCGTATTAATCTTGCAAATTTTTTTGATCCGGTAACATTTGTACGTTCGCCTACATTCACAAAATTTGTTTCAGGACGAACTATTAAAGGCTCAAGGCCCGCAAGGCGTAAATACGGAGATATAGTTGTTGCAACAGACATAATTATTAATTCTTTTAAATAAAATTTATTCTCCTGTTTAAGGTCGCAATATGTCACCTTAAAAACTCTGCATATTTATCACTGCTTGATTAATTATAAATTGTGAAAAACGTTCCTTTAGACGAGCTCTTCTTCCATTGCCGGCAACTCTCTCGCTTTATATTTTTTAACCTGTTCTGCAATATGCCGGATATGATCTGGCGTAGTACCACAACAGCCGCCAACAATATTTACAAAACCTTCCGCCGCCCACTCTTCAATGATATGTGCCGTTTCATGAGGTTGCTCATCATATTCGCCGAAAGCATTTGGTAAACCTGCATTTGGATAAGCTGATGTATAACAGTTGGCGATCTGGCTCAACTCCTCAATGTGTGGTCTCATTTCTTTTGCGCCTAATGCACAATTTAATCCAATGCTTAATGGCCTGGCATGTGATACAGAAATATAGAAAGCTTCTAAAGTTTGTCCGCTTAATGTACGGCCACTGGCGTCAGTGATCGTTC
>JBDSFG010000272.1:0-10082 GCA_039919615.1 Ginsengibacter sp. | reverse complement strand
TGGTAATGCCTGGTGATAATACCAATCTTACTATTAAGTTGATTCAGCCAATTGCAATGGAAAAAGGATTAAAATTTGCGATTCGTGAAGGTGGCAGAACAGTTGGTGCCGGCCAGGTTACTGAGATTTTAAAATAACAAATTGCTAAAGCTTAGGCTTGCTCTAAGGCTTTGCAAAGGATTTTATATATTTGCGATATACTCTAAAAGCTGTTCCGATAGTCTCGGAATAGCTTTTAGCTTTCTACGGGCATAGTTCAACGGTAGAATAGAGGTCTCCAAAACCTTTGATCAGGGTTCGAATCCTTGTGCCCGTGCTGTCATTAGTTGTAATATAAAAAAATAATCATGAATAAAATTTCAACATACATTAAAGACTCTTACAAAGAGATGAGTGAGAAAGTACTCTGGCCAAATTGGGAGCAATTGCAGCAATCTACCATGATTGTACTAGTTGCTACACTGGTTATTACTGCTATTGTCGCATTAATGGATTTTGGCATTAACGGTGTTTTAAAATTTATATACTCTTTATTCAAATAAGATGGAACAAATAGTTAACATAGACGAAACAAATAAAGAAGCCAATTCCTTGTCAGAAACTACTGAAGCGGAAAATAAGGATATTATTGAGCAGGATGCGGAAGTTGAAGATTTTGATGACGTGGAAAACGATGACGAAAGTATAGATGATAATGATGAGAGTGGAGAGGCCAGTGAGGGTGAAGCGCTGCCAGATACGCTTTTAGGGCAAGATGTACCAGCTCCAGCTCCTGAAGAAAAGGAAACTAAATGGTATGTATTGCGTGTAGTGAGCGGCAAAGAACGTAAAACAAAAGAGTATCTTGACAAGGATATAATACGCAATGGCTGGGATAAAATAATCAAGCAGGTATTTCTTCCTGTGGAAAAAGTTTATAAAGTATTGAACGGCAAAAAGGTAATGAGGGAAAGAAACTTTTATCCCGGATATATTATGATAGAGGTTGCTGATGGAAAATTATCTGATGAGATAATTCAGCATCTCAGTAACATAAGCAATGTAATGCACTTTTTAACTGATGGAAAAGGTTCAAAAGGGAACATCATCTGTTTACGTAAAGCAGAAGTTAATAAAATGCTTGGTAAAGTAGATGAGATGGCTGAAGCCGGAGGTATTAAAATGAGCGAACCGTTTATTGTTGGCGAAACTATTAAGATAATTGACGGGCCTTTCAATGATTTTAATGGCGTAATCGAAGAAGTAAATGATGAAAAGAAAAAACTTAAAGTTCAGGTTAAAATATTTGGAAGAGCAACACCTGTAGAGCTAAATTATATGCAGGTAGAAAAATTAGGGTAATAAATAACCTGGTAAATTAATTTAAGAAGCTGTCTCATTAAAAATTTTTGAGATAGCTTTTTATGTTATGATGATATCTTGAAAAAAGCTAGGAAGTTGCATCCAATTAAGTAAATTAGTGTAATTCATCACCGTAGTACTTGTGTCAGGATTCTTATGCAAAATATTAATTTAATAGAGCGAAATGAAATATTTGATCTTGCTTATAGGTTTGTCACAGAAACAAGCGAAAATATTTTTCTTACCGGAAAAGCTGGAACTGGCAAAACAACTTTTTTAAAGTATTTAAAAGAAAATTGTTCTAAAAATATTGTTGTTGCAGCGCCTACCGGGGTAGCCGCTATAAATGCCGGCGGGGTTACTTTACATAGTTTATTTCAATTGCCGTTTCATCCATTTCTGCCTACCAAAAATAACAGGGATGAACTGTTGGCAAAAATCCGGTTTAATAAGCAACGGCAACAATTGCTTCGCAGGATTGAATTGCTGGTGATTGATGAAATAAGCATGGTACGCTGCGATGTTATAGATGCTATTGATACCATTTTAAAATCGGTACGAAGAAATTATAATACTCCTTTCGGCGGAATTCAACTTCTATGCATTGGTGATTTATACCAATTGCCACCAGTAGCCCGGCCCCATGAATGGAATATTTTGCAGGAGTATTATTCTTCCCCGTTTTTTTTTGACAGCAATGTTATTAAACAACAAATGCCTTTGCTAATTGAGTTAAATAAAATTTACAGGCAAAAAGAAGATTCATTTATTGGCTTGCTTAATAAAGTCCGCAATAACGATATGACAGCAGATGATTTTGAGGAGCTGCATCTCCGGTATAATCCTTCATTTCGTCCTTCATTTGAAGAGAAATATATTACGCTTACTTCTCACAATAACCAGGCAGACCAGATCAATGGCCGTGAGTTACAAAAATTATTATCACCATCCTATAAATATGAGGCGATGATAGAAGATGATTTTCCTGAGAATAATTATCCCGCTGAAGGTTGCCTGATCTTGAAAGTTGGCGCCCAGGTAATGTTTCTTAAAAATGATGTAACCCAAAAAAGATATTTTAACGGAAAAATCGGAGTAGTAAAATCTTTAACAGATGAAGAAATAATTGTTGAATGTGAAGGAACAGCTATCTCAGTTTCGCAGGAAACCTGGGAAAATTCACGGTATGTTTTAGACAGAACTGATGGGAAATTACAGCAGGAGACTTTAGGAACATTTACACAGTTTCCGTTAAGGCTTGCCTGGGCAATCACCATTCATAAAAGCCAGGGGCTTACGTTTGATAAGGTTATGATAGATGCAGGTGCAGCCTTCAGCAGCGGACAGGTTTATGTTGCCTTAAGCCGTTGTACAAATCTTAATGGTATTATTCTCTTGTCAAAAATCCCGTCAGCAGCTATTTACAGTAACGAAAGTGTTATTAAGGGACAGCAGGCTTTAACTCATAAGGGTTCACTGGCAGAAAGATTTAAGGGTGCAAGACAAATTTTTACACAACAATTATTGCAAGAAATTTTTTCTTTTAATGAAATGAAGAGTGTGTTTGATGTTTTGTCTTTTCAAATAAAAGAACACAAGGATAAGCTCAATAAAGAATGCGTTGTTTGGATAGAAAATCTTACAAGTGAATTTATGATAGATAGGACGCACGGTTTAAAATTTATCTCACGAATTGCGGAATTAATGAAACAAGAGTCAATGGTTGAAAATAACCCGGCGTTACAAAAAAGAATAAACGATGCAGCCTTATATTTTGCGCCAAAATTTTCGACTTACCAATCGTCTGTGCAAAATCATCCGCTAATTACAGAACACAGAGGGGCTGCCAACATAATTAATGAATATTTGAATCAGTTAGTACTTGCTGTATATGTAACAAATTATTTTTTGCAATATTGCAAACAACCGTTTTCAGTTACGTCTTTTCTTCAGCATAAATTAAAGTTTGCCCAGCCAAAGTTTAATATCTCCTGCTACGCAAGTGGCAAAAAGCAAGTTAATGCTGAAGTTTCAAATGTTGAGCTTTATGATTCACTTAAACAATGGCGGGATAAGATTTGCGAAAAAACCAATATGCCGATTTATATGGTTGCCGCCAAAACAACCTTAACAGAAATAGCTACTTATTTGCCATTACATAAAAAAGATTTGTTGCGGATAAGTGGCTTCGGCAAAGCGAAAGTTGATAAATACGGTGATGATATTTTACTGGCAGTGGAAGAATATTGCACCAGGAATAATCTTAAAACAAGTATGGCCGCAAAAGAGGAAAATCCCAAAAGGGACCGAAAGCAAAATGGAGCTGAAACAAAAACAGATACAAAATCACTTTCTTATAATTTATTCAAAGAAGGAAAATCTGTTACTGAAATTGCCAAAGAAAGAAATTTTGCCGTTAGTACAATTGAAGGGCACCTTGCATGGTATGTAGGTAATGGGGATATTGATTTAAATAAAATGGTGACATCGGAAAAGCAACTTCTTATAACGGAGGCCGCAAAATCTTATGGAATTACAAATCATAAAACCTTAAAAGATAATTTACCCGAGAATATTTCTTATAGTGAGATAAGATTCGTCTTAGCTTCTCAGAAAGTAGTTGTTTAATTTTTAATTAATATTAAAACTTCTTGCAATAATAATAATTTCCCTACCTTCGCCCTCCCAAAAAAGTTCTTAAGAATTTATTTATTGTTGGGAGTTCTGTTCCGATACTTATCGGGATCGAAGGACGCTAAAACCAAAAAATTTTTACATGGCAAAAGAAATTACCGCCTACGTTAAACTCCAATGTAAAGGAGGCCAGGCCAATCCTGCTCCGCCAATAGGACCTGCCTTGGGTTCAAAAGGTATAAACATTATGGAGTTCTGCAAACAATTTAATGCAAGAACCCAGGATAAAATGGGTAAGGTACTTCCAGTACTTATTACAGTTTACGGAGATAAATCATTCGATTTTATAATTAAAACTCCCCCTGCCGCAGTTCAGTTAAAAGATGCGGCTAAAATTCAGAGTGGAAGCAAAGAGCCTAATCGTGATAAAGTTGGTAAGGTTAGCTGGGCTCAGGTTGAGGAAATCGCCAAAGATAAAATGGCAGATCTTAACGCATTTAGCCTTGAGAAAGCTATGACCATGATCGCTGGTACTGCACGCAGTATGGGCTTAACTGTTGATGGTAAAGCTCCCTGGGACAAATAATTTATCAACCTGTAAACTTAGAAAATGATCACTAAAAAAAGAAAAGTTGCAAATACTAAGGTTGATAAAAACAAAATTTACTCCCTTAAAGAAGCCTCAACTTTAGTAAAAGAAGTTAATACAACAAAGTTTGATAGCTCTGTTGATTTACATATCCGTTTAGGTGTTGACCCTAAAAAAGCAGATCAGGCTGTTCGTGGAACTGTATCGCTTCCGCATGGCACTGGCAGAACAAAAAAAGTATTAGTTCTTTGTACTCCTGATAAAGAAGAAGCTGCTAAAGCAGCCGGCGCTGACTTTGTGGGGTTAGATGAATTTATTGCTAAAATTGAAGGTGGCTGGACAGACGTTGATGTAATCATCGCAACACCCTCTGTTATGCCTAAGATAGGAAGATTGGGTAAAGTGTTAGGTCCTCGTAATTTAATGCCAAATCCAAAGACTGGAACTGTAACTAATGATGTCGTTGCCGCAGTTAATGACGTTAAAGGCGGCAAAATTGCATTTAAGGTAGATAAAGTAGGAATTATCCATGCTTCTATAGGCCGTGTAAGTTTTGGTGCTGATAAAATTGAACAAAACAGCCAGGAACTAATAAATGCTATCATGAAATTGAAACCGTCAACTTCGAAAGGTATATATTTAAAGGCTCTGAGTATGGCAAGCACCATGAGTCCTGGTATTTCGGTAGATACTAAATCAGTACAGAGTTAAAAAATAGGCTCATATTTTTGGGCAAAAAATAATTGTTATGACTAAAGGACAAAAACAGGAAGTTATAGAGGTTCTTAAAAGTAAGTTTGAGCAGTATAGCAACTTTTATATTACAGATACTGAAAGCTTGTCAGTGGCTCAGGTAACCAATTTACGTCGCCATTGTTTCAATAAACAAGTGGAGATGAAAGTAGCAAAGAATACGCTTATAAAAAAGGCATTAGAAAGTTTGGACAGTCAAAAATATGCAGGTGTGTTTGACTCGTTGCATAAAGTAACGGCGCTTATGTTTAGCGAAAGCCCGAAAGAGCCTGCAATGATCATCAGCAGTTTCAGAAAAGAAATTAATGGGGAGAAACCTGTTTTAAAAGCGGCTTTTTTAAATGGAGATGTTTTTATGGGCAATGATCAGTTAATTGCATTAACTAAGATCAAAACTAAAAATGAATTGATAGGAGAGGTTATATCACTTTTACAGTCCCCAATACAGCGTGTTTTAGGGGCTTTGCAAAACAGGCCTGAACCGACAACAGAAGCTGTTCCTGAATCGGCACCCGCAGAAGTTTAAGTATAAATTGAATATTAATAATAACCTGGCCGGACGGTTTAAACAAAGGCATAAACAATTTTTTTAAAAAACTCCGCCGGAGTTCTGATAAGGGCTAAGAAGGTGGAAAAAATTAATCACATGGCAGACGTAAAAACACTCGCAGAAAACTTAGTAAGCTTGACAGTTAAAGAAGTTCAGGAATTGGCTGAATTTCTAAAAACACAATATGGCATAGAACCAGCAGCAGTTTCAGTAGCTGCAGCTCCAGGTGACGGAGCAGGTGCTGCCGCTGTTGAAGAAAAAACATCTTTCAATGTAATTCTTAAGTCACCTGGTGCTAATAAACTAGGAATTGTTAAGATAGTAAAAGAGATCACAGGCCTTGGCTTAAAAGAAGCGAAAGACCTGGTTGATGGTGCTCCAAAACCTATTAAAGAAGGCGTTGATAAAGCAACATCCGAAGAAATACGGGCTAAACTTGCTGATGCAGGCGCCGATGTTGAAGTTCAATAATACTGTTTTCGAAAGAGGCTGTAAAGGTTAGGGAGCAATCTCTGACCTTTTACTTATAAGTTAAATTCTTAAATTTATCAGGATTTAAAAATTATTTGTTTAAATTCCTTACTTTTGCACTCCTTTAATTTTGGGTTAGTGGCTTTACGCCTGTTTCTGCCCGGTTTTAGGACTTCTACACTTTAAACGTCTTAATTACAATATGGCTTCAACTAAAGTAGCTCCTGCACAAAGAATCAATTTCGGGAAAATTGAACATTTGGCAGAGACCCCTGATTTATTAGGGATTCAAATACAATCTTTTAGAGATTTTTTCCAGTTAGAAACAACACCCGACAAAAGAAATGTCGAAGGTTTATTTCGTGTGTTTAAGGAAAATTTTCCTATTACAGATACCCGAAACATCTTCGTTTTAGAGTTTCTTGATTATTTCGTTGACCCGCCACGCTATACAATTGAAGAATGTATTGAAAGAGGATTAACTTATGCCGTTCCTCTAAAAGCCAAGCTTCGCCTTAGTTGTAATGATGAAGAGCATGTGGATTTTCAAACTATTGTCCAGGATGTTTTCCTTGGCAATATTCCCTATATGACGCCCCGTGGTACTTTCGTTATTAATGGGGCAGAAAGGGTAGTAGTTAGCCAGTTACACCGTTCGCCCGGCGTATTTTTTGGTCAATCGGTTCATCCAAATGGCACAAAAATATATTCTGCAAGGGTTATACCTTTTAAAGGTGCCTGGATGGAATTTGCTACCGATATCAATAATGTCATGTATGCCTACATTGATCGTAAGAAAAAGTTTCCTGTTACAACATTATTAAGATCAATAGGCTTTGAAACAGATAAAGATATTCTTGAATTATTCGGAATGGCTGAAGAGGTTAAAGCTGATAAAAAAACATTAAACCACCAAGTAGGCAAGAGACTTGCCGCACGTGTACTCCGTAGTTGGGTTGAAGATTTTGTGGATGAAGATACCGGTGAAGTGGTTAGCCTTGAAAGAAATGAAATTGTATTGGAAAGAGATACAATTTTAGATGAAGAGAATATAGCTATGATCCTTGAATTGAGTGTGAAAAGTGTTTTTATTCAAAGAGAGGAAGTAAGTGGCGATTATGCAATAATTTATAATACCTTAAATAAGGATACGTCTAATAGTGAGATCGAAGCAGTTCAGCATATTTATCGCCAGCTTCGCGGCGCTGATGCACCTGATGATGAAACAGCAAGAGGTATTATTGACAAATTATTTTTTAGTGACAAGCGTTATGATTTAGGCGAAGTCGGTCGTTATAAAATCAACCGTAAGCTTGGATTAAATTATCCAATTGAGAAGAAGGTATTAACCAAAGAAGATATAATTGCTATCATAAAATATCTGGTGTTATTAACCAATGCTAAAAGTGAAATCGATGATATTGATCACTTAAGTAATCGCAGAGTAAGAACGGTGGGTGAACAATTGTATGCCCAGTTTGGTGTTGGTCTTGCCCGTATGGCTCGTACCATTCGTGAAAGAATGAATGTTAGAGACAATGAAGTTTTTACGCCTGTTGATCTTATTAATGCAAGAACATTATCTTCAGTTATCAATTCATTTTTTGGTACATCACAGTTATCACAATTCTTAGATCAGACAAATCCATTGTCAGAGATAACACATAAGCGCCGTATTTCTGCACTAGGCCCGGGAGGTTTAAGTCGGGAGAGAGCAGGCTTTGAAGTTCGTGACGTTCACTATTCTCATTACGGTCGTCTTTGTACTATTGAAACGCCGGAAGGCCCAAACATTGGCTTGATATCTACACTTTGTGTGCATGCCAAAATAAATGAAATGGGCTTTATAGAAACACCTTACCATAAAGTAAGTGATGGTAAAGTGGATATGAAAAAGGTAACCTTCTTAAGTGCAGAAGAAGAGGATACAAAGAAAATTGCACAGGCTAATGTTGGTGTTGATGCAAAGGGAAATTTCACGGAAGATAAAGTCAAATCACGTCAAACCGGCGACTTCCCCATTTTGGATAAAGGTGAAGTTGAATATATGGATGTCGCTCCTAATCAAATCGTAGGGTTAAGTGCTTCTCTGATTCCTTTCCTTGAGCATGATGATGCCAACCGTGCTTTAATGGGCTCAAACATGCAACGGCAGGCCGTTCCATTAATTCTTCCGCAGGTGCCAATTGTTGGAACTGGTCTTGAAGCAAAGGCTGCCCGTGACGCAAGAATACAAATTCATTCTGACGGAGACGGGGTGGTAGAGTTTGTTGATGCTAATGAAATTCATGTTCGTTATAACAGGAACCCGACACAAAAGCTGGTAAGTTTTGAAGAAGATCTTATAGTGTATAAGCTTACAAAGTTTATCAAAACCAACCAGGCAACATGTATTAATCTTCGTCCTGCTGTTAAAAAAGGACAGACTGTAAAAGAAGGTGATTTCTTAACTGAGGGTTATGCCACCAAAGATGGTGAGCTTGCTCTCGGGCGCAATCTTAAAGTGGCTTTCATGCCATGGAAAGGTTACAATTTTGAAGATGCTATTGTAATAAGTGAGAAAGTAGTTAAAGAAGATCTGTTTACATCTATACATATCGATGAATTTGAATTAGAAGTTAGAGATACTAAATTGGGTGAAGAGGAATTAACGCCGGATATCCCTAACGTAAGTGAGGAAGCTACGAAAGATCTTGATCAGAATGGTGTGATCAGAATTGGTGCTCATGTGAAAGAAGGCGATATCCTAATTGGTAAGATCACTCCTAAAGGCGAAAGTGATCCTACTCCGGAAGAAAAATTACTAAGAGCAATATTTGGAGATAAAGCCGGTGATGCAAAAGATGCTTCTCTTAAAGCTCCGAGCGGAACTGAAGGTGTGGTAATTGATAAAAAATTATTTCAAAGAGCTAAGAAAGATAAAACAGGAAAGGTTAAAGAAAAAGCATCATTAGAGAAGATAGAAAAAACACACGAAAAGAATGAAGCCGATCTTTTAGAAGTATTGATAAGCAAGTTGCTCACTCTGTTAAAAGATAAAAATTCAGCGGGCATTAGCAACAACTTTGGTGAAGTGCTTATTGGTAAAGGCGCAAAGATCACATCAAAAAATTTAGGTAGTATTGATTATCAAAATGTAAATCCGCTAGGATGGACAAATGATTCCAAAATTGATGATCATATCAATACTTTGTTGCATAACTATAATATCAAGTACAACGAAGAATTAGGCAGATATAAAAGAGAGAAATTCAACATCTCAATTGGTGATGAATTACCTGCGGGTGTATTGAAATTAGCGAAGGTTTATTTGGCTGTTAAGCGTAAGCTTAAAGTAGGAGATAAGATGGCTGGTCGTCATGGAAATAAGGGTATAGTAGCTAAGATAGTTCGTGCAGAAGATATGCCTTTTCTTGAAGATGGAACTCCTGTTGACATTGTACTTAATCCATTAGGCGTACCAAGCCGTATGAACCTTGGCCAGATTTACGAAACAGTTCTTGGATGGGCCGGTGAAAAGCTTGATAAAAGATTTGCTACTCCAATCTTTGATGGTGCTTCGGTAGATGAAATCGCTGAGCAGGTTGCGAAGGCAGGTCTTCCAACATTTGGTCATACCTATTTGTATGATGGGGAAACCGGGGATCGATTCGATCAGAAAGCAACGGTTGGTATCATTTATATTATCAAATTACACCACATGGTTGATGATAAAATGCATGCACGCTCAATCGGGCCGTACAG
>JBDSFG010000314.1:0-12098 GCA_039919615.1 Ginsengibacter sp. | reverse complement strand
CGTTATGTGCGGCATAATGAAGTGGCGTCGCACTATGGCTATCTGTAGCATTCACATTGCCTCCGCAAATCTCCAGGAGGTTTTTGATGGCATTTGAATCTCCTTTTTCTGCGGCCGCATGAAGTGGCTTAATTCCTTCAGGTAAAACACTACCAAGCTGAACCGGGTATCCCCAAAGCTTCACCTGTTTTAAAACGGCATCTATACTTATCACTCTTCCAAAGGGCGGCTGATCAGCAATAGTCATTCCAACAAGCGTTGCGTTTTTATCAAGCAGACCTCCGCCGGAATGTCCGCTGCTGATAAAAGCAGACTGGAATACAATACTATTTCCATTGATCTGAGAGACCTTATCTGCCTCCGGAGGAATTGCCCATGGAACTCCATTTGGGTTGCCTACCGGGTAAACAGAATCTCTTCTCTTTAAATCCGCCACATTACCCAAACGATCAAATGAAAGCGAACACACATTGAAACCTTGTGTAGCCAAATTATTTACTTGTATCACTGCCAGATCTGATCCGCCATCATCACTATGTTTCAATAGTGTTGCTTCCAAAAATTTATCAGGTAATGCTTTAAGCGAAATAAATATCCTGCCGGATTTTGAAGCCCCCCTGTGAAGAATGTGGTAAGCAGTGGCAATTAATAAACGGTCTTTTTGGCGACCAAATATAATGCCTGCCCCAAATTCATCTACTCCGTCATAATCAGCTTTAAGCATCACGATTAATTGTGCTGTTTTCTCCAATGCAACATCAAAATCAGGCTCACTATCCTGGGCAATAAGCATTGAGGGGTACATCACTATCATACCCAGATAAAAAACTAAGTGTGTAAACTTTTTACAAAATCTGCGATTAAATGTTATCATTGTTTAGCCCTCCACCAGCCTGCTATGCTTACTAATAATCCGAAAAAATATAACGTTGTACCCCATAAAAGGGAAAGTCCGTGGCGTGCGCTCAGCCATTCGAGATAAGTAGGCATGAGGCTGACACGATTTTTATCACCTCCTGTAGTCATGCCCTGAACAGTGCCATGAAAAGTTAACGCAATGTGATCATCTTTAAAGTCAAGCGTTCTAATTTCTCCTGTTGAGGATTCAAAACGAATTTCCTGTGCCGGCCGAAGCTGCTTTTCTTTTCCTCCTAATGATTCAAAATACAGGGTTCCGGATAAAACCGTTGATACATGTCGTATTATAGTATTGGTGTTATCGGCATTGGAATGTTCATCTACATTAAACAGCGAAAGGCTATCTGCCAGAAGCTGCCTGGGAAATATGCTTTTTGTGCCGGTGAGAAAATTCATATCCAGGTTTATTTCTTCTGATCCGGATTTGAAAACAATTGTTTTGGGACTTAGAAAATTAGCCTGCTCCGGAGGAGCTCCTGCTTGCGCCATTTCTATTATACCATCAACAGCAGCACGTAAATCCATTTGCTCACTTCTAATGGATAAGCGATATTGTTGCGGAATTTCTCCCGGGCTTATATTTATACGTGAACGGGCAGGTAATATAATAGCGGCTAGTGTAACAGAATTATTTTGCTGATCATTAATTACGGGAGTCAATCTTATGGCCGAACCTTTGTTTTCTAATGTTTGAATTATTTGCGCCTCTTTAGTTGCCGAACGGGGTAGTTCCATTTCCTGGATTCCGGAGACCCCTAATGATGAAAGCCTGATTTCGTTAGTTAGCACCTGCTCCTCTGGTAATCTAAAACTTACTTCTGAAAGAGACAGATCCAGTTCGATCTCTGTTGATGAAACCCGGGCAAACAGTAATAAGCTTACAATTATTAAAGTAACTGCCAGCAAAGTTATCACCGGCCACCGTTTTTTTGCACGTGGCGGCAATGTTGATTTGTTCAGATGAGCCAGGTGTTCAAGCCGGCTGAGTTCCGCAAGTTTACTTTCTGAAACATGCCCTTGAGACTGAATTGTTTCTTCCGATAAATTTATTATATACTGATCCAGTAATTTTTGAAGTTGCTCGTCTTTTTTATATTGCTTATCACTTTTCACATTAATGCTTAATAAACAATCAATTGGTTTTTGAGTGATAGAACCAGATTTCCTTTGTGGATGTGCCTCCATTTTTTAATTGCGCACCAATCTCAAGATAATATATTCCACTTTCCTTCAAGCCGGAAACAGGTATCGCAATACCCCGTTCCGCCGGATAATATCCGTATCCCAACTTCTTTCCATCCATAATAAATTTCCCCAGGTGGCCATCTGCAGCCAAAGGAGCAATACTAATGAATACTTCGCTAAGTTCTATTCCAGGCAGGAGAATAAGATTGTAAATTCCTGTTTGAATATTCTCCTTCTCCTGGCTGATCCGTAATGGAATATAAATATTCCGTTGAAGTCCGCCTACTGAATATTGGGATATGCCTGCAACACCAATTTCGCTTTTTGCGATATTTAATGAAGCAAGAAAATTAGTGGGCCAGCTATAAAACATTTTTTTGGCAGGCTGATATGTGTCCATTCTGTAATAAAGTTTTCGCCTTAGCCCTTGCGCACGTAAGCTCACATAGTTATTTCCGGGAGGATTGTTCCAGGTAATCGTTAAAGGCTTGCCCGACTTTAAATTATATTGCCCGAAATATTCAGTTAATGAGACCACCTGTAAAGTTGTGCTGCCAACTTCTTTAATGTAAATTCCTTCACAACGGTCACCCCTGTCTTTGTAGCCTAAAGGGCCGGCAGATAACTTAGTTAATGAGGTGTCGCAATTGGTTTGCGCTAAAATATTTAAAATACATCCACAGCTAAAAAAGACAACAAATAAAGAGGTGAAACCAACTATTTTATAATTCATGGTTATGCCTTAATTGTTTACCGAAAGTTATATTGATAAAAATAGCCAATTTTTTATGTTCCGGGTAAAACGCACGTAACAATAAAACACTGTTATATTTCATAAAATTCTGCCGGTAATCATAAATAATAAAACCCCGGGCCTATTACAAAAATTTACAAGGTTCATTAATTGTAATTAGCCCAGCCATTGTTACAGCATGCCAGCTAATCACTTTTGTTTATATTTTACAGGTCCTTGTAATATCACTTGGCGGTTGACGTATTATTACGAGGCTGTAGCATTTGTCTCCATAGTATTTCTACTTAACACGTAAAGTATTTTTACCCTATTTTTATTTTTACATTTTTTAAAATTCCTTTGAAAGTGCTGCCAGTAAAGGCTATGCTTAAAATATAGGATTGTCGTACTAAATCACCTGTTGTTTTATTTTCCGGTTATCCGAAACTTTGCTAATCAAACGTATAAAGGAGTAAACTCAAAAAATAATTTTTAAAATAATTGGTATTTATTCAGAATACCTAAACTCGGTTTTTCATAGAATATTGGATATAAAGCGGGGGCGTATTTCAATTCGGCCCCTTTTTTTTACAACTTAATTTGTAAACCTGATAATATCCTTTCATTTATTTTCTTATCTATTTGGGGTTAATCAAATACCTTCCTGAAATTATAAACTTTGTTTTAAGTTATTAACCCTGCAAAATGTCGTTCGGCGCTAAAGAAACATACAATTAATTGCATACCTTCCAAATACCTTTTCTCAAAATAAATTTTCATGTTGCAAATTCTGCTTGTTATTCTACTCTCATGGTTTACCAATAAGCCTCCCGCAGAACGTCTTCTCTATGTAGCCGAAGACCAGGGTTGGGTTTATGTTTATGATATAAATAATAAACACAAGCTGGTAAGAAAGTTTGAAGTTCCCGGTACGGGGGAGTTTAAAGGTATTTGCGCCGATCCTGTTCGTAACAAACTGTACCTGAGTTCATACGTAAATGATCAACTGGTATGTGTTGATCTAAAAACAGAAAAAATCGACTGGACATTATATATTCCCGGCTACCCTGATAGTCCCGGAATAACACCTGATGGCAAATATATCTACATGCCGAAGAGATATAGCAGGTATTGGGATATAATAGATACTGATCTGCGTAAGGTAATAGCTACAATCGAAATACCTTATGGCAATCCTCACAACACCTGGTGCAGTAAAGATGGGAAAACCATGTACCTGGCGGCGCTCGGTAATGAAAATCTTTATGTGGCAGATACTTATAAACAAAAGATCATATCAACTGTAGGCCCTTTTGAACCAAATCCGGATGATCCATGGAGCTGGACACAAAAAAAACACAACGGGCCAAAAGGTATCCGTCCCTTTACGATTTCGGCAGATGATCATTACGCTTATGTTAACCTTGATGGAATTTTGGGTTATGAAATCGGTGATGTAAAAACCGGTAAAAGGATTGGCCGTGTTGATGTAAAAAGCTTCGAAAAACTTCGTGGCAGCCACCTTACCACCAGTCATGGGATAAATATTACGCCTGATCAAAAAGAGATATGGCTAAGTGATGATGCCGGAGAGTATATACATGTATTTGATTGCACCACCACGCCTCACCGGCAAATTGCAGATATTAAACTAAATCACCGCAATGGATGGATCACTTTTAGTGTTGATGGGCAGTATGCCTATGCCTCCTCCGGGGATGTGATAGATACAAAAACCAGGAAGATAGTTGCCGAAATAGTGGAGAGTGAAAAGCTATTGGAGATTCAGTTTGAAGGTGGTAAAGCAGTGCACGTGGGCACAAGGTAGTAAGCATGGGTTGCTATCTGCAGAAAATCTTTCAAGGCTTACAATCACTTTTTTGGAAGTACTTCTCTTTAAAAGTTTATTAAAAAAGCATGAGCCATTCACCTCATGGCTCTGCTTAAAAATATTACATATTAATTGGCAACCGAGGTTCTACCTATAAGCCCGCATACCCAACCTACAATACTTCCGGCAATAGCCGACGTTACTGTAAATGTACCAACGTCACCAAGAACTCCTGCCGTGGTCATAAGGTTAGCCACGCCGTACGAAACAAAATCGTAAGCGGCGGACGCAAGCAATCCAATAACTGCGCCGGTTACGAGTCCTGAAGCGGCAGAACTGACGTTTGACTTAACAAAAACATACGATAAAAGACAGCCTGACAACACATTTCCCAAAATCAGTGACCACCATATTAATTGATCCATGGGCCTGTCTACGCCGGTGGCTGTGCCGGCATTATTATGGAAAAAATCGGTAAGCAAAATTCCATAAAATAAGTAGCCAAGAAAAAAATAAACAATGCCCCCAACTAATCCTCCGATAAGAAATTTTTTTGTGTTCATAAGATTTTTTTTTGGTTAAGAATAAATAATTCCTGACAAGATAAATCTTTGTCTATCCATTTGCAATAGCAAGGATATGTGAATAAGCCTGACTGTATTTTGTGAATGGGAAACTTATATCCAGGAGATTACGGATTTTCAAACATATAAAGAATTTCATTTTTAATAAATTACGGGGCAACACATGAAACAATAGTAATGAGGCTGGTGCGTTATAATAAACGCAAGACAAAAAAGATCAGATGAAGTAGGATTTTTTAGATTCAGACTATTACCTTTGCGCATCTATAAAATTTTTTCATTAACCGACTAATATACCAAAGAGCTTAACGATCTTAATTTTACCGGTTTTTATTTTACATTTTACCCTGGCATATCTTTCTTTTAATTAAAGGATTTGTATCCCGTAAATCAAAAAATCTATCATGAAAAAAATAATAACAAATTTTCTGCTGTTTATTTTTTGCAGTATTCCCCGGTTGATAAAAGCACAGATGGGTATTGATAATATCCATATCACTAACGAGGAGACTTCATCAGCCCCAAAGTTTATAGAAAGTATTTCTTTTATACCTTCAGTGAGTATGCTTTCAACCGCATTTGCAAAGATTGGGTCCTCATCAAAAAAAGGTATAAATGTACCAGGGATTTCAAGGATAGAGGAGATAGAAAAATTATCGCGGTGGCAGGTTAAATATGCTATGATGCTTGATGTAGCAGTAGAAACAATTAAGAATATTACGCTGTATCAATTTATTGAAAACTGGTATGGAACCCGCTACAGAATGGGCGGCAATACAAAAAAAGGGATTGACTGCAGCGCCTTTACGGACAATTTATTGTCGGCGGTATATAACCTGCTGTTACCCCGTACGGCCAGGGAACAATATAGACATTGTGAACATATAAGTAAAGATGATTTGCTGGAAGGCGATCTTGTTTTCTTTAACACCAAGGGAGGCGTATCACATGTGGGAGTGTACCTTGCAAACGGCCGTTTTGTTCATTCATCAGTGAGCAGGGGAGTAATGATAAGCAGCCTTTCAGATAACTATTTTTCCAGGAGATATATTGGCGGCGGAAGAGTGCAGAATGATTAGGATAAAATTGGACTAGACAAATAAGAATTAAAAATTGAAATATAACTTACAATTTTTTTAAATTACCACGTATTCAAACATCGTACATCGCACATCAGAACCTCATCCCTGCCCGTTTCTTTAGATTCATCCATACAGGTAATACATCAGGAGAAAGATTAAAATAAATTACACTGCCACCATACAATGTGATAAATGCAATGCTTTTGATAGCCATGCCCCAAAAGCCATGCATATTCAAAAATGAATAATAACAAATTGAGTAACTTGCAAAAGCTGCTATAATCGCATACAAAGTTTTAAGGCTAAAAGGGTGCATGTTGAATTTTCTTTCTAAAAAAACAATTCTGATAACGTTATAAATTGTCCATGCTATAAGGTTAGAATAACCCGCGCCAATAATGCCAAACTTTTTTACAAGCAGGTAATTTAGTGGAATAGCCAATGATAGAAGAACAACGCCACTTAAAAATTCGAACCTCCAGAAAGTTGATGTGCCTATGATCTGGGAATTGACACCAGTTCCAAGATCAACAATTCTTGCCATGCCCAAAAAGAAAAATATCCATTGGGAATCTATATAGCCTGGTTTTAGCTGGAATGTTTTTATGGCGTCAATATAATTAAGCCAAACCAATAAAAATATACCAAGAGAAGCGATCAATAAATTTATGCCCGAACGCTGATAGATCAGCAGGATTTTTTTATAATCTTTATCTTTCCATGCTTTGGATAATACCGGGATAGATGCAGCAACGGCGCCTCTTTGCGGCGCCTGAACCAAGCCTGCCACTACACTTCCCAATGAAAATATACCTGCAGCTGTGGTGCCCACTACAGACATGATAACAAGGGTATCAATAAACTGTGCAATCATATATACAAGGCCGCCGAAATAAACAAGTGACGCAAGAGAAATTATCTTTTTATAAAACTTTTTTGTTACCCTGCTAACTTCAAAAGTTATATGCAATTGTTTTTTATAAATTAAGTACACACACAGTACCAAAGCCACAATGCCGTAGGTAAAAGCATATAATTTTATAAACGTATCAAAACTATCAATAAGCTTAAAGCTTAATAAAAAAATAAGTATAGTGGTAAGTAAACGAAAAAGAACTTCTCTTAAAAAATTGGTGAATATTGACTTGCGCAGGTTCCATGTAAATACTTCTAAAATGGAAAACAAAAGAATGGAAAATCCAAAAGGAAATATCCATAAATAATATTTTACAAACTCAGGCGAACGCTCTCCAAACTTTCTTATAACAATATTCTTAAAGAAGATGCCCGCAATAATAACCAGCAAAAAGCCAATAAGGCTTACAACAAAAGCCCATGTGATGAGATCATTTTTCTTTTTATCAAGGTTATCGTTGTAATAAGGATAGAATTTATACACACTCGCAATCATACCAAAATTGGCAAATGCAAACATGATGTTGCCAACAGCAATAAAAATGTTTGTTAGTGCATATTCTGATGTCGAGAAAGGAGAATTATTTCTTGTAAATAAATAGGTATTAATAAAGCCAATAAAAAAACCAAAATAAACAAACACTGTAGAGATGATACTTTGCTTTCGTACCTGTGACATACTTATTTTTATTGTGCAAATTATGTTTATTTCCTTTTGGTAAGAAAGATATGAAAATGTGTTTAATGAGCTTTGCTTGTGTTTATATAAAAGTCATCATCAACTTTTAGTTGATTAGTCAAGATTTTTATTTGTTTGAATTTTTCTGCGGGATAAATAAAACTGTAATGATCTTTGCCTGTAAGAATCTTTATGGGCATGTTAAATCCATTTACACAATTTGCCCAGTGATAATTGAGAACGCCTTTATTAATTTTATATTCCAGTTCGGGTAAAGAGGTTGCTCTTAAATATTGGTCAAACACTTTTGAAAGATCAGTACCTGCCTGCTTCGAAATATAATTTTCTACTTGTGCACTTGTTACAGCCTGGTGATAAAAAGTTTGATTTAATCCTCTTAAAATATTCCTGAATTTTTCATCATTATTAATAATTTGCCTTATTGTGTGCAATAGGTTACTTCCTTTATAATAAAGGTCTGTGCTCCGGATGGCGGGGTCATCATTGACATTATATGCGCCTATAACAGATGATTTATTTTCTATGTTTTTTCTTATGCCTGTTACATAAGCATTGGCGGCCTGTTTACCGTAATAAAATTCAGTGAACAGCACTTCGGAATATGCGGTAAACCCTTCATGCACCCACATGTCAGCCATATCTTTTGAAGTAATATTGTTGCCAAACCATTCATGTCCGCTTTCATGCACTATAATAAAATCCCATTTTAATCCCCAGCCGGAGCCTGATAAATCTTTACCGGCATAGCCATTCTGGTAGCCGTTTCCATAAGCGATTGCGCTTTGGTGCTCCATGCCAGGATGGGGTGCATCAACTAATTTGTAACCATCTTCATAAAAAGGGTAGGGGCCAAACCAATACTCAAATGCTTTCATCATTCGTGGTACATCTGCAAATTGTTTTTTTGCTTTATCAGTATTATAATCAAGCACCCAATAGCTCAAATCAAGATCTCCTTTTTCGCCTTTATATACTTCGCTGAAATTTACATATTTGCCGATGTATGGAATGATGCAATAATTGTTGATGGGATTTACCACAGCCCAATCAAAAGTAGCCGTGCCATCTCTATTAATTATTTTATTTCTAAGACGGCCATTTCCAACACACACTAATGTATCAGGGCAGGTAATGTGCATTTCTGCACTATCGGGCTTATCACTTTGATGATCTTTACAGGGATACCATACACTTGCCCCAAGCCCCTGGCAGGCAACTGTTACCCATGGATTATTATTTTTATCCTTTGCCCATATGAGCCCGCCATCCCATGGCGGTTTTTTGGCCACTGCAGGTTTTCCATGGTAATAAATAATAAGATAATTGGTCGAGTTATTAAGGATGTTTAGAGGAAGTTCAATAAAATATGCGTTGCCATCACGTGTTACAGAAGTAATTTTTTGTTTGGGAGTTATAATATTTTCGGGTTCAAATTTGTCGTAACGTAACGGGATGTATCCGATTAAAAAGACGCTATCCATAATCAATGGCTGCTGAAGATCTATCTGCAATGTTTTATTTTTTTTCAGGGCACGGTAGTATATTACGTTAAAACCACTGATGCTGCTGTCTTCTATACTAAATTTTACGTGCAGGTCATATTTTAGCACATCCCACCAATTTCTGTATTGGTTATATGCACCACGCAAAGTATCAGCATGCGTAAATTGTGCAATTGATGATAAAGAAGAGATAAAACAGGAAACAAAAATTATGAAGACTGTTATCTTTCGCATTGTATAATTTCAATAGCTAAATTTAATTTACATTTTATAAACATGCTTAAAAGAATTAAAAATTTGCATTTTCCCGTTTTCGGTTTTTTTATTTTGATACTGTTGCCATGCTTACTTGCCTGCCGTAATAAGCACAGCAAAAACAGAAATATTTTTCATTACAACGAATCTGCGGGTATTGCAACACTTGATCCTGCCTTTGCAAAAAGCCAGTCTGTTATGTGGGTTGTGCACCAGTTGTATAATACATTGGTGGAGATTGATGAGCATACTAATATCATTCCTTCCGTTGCTAAAAGCTGGGAAATATCTGCCGATAACTTAACCTTTATCTTTCATCTTCGCAGAGATGTTTTTTTTCATGATAATAAAACTTTATTTGGAAAGAACAAAAGGCAATTAAACGCAAGTGATGTAGTGTATAGTTTTAAAAGGATAGTGAATAAAAATACAGCAAGCAGCGGGGCCTGGATATTTAATGACCGTGTGGACAGCGTAAATGGATTTACAGCAATTGACGATTCAACTTTTCAATTAAAACTGGTAAAGCCATTTAACCCTTTACTAGGCATTTTAACCATGCAATATTGCTCCATTATTCCGCATGAAGCAGTGGAAAAATATGGGAAAGATTTTAGAAGAAACCCATGTGGCACAGGCCCGTTTCAATTTGTAGCCTGGGAAGAAGGGCAAGCGCTTATTCTTGCTAAGAATAAAAATTATTATCAGGAGGACAACACCGGAAAACGCCTGCCGTACCTGGATGGCGTTAAGGTTTCTTTTTTTGATAACAAGGCAACAGAATTTCTGGAATTTCAGCAGAAGAAGCTTGATTTCATAAACGATATTGATGCCTCTTTTAAAGACGAGGTGTTAACTAAAAAAGGAGAGCTGCGCAATGACTGGAAAGGTAAAATCATTTTGGACAAACATGCATATCTCAACATAGAATACCTGGGCATTTTAATGGATACTGCAAATCCGTTGGTAAAGCTATCACCGCTAAGAAATAAGAAGATAAGGCAAGCGATAAACTATAGTATTAATAGAAACAAAATGATACTGTATGTAAGAAACTCTATTGGATATGCTGCAGAAAGCGGTTTTATTCCTGCTGGTCTTCCTGCCTTCGATTCAATTACATTTAAAGGCTATAAATACAATCCGGTAAAAGCATTGCAATTATTACAGGAAGCAGGGTACCCAAATGGAAAGGGATTGCCTTTGATAAAATTATTAACCATTCCGCAGTATGCAGACCTGGCAACCTATATAGCCAATGATCTTCAGCAAACAGGCATTAAGGTTCAGGTAGAAACTTTGCAAAAAAGTTTGTTGCTTGAACAAACTTCAAAGTCAGAGGCCTTATTTTTTCGCGGCAGTTGGATTGCAGATTATCCTGACGCGGAAAATTATCTGAGTGTGTTTTACAGCGCTAACCCTGCTCCGCCAAATTATACGCGGTACAAAAATCCTGCGTTTGATGTTTTATATGAAACAGCTTTGTCGGAAAAAAATGATTCCTCAAGATTTAATCTTTACCGGCAGGCCAACCAGTTAATGATGAATGATGCACCGGTAATACCGTTATGGTATGATATGGTTATACATCTTGTAAATCCATATGTAAAAGATTTTATGGCGAATAGTTTAAACTTGCTTGAACTACGAAAAGTAAAATTAGATAAATGAGTTTTTAATAAAGTTAAACTTGAAATCTAAAGTGCTTTAATTCACGTATTTTACATACGTGAATATTTCAGGATTTTTACAAGGTAGCGTAGCTATTATTTTTTGGAAGTTAAGTGATTGCTTTCAAGGTGTTCCGCTAATTTTTCTTAAAAATTTGAAGAGATTTTTCTTAACACCTGCAGGGAATTGCCAAAACTTACATGCGGGCCACGTGTTTTCCGAGACATTAGCCATGTTGTAGCAAAAAAAATAATATGCCCAAAGTAACCTTCATAAACACCAATCGCTTATTTTTTCAATCTGTAAAAAATTCAGTAGAAGAATATTTTGTTGAAAATAAAATTAGAAAAACGGGCAACTGGGAGCTTTATCTCAAACCGATAATACTTTTCCCGCTGGCAGTTGGGCTTTACCTGGTGATGCTTTTTGCTGATTACCCACCTCTTGCCGGCATTTTAATCTGCCTGGCATTTTCTTTTGTATTAGTGTGTATCGCTTTTAATGTAATGCATGATGCCTGCCATGGCAGTTTTTCAAAGCGCAATTGGGTGAATGATATTATGGGGCTTACTATGAATGCACTTGGCAGCGATGCTTTTTTGTGGAAAATAAAGCACAACATTGTTCATCACACGTATACAAATGTAGATGGAGTGGATGATGATATGTCCAAGGCGCCGGTATTAAGAATGTGCCCCCAGCAAAAATGGGTTTCTGCTCAT
>JBDSFG010000179.1:0-3461 GCA_039919615.1 Ginsengibacter sp. | reverse complement strand
AAATGGTATTTCAGTCACCCATTTTGTTGATATACGGTGCATCGGGCACAGGTAAAACAAGTTTGATACAGTGCGGCCTGGCCAGTAAATTTCAGTCGCACGACTGGCTCGCATTAACGATTCGCAGGGGCAGCGATATTAATTCAGCTTTTGAAAAAGCGTTGGCAGATGCAGGGGGAGATTTTTCCGAAGACCATGATGATATGGATTGGCTTAATGAAGTGATGGATGAAAAAGAGACAGCAACAGCAACCCACCAGTTAACACCACTTGCCCAATCATTAAAAGCTATTTACCTCAGTTCTTTCAGGCCGGTTTATCTCATTTTTGATCAGTTTGAAGAGCTTTTTATTCTTGGTTCAAAAGCAGAGCAGCAAGAATTTATTGAAACAGTACAGGAGATATTGCAGGTAGAGCAGCCAGTAAAAATGATCTTTTCTATAAGGGAAGAATACCTCGGGCATTTAAATGCTTTTGAAAGGGCAGTACCACAATTATTGCGTAAAAAGCTGCGGGTAGAGCCCATGAACCTGAACAAAGTACGACAGGTAATTATAGGTGCCACAAGTTATGAAGACTCCAACGTGCGATTGAAAAAAGATGAGATCGATGTTATTGCAGAAGCCATTTTTGATAAGATAAAAAGTAAAGAAAAAACACTGACCATACAACTGCCTTATCTGCAGGTGTTTTTAGACAAGTTTTATCTTGAAATTACTAAGGATGAAACCCGTGAGGCAGAAGCTGTTTTTACAATGGAGGCGCTGAATAAGATTGGTGATATCGGTGATGTATTACGGAATTTTTTGGAAGAGCAAGTGGCAAGTATCGCCGGAAAATTAAGCGAGGAATACCCCGGCATTTCGGCAGAAATTATATGGAATATATTATCCCCGTTTGCAACTCTTGAGGGCACCAAAGAACCGATTAGTAAACAGAGTCTATATGACCGGGTCCCTGGCTTAAATCCCGTGATGATAGACGCAACGGTAGAAGCGTTTATTAACAGTCGCATTTTACGTTATAATGAAGATGCAGATCTGTATGAAATAGCCCACGACTCGCTTGCAAAGCGAATTGCCGAGAAAAGAAGCGATGAGGAAATTGCGTTACTTGAAATTAAACGATTGGTAAAAAGTCAAACTTCTTTAAAAGCAGATGCAAGAGAATTATTTTCTGAGAAGCAATTGAATTTTATTGAACCTTTTTTAGAAAAACTAAAATTAACCCTGGAAGAAAGAGAATTGATAGATCAAAGCTATAAAGCTGTTGCTAAACACAAAGCCGCAGAAAAAATACTGCAGGAAGCAGAAAAACAACGCTTATTGGAAAGACAGCAACTACTGGAAAAAAGCCAGCGTTCACAAAAGCGTTTTATCCGTTGGATAAGCGTGGCACTCGTGCTAATGATCGGTTTGGCGATATGGGCATATAGCCAAAAACGGGAAGCGTCGCGGAAATCTGTGGAAGCATCGGAGAGTGCCCACAAAGCTAAGATTGCCGCCGATTCAACCCAAATAGCTTTAGAAAATATTAAAAGAGAACAAGCACTCTCCAAAGCAAAAGAACTTAGAGCTTTCGGGGATAGTTATAAAGATATTGGGAAAACTGGCTTCGCATGCGCCAGCTACCGTGCAGGTTTGGATAGTTTGAAAAACTATAAAGATGAAACACTTTACTTAGATCTGGCCAATAAAGTAGACTCATGCAAGTAAATATCACTATTCTTTTTGCTTTTTTTTGTCTGAATTTGGAAGCTCAGGATTGCCATAAATACAATATGGCTATGGCGGCAGGAGATAAATATCTAAATAAAACAAAGCCACCTAGTTATAATAAAGCTCTCATTGAATTTCAAGCAGCACAAATTGCAGCTCGTGAGTGTGGTATAAAGACTGATTCACCTGCAGTTGAATTGAAAAAAGTATTTGAGGGTTTAATAGCACAAAGAGATGAGGCCGTTCAAGCAAAACGAGAAGCTGAAAGACAAAAAAGTGCTGCAATTTTAGCAAAGAAAGAAGTTGAAGCTCAACGACAAAAAGATAAAGAATTGAGCGAGTTCACTCTTCATTATACCAAAACCCTGCTAACGAAAGTCACTACGATGTTATTGGCGGGAGATACCGGGACCCAAAAGGAAGCTTTGTGGTTAGGGATATTGGCTAATCAGGTAGTAAATGAAAATCCTACAATTGCTCTACGTCTGGTAGAAGTAGCTATGCAAAAGGATAATGATTCTTTTATTTTGAAAGCCGCTCAACAGATTTATGAGCAATATGCTTTTTATAAGACAATTGTAAAAGGTTCACATGGTGGTTTGCATTCCTTTGCTTTGTCTCCAACAGGGAAAGAATTCATTACAGGATGGGGTGATGGAATAGTTAGATCATATAAAAAAGATGGAACGATATTAAAAGAATTCAAGACTAATAGTGCTGGTGCTATAGCTGCATTGGCTTTTTCAGTGGGAGGAGACAGCATGCTTACCGGATCAATGGATGCATCGGTTAGATTATGGGATAAGAATGGTATCCTGTTAAAAAAGTTTGAAAGGCAAACGAATACTATTCTTACCGTGGCTTTTTCGCCGGATGGAAGTAAAATTCTAATTGGGAATTACGACGGGGTGATCACTCTATTGAGTATAGACGGCCACGTGATAAAAACTTTTCAGAAACAAAAAGATGCAATTCGTTCTGTCGCCTTTTCACCAACCGGGGAACTTATAGTTATGGGTTGCGAGGACGGCACAAGTATACTATTCAACAAAAATGGTAATCTCTTAATGAAATTTAAGGGACATACAGGTGGAATTCGTTCTGTTGTGTTCTCACCTGACGGTAAAAAAATTTTAACCGGATCCATGGATAATACGGCCAAATTATGGAATATAGATGGAACGTTTATAAAAGAATTCAATGGATTGGCAGGCGGAGTTCTCTCGGTTGCTTTTTCACAAGATGGTGAAAAAATTCTCACTGGTTTTGAAACTTCTTCGGCCAAACTATGGAGTATAGATGGCACGGAACTTAGAAATTTTAAAGCAGACGGAAGAGGGATTGTTTTTGTAACTTTTTTACCTAATGAAAATTACATTGTTACTGCTTCAATGGACGGCACTGTTAGATCATGGAATATAAATGGATCTTTTGATTCTACTAGCGGCAAATGGCAAAATAAAATGTCTCTAAAGGAATTTCTTCAAAGCGACATGATAGACCCTTTAACTGAAATACAGAAAAAGCAATTTGGCATCAAATAAGTATTAGGATTTTTAGCTAAGACGAGAGTATAACCACCGAAAAAATAATTGATAAGGAGTGGGCTGGATTTCTTTTACAACTCTTAAGCAAGCTCGAAATATTTTTTAATGAACGACTCTTATTTTTACTGAAAACGGTATTTAAATGCAAATAAGTATCACTGCTCTCTTTGTCTTTTTCTGCTTGAACTTACAAGCA
>JBDSFG010000168.1:0-24040 GCA_039919615.1 Ginsengibacter sp. | reverse complement strand
ATGATTGAGTTTAGACCATTGGAGTAATTGATTATTCAATTACTGAAAGAGAAGAGCCGTGTGAGGTGAGAGTCTCAAGCACGGTTCTGTGGAGGGCTTGGGCTGAAATGCCCTTGCCTATCCGACCCCCACTACACCCAGCCTGCAGCAGAGCAGGACCGACGTGCCTTTAATAAAGATTTGTTTTAACTTGTATTTATGGCTGTTAAAACTTCTGTTGACTATACTGAAGGTATTTATTTTATTACATTTATCTGCCAGGATTGGCTTTCATTATTTGAAATTGCTAAATGATATGATACTGTCTATAAGTGGTTTGACTACCTTAAAACAAAAGGGCATTTCGTAAAGTTACCCCGGTATAAAATGCTGTTACCCATTAAACTGTAAGTAAATAAAATCTTTATAACGTCCCCCGTGTCCTGCTCAGTTGTAGGCCTGGATTAGAGACACAGCTTAGGATGAGTTGTCAACCGTGCATTTAAAAAGATATTTATATGGCACGATAATTTCGATGTAGCTGTACTAAAATATTTAAATATGGCCAGGCTTTTACTTCTTGTTTTCTTATTTTATATGGGATGCAATTCTACTGAAACATCTGTTGATAAGGTTAGTACTGATAAGAAAGATACTTCTTACCAAAACAAAAATATTACTGAAACGCTTGTTCTTTTACCCGGTTGTTATACCTGGGCAGTGAAACGTGATACTGCTGCAATGAAACTGGATATCGCAGGCAACAAAGTAACCGGCGAACTTAGGTATAACTGGTATGAAAAGGACAGAAGTGTTGGTACACTTAAAGGAATTATTAAAAATGATCTTATAGTTGCTGAATATACTTTTCAATCAGAAGGCATGACATCAGTAAGAGAAGTGGTTTTTAAAATAAAAGACAAATCCCTGGTTGAGGGATTTGGAGATTACAATACAGGCAGTGATACGATGCGATTTAAAAATGCTGCACAGCTTAAATTCCAGGACGATCGTGTGTTTAATAAAATTGAATGTAATATTCAATAGAGAATTATTCAGGCCTTACATTCATTATCCAAAACGTAAATTACTTTATCATAATATTCTTTCGCCTTTTGTGCTGTGTTTCCAATGCATACCAGGCCTAATTTGCCATATTGGGAAAGGGCACCGATAAGATGAAAAACAACACCTTCCTGTGCTGCTCCATCGTACATCAGTGAATGGAACATGGCGATATCAATAAGATCATGCGGTGTTAATCCTTTATAATGTTCCTCGCATACATTATCAGTGGAAAAGTAAAATCTTTTATTGCCGCTCGCTGTTAAATACTCTCCCTTTTCTGCATTGTATACGCCATCAGTTAAAAACTGCAGCATAAAAAAGGGATGGGTAGTTCCCCCTTTGCGAAGATTGATTTCAATAGCATAATGTATCCATTTATCATTCTCTTTTACAGAAATAAAATCAATGGCAAATCTGCCAAGCACTCCTTTTTTGGCGAGCGTGAGGGCTACCTTTTTACCCTCCTCTGCAAGAGAAACATTATACTCGCTGCTTGCAGGAAAGCTTGCTCCGAGAAAGATCTGTCCATCTTCGCCGCCGAGCAACTGATCGTGTGTGCTCAACACTTCAAGGCCATGGACAGGATTAATGAGGCATTGTACTGAAGGAGATGTTTTTACTTCAGCATCAATAAATTCTTCAACAATGCCACCCATTTCATAAATTTTTTCAAAGAAGTTTTTTTCACTCAGATTCTTTGCCAATATCCTGAGGTGAGGAGACATGTCTTCATCAATATTTTTTTCCAGTAAACTATTATCAGAAACGTGGGGGTAAAAGAATACAGCATTGCCCTCACCACTAAACCCGTCATTCATCTTAATTACGGCTTTTCGTAAACCAGGTTTATTTTTTTTAAGTGCTGCAAGTGCCTTTACAACATCCTGCCGAGTTTTCAGATCTTCAAAGCCACCAGGCAGATCTACTTCCGCAGCTTTAAATATTTTTCTGCCACCAGATTTTGTGCCTTCATAAAATAAATCAGGGTCAGTGCCAAACAAGGGAATCCCTAATTGCACCGCCAGTGTTTTTTCAAAACAGGTAATATTAAAGCAGGTTAAATGTGCAGCATTCTCATCTGTAATGTGTTGCTTTATTCGCTCAATAAGTCGGGGACGCTCTAATATTTTTTTTGTAAGAGGTTTGGATGAAGCATCGTAACAACTAAGCATTGTAAGCCGTTGCCTTGCATGGCTGCCCGTAATGCCCGGTAACAGGTGCAGGTAATAATCAATGATAATATTGTCAACCGGAACACTGGTTACATAAATAACTTTGGTGAGCGGCATACGCAAAAGCATGAGCAGGCAAAGCAATCTTTCTTCATAAAAAATATGACCAGCTATTTTGGATAATATTTCTTCATCAAGTGAAAATGAAGGAATGATGACAACGGTCCTTGGTGCCAGCTTATCCGGAAATATGTCTTCAAACTGTCTCGTGAATCTTTGCTGAATACTGTTGAATATGGCTTTCTCCTCTGCAGAACCTGGAAGGGGAATATCTTTTTTTATTGCAAAAGTTTTTTTAAAAGTATCTGCACTGTTATTCATGAATTAAATCTTTACCGAAAAGTTAGCATTCTTAATCGTTTTCAGCAAGTGGAAGTAATTTGTAATGGTAATAAGCTCCATAATAAAACAATAGATCAATGAAGTATTAATTAAGTGCTAAGATATTAGAGCAGATTATGTATTGACTTCAATTGGACTGTTTAACCACAATAATAAAACTCCTTTTAAACTCTTATCTTAATTTAAGCAGGTATTTTTATAACGATTAGAGGCTTTAATACTCTTATTAAAACATAATACAGAATTACTTTTTTCTTATATTCATACTTCTTTTTGAGACCTATAACAGTAATCGATTGCTAATGAACCGTCGCAATGCTTTACGAGACCTCGCGTTAGTTTCGGGCAGCCTAATTACACTTCCTGCATGGATGGGATGCGGCAGTGATGATAAACCTGCCACACATCTGTCTTCATTTTCTTCAAAAGAACAGGAACTTCTTGCAGGTATTACTGACACCATAATCCCCGACGGAAATTCCATAGGCGCTTTATCAGTTGGTGTTGACAAATTTTTACAAAGGCTTCTTGATAACTGTTATGAAAAAGAGGTGCAGGATAATGTAAAAAGACAGCTAAATGCATTGGAAAAATCAGCAAAAACTTTACATGGAGACTCATTTGCTGGCTGCACACAAACTCAGCGTCAGGAATTATTATTGAAATTTTCTACATCTGCAAATAAAGCAGAGAAAGATTTTTTCAAGCTCATAAGATCAGAAACGATCCGCGGTTTTAATACCTCTCAGCAGGTAATGGAAAAATATCTTAACTACAAAATAGCTCCCGGCCATTATTACGGTTGCACAGACTTAAAAGGATAGCTCATGCCAGACGATTCAGTAAAAAAAAGAACTTATGATGCTATTGTTATTGGCTCCGGCGCTAGCGGCGGATGGGCGGCAAAAGAACTTTGCGATAAAGGCCTGAAAACATTAATACTTGAAAGAGGGCGTGATGTAAAGCATGGTGTTGATTATCCTACTGCCTCTAAAGCGCCTTGGGATTTTGAGTACCGTGGTTCTGTTCCTGTAGAAAAAAGGAAAGATTACCAGGGCTCACGGTTTATTCGTGAAGAAACATTGCATTGGGCTTTGAAAGATGATGAGCAACCTTTCATACAGGAAAAACCTTTTCGCTGGTTTCGGGGTTATCACATGGGTGGTAAATCGTTGCTGTGGGCAAGACAGACTCAACGTTGGAGTGATTTTGATTTTGGAGGTCCGGCAAGGGATGGATTTGCCGTTGACTGGCCCATCAGGTATAAAGACATAGAACCCTGGTATAGTTATGTTGAAAAATTTGCCGGTATTGCCGGTAATAAAGATGGCATTGCTGAATTACCCGACAGTGAAGTGATGCCCGGATTTGAAATGAGCTGCATTGAACATTATTTTAAAGAAAGCATACAAAAAAATTATCCTGATCGTCATGTAATACAGGCCCGCTGTGCTCACATTACTGATCCCCAACCTATACACATTGAACAGGGAAGAAGCAAGTGCCAGAATCAAACCATGTGCAACAGGGGTTGTGTTTATGGAGGATATTTCAGCAGCAATGCATCTACTTTGCCCTGGGCTTTAAAAACAGGCAATCTTACCATCAGGCCGCACTCAGTGGTTCACTCGGTTATTTATGATGAAACAAAAGGCAAGGCCACAGGGGTAAGAATTATTGACAGCACTACTAAAGAAATGATGGAGTTTTATGCCAGTGTGATTTTTGTAAATGCATCGGCGCTCAATAGTAATGCTATCTTACTAAATTCTACATCAAGCAGGTTTCCTAATGGTTTGGGCAATGATAGCGGCTTGTTAGGCAAATTTATTTCGTGGCATAATTACCGGGGCAAAGGCAATGCAGAATATGAAGGATTTAAAGATAAGAGAACAGATGGCCGCAATCCGAGCAACAGTTATATGCCAAGGTTCAGAAATGTTCGTAAGCAGGAAATGGATTTTCTTCGCGGCTATGCAATTGGTATTGGTGGCGGAAGAGGCTCTTCTTCTAACGAAAATTTAATGGGTGATCAGTTAAGGGAAAATATTCTGCATCCCAAATTAGGTAACTGGAATGTAAGCAGTTGGATGATGGGCGAATGTGTTCCGCTGGAAAAAAATCATGTAAGGCTGCATACGGATTTAAAAGATAAATATGGTATTCCCCAACTGATAGTTTCCTGCGAATGGAGTGAGAATGATGATAAGATGGTTGCAGATTATGTGCAGCAATCTAAAGAAATGTTTGAGAAAGCGGGCTTCATTAACATAAAAGTTGATGATACAAAGGCGCCGCCAGGCTCTGATATACACGAGATGAGCGGTGCTCGTATGGGTTATGATCCAAAAACTTCTTTGCTCAATAAATGGAACCAGTTGCATCATTGTAAAAATGTATTTGTTACAGACGGCGCATGCATGGCATCTACAGGAACACAAAACCCAACGCTTACCTATATGGCAATTACTGCACGTGCAGCTAATCATGCCATGGAAGAGTTGAAAAGGAAAAAAATTTGAAATAATGTTTAGATTCTTTATAGAACGGGCTATTTATGCGAAATGATTTTGTAACTAATTTAAAATGCTTCTAATATAAAAGTCCTTACTAATATTAAATCAATTATGAAAAAGTACATTAAAGGGTGCATTCCAAATTGTCGCTCATGATTTCGGTCGGTGGGGACACCGACCGAGGCTGGGGCTACTTATGCGATGATTTTGTAACTAATTTTTAAATCCTTCGAATATAAAACTCATTACTAATATTAAATCAATTATGAAAAAGTACATCACATTTGTTGTCATCGTTTCTGTTCTCCTGGCTGATTATGGAACTGCTATTGCACAAAAAGGTACGCCATTATATAAAGCAGCTTTTGGGTTAGCACCATATACTTTTCGTAAGAGTTTCCCAAATGGTGTTGCTGCTACTCTTGATACTATAAAGATGATGGGTTTTACAGAAATAGAAGGTGGGGGGGGCCAGATGTCGCCGGAAGAATTTAAAAAGCTATGTAATGAAAGAGGGATTAGCATTCCCGGAACGGGCACAGGTTACGACCAAATAGTAAAAAATATTGACTCAGTCGTGTACAAAGCAAAAGCCCTGGGAGCAAAATATGTTATGTGCGCCTGGGTTCCTCATGATAAAAGTGGATTCACTCTTGAAAATGCAAAACAAGCTGTTGAAGATTTTAACAAGGCAGGTAAAATTCTAAAAGAAAATGGCCTTACTTTTTGCTATCATGCACATGGCTACGAATTTCAGCCTTATGAAAACGGAACACTTTTAGATTATATTTTTAATAATACTAATCCTGAATACGTATCCTTTGAAATGGATGTATTCTGGATACAATTTGGAGGTGGTGATCCTTTAGGCTTGCTAAAAAAGTATGGCAAACGCTGGAAGCTTATGCACCTTAAAGACATGAAAAAAGGAATATCCAAAGACCTTACGGGGCTTACTGACGGTAACAATAATGTTCCTTTTGGCGAGGGTGATATAGATTTTCCCGGAATTTTAAAAGAAGCTAATAGACTTGGCATAAAGCATTTTTTCATTGAAGATGAAAGCGATCGTGTAATTACCCAGGTGCCTCAAAGCATAGCGTATCTGAAGAGCTTGAAAGAGTAAGAAAAGTTTAATCATAGATACAATGGGTTATACCTTAAAACAGGGTATAAAATTTGGCAAATGAAATTCATGAAGGAATTTAACAGGCTTACATTTTCATTTTATTTGCACGCTTCTAACTCACTCCCCGGGGGTATTATAAATCCTGAGAAGATTTAAAATAATAAATAATATCGCTCAGATAAGTTTCTTTTTTTTGTAAAGCGTATTGACTTAATTGGGGTGCATTTACTCCTTCATTAATTATCATTTGCCCGTTGCGGATATTCCTGGCCTCATCCCATAAACCTTTGTCAATAAAGGACTGCAGCAGTTTTGCACCGCCTTCTATAATAATGCTTTGTATATTCATTTTGTAAAGAGCCTGCATTATTTCATCTAAAATATTTTCTGAGTCAAGCTTATAATAAAATAAATTTCCTTCTTTTCCATGCCGGGTTTTATTAAAAATAATTGTGCTGATTTCTTTATTAAAAATTTTTAAATGAGCCGGCAAGCGCAGGTTCATATCCAGTATAATGCGAAGAGGCTTTTTGCCTTTCCATAACCTTGTAGTAAGCGAGGGATCATCATATAACGCTGTATTTGTTCCAACCATTATGGCCGCCTCTTCACTTCTCCATTTGTGAACAAGGCGGTTGGTATATTCATTACTTATCAATATTGGTTCCTTCAAATTTCCGATTTTGCCGTTGGCGCTTTGCGCCCATTTTAAAATAATGTAAGGCCTTTGTTTTTGGTGAAAAGTAAAAAATCTTTTATTAAGGTCTATACATTCTTTTTCTAAAATTCCTGTTACAACATTTACACCGGCGCTCTGTAATTTTTGAATTCCTTTCCCGTCAACTTTTGAGTAAATATCACCGCAGCCAATTACCACTTTTGGAATATCTTTTTTAATAATCAGATCAGCACACGGCGGCGTTTTGCCATAATGTGCACAAGGTTCCAAAGAAACATACAGCGTTGCTTTTTTTATGAGATCATTGTTCTGTTGGCTCACACTGTTGATGCAGTTAACTTCTGCATGAGCGTCGCCATATTTTTTATGAAAGCCTTCGCCAATAACAATATCATCGTATACCAATACAGCGCCTACCATGGGATTGGGCGCTACATTACCGCTCGCCAACTCAGCAAGTTGCAGGCATCTATACATGTATTTTTCATCATTGCTCAATAGTGGGTATTAAATAATGCACCACAAAATAATTAAGTTTGCTCTAATGACAATTGAGCAGATATATACAGACTTTATAAACCAGTTAAAAAGTATTTATGAAGAAAGAGAAGCAGGCAACATAACGGATTGGATTTTTGAAAGTGTTGCTGGTTTAAAAAGATTGGAGAGAATAACGAATAAACAAAATTCATTAGACGTTTCAACAATTAAATTATTGAACGATAAATTAGAACAGCTTTTACAGCACAAGCCTGTACAATATGTTTTACAGGAAGCCTGGTTCTATAAGATGAAATTTTTTGTAAACAACGCAGTGCTTATACCCAGGCCGGAAACGGAAGAACTGGTTGAATGGGGTGTGTATGAATTAAAAAATAAAAATGAAAAAGTAAAGATTATCGATATTGGAACAGGTTCAGGATGTATTGCAATAGCTTTGAAAAAGGAGCTTAAAGGCGCTGATATTTTAGCAATAGATATAAGTGAAGATGCATTAGCAGTTGCTAAACGCAATGCTTTAACCCTGCATGCTAACATCCAATTTTTAGAGATTGATTTTTTGGATGAGACCATTTGGCATCAACTTCCTTTGTTTGATATCATTGTAAGTAACCCACCTTATATTCCTGAAAACGATAAGATCAAAATGGAAAAGAACGTGACGGATTATGAACCGCATTTAGCCTTGTTTGTGAATGACTTTGATCCGTTCATTTTTTATAGAAAAATAGCTTTGTTTGCCCAACTGCATTTAAATAACCCCGGAAAAATTTATGTGGAAGTACAGGAAGAATATGCTGATGAAGTAAAAAAAATATTTGAACAGCACGGCTTAAGTTCACTGGTTAAGAAGGATATATACGCCAAAGATAGAATGGTTAGCGCACGCTGGTAGTCATTTTTGGCCACTTACTGACGCGGAAGTAGTTGCTCCAAGTTTTTTTGCAACCTGCATTATTCTTACAATATCCCCCCAGCTAACCAATGAATCTGCATTCACCACCACTGCAGGTTTTATGCTGTCGCCAACTCTTATTTGCTTTCTTAACGCAGGCTCTAAAGAGTCAAATATTATACGGTGTTGTCCTAAAAAAATATCCCTGTTTTTACTAATGCTTACAATTACACTTTGCTTTGCTTTTGTGTCACTCTTAGCTTTGGGGTTACTCATTTTTATCACATTAGGATTCGCCAACGTAGAAATTATCAGGAAGAAAAACATCAGGATAAATAATATATCATTTAAAGGGCCTGTATCAAGGCCCTCATTTTCCAGCTTATGTTTTTTTCTAAGGCTCATGTTTTTAAATCAAGTTCGAATATCGCCACCAATCTATTTTGTAGGTTCTTGCAGAATGTCTATAAAATCAGCGCTGGCCATTTCCATTTTATTTTCAACCCTGTTTATTTGAGCCACGAGATAGCTATAACCTATATAAGCTAATATCCCGATTATTAAACCGGTGGCCGAGGTGATCATCTTTACATAAATACCATCTGCAATTGTATTAGGAGTATATTCTGCACTTGCTGCAATTGCTTTAAATAATTGTAACATTCCTATAATGGTTCCTAAAAAACCAAAGAGTGGGGCTATGCGTGCAATAATGGAAATAATAGAAAGATTTTTTTCCATTTTGTACATTTCCAGTATGCCCACATTATCCATACTTTTTTCAATTGCATCAATAGGTTTACCTATTCTCTGAATTCCTTTATCAATCATACGGGCAACAGGGTGTAGGGTATTTTTTGAAAGGCTTCTTGCTGCAGCAACATTTCCTGTTACAATATGATCCCTGATTATGCTCATGAAATTCTCCTCAATTTTTCCGGCTTTGCGTATGGCAATCAATCGCTCAATAAAGAAAAATACAGCGGCTATAAATAAAATTGCAAGAGGTATCATCAGCACGCCGCCCTTTAATAATATATCCCACAACGATTGCATTTGGGGAGCCGCCGTTTTAGTTATGGAAGTATCTGCCTGTAACAAAAATAACTGCATGTAATAGTTTTAAAACAAATGTAAACAGTAATTAATGATGATGGTATTTTGATGTTACCTTAAAAATAATTTTAACGTAATTGTTAAAGCAGATTAAAGAAGATAGCTTTTCTTAAAAACAAAATGCCGCATTAATAGCGGCACTTTGTTACAAATTTTTGTGCTTACAAGTTTTTCTTATCGCCCATTTGTTGCATGGCCATTATTTGCTTAAGGGTTCTTTCCATGCCATCGCTGCCGCCATCTAAAAAGATAACATTACCTTTTCCATACTCTGCAAAGTTTTTAATAGCCTCAACCCACATGCTGAATAAAATTACATTAGTATCTAAATTGGCCTGTTTCATTTCAGAAGCTGCCTGGCTCATACCCCTGGCTACTTCTTCTCTAAAAAGGGCTACACCCTGGCCGCGTAATTGCGCTGCCTGTCTTTCGGCTTCTGCTGCTATTTTAATGGCATTACCTTCTGCTTCTGCTGCTTTGGTTTTTGTTATCAGCAAGGCCTGGCCTTCGTTTTCAGCAGCGGCTTTTAAATTATTACTTGCTACCACCCTGCTCATACTTTCAATAATAGCCTGGTCGAACGTGATATCATTAATCTGGAGATCTAAAAGGTGATAACCCCATTCTTCGAGAGCAACATCTATCTGCTCCTTTACAAATTCTACAATTTCCCGTCTAAGCGTTAAAATCTCAGCCTGCTTTTTTGAGGCAACAAAAGCCCTTATTGAACCTTCAACAGTTCTTACCAGTGATTGCATAAGATCTTTATCACTGATAAATTTAAAAGCCACCTTTTTTATGGTTTCTTCATCGGCGTTTTGTACAGCATAAAGCAACATACTTTTAAAATATACATTTGCCTGGTCAACCGTGATAGCCTGGAATTCAAGCTCAACAGAGCGATTCTGTATACTTATCTTTTTATAAATCTGTTCAAGAAAAGGTATTTTGAAATTTAACCCCGGCCTCATGATGCGTTGGTATTTTCCGAACATCGTAACAACGCCGATCGTTCCCTGGTTAACAGTAACAAAGCAGCCGAGCAGCGCTAAAACTAAAAGAATCAGCCACCAATAATCTTTTAAAAATTCCGCCATAGTTATTAATTTTTGAAATGAAAGTAGCGTTTAAATTTCCGGTGCCGGTTTTCGGGTAGCTAAGGTGTTAAGCAATTGTTTTATTCATTAGTACAAATAAAAGTAGTTAAGTTAAGCTGAATGTTTACTTTTTTCTTCCCATATCATACATAAGTGTATAATGGTTTCTGCAGATTTTGCCATATCCTGTACACCAATCCATTCCAGCTTTGAATGAATTGCCTGCATGCCGGTAAAAATATTGGGACAGGGTAAACCCATATAACTGAGCCTGCTTCCGTCCGTTCCCCCTCTTATACTTTCAGTTTTAACTTTTAAGCCGGCTCTGGTAATGGCTTCGGCAGCATAAGCCACAACCTGTGGATGTTTATCTAACACCTGCTTCATGTTTCTATATTGCTCGTGTATTGTAAAATCCATTGTCGTTTCGCTGTATCTATGCACAATATCACTTGCAATAAGCCTGAGTTTTTCTGCATGTTTTTTTAATTTATCATCATCAAAATCCCTGATTATAAATTCAATTGTTGCGGTTTCTGCATTCCCTTCAATATGCACAGGATGAACAAAGCCTTCCCTCTTTTCTGTTGTTTCGGGGCACCACTCATTGGTTGGCAATGCATGTAAAATTTCGGAGGCAATTTTTATAGCGCTTATTAATTTACCTTTTGCATAACCAGGATGTGCAATAACTCCGTGTATAATGATCTTTGCACCGTCGGCGCTAAAAGTTTCGTCTTCAAGACTGCCAGTTTCCCCACCATCAAGTGTATATGCAAATTGAGCATTCAATTTTTTTGTATCAACTTTAGCCGTGCCCTTTCCAACTTCTTCATCCGGCGTAAATAAAAGTTTTATTTCCCCGTGCCTTACTGAGGGATTATTTAAAAGATAAAACGCGGCTTCCATAATAACAGCAACGCCGCTTTTATCATCTGCACCTAATAAAGTATTTCCACTCGCGGTGATTATGTCGTGGCCAATATGCTGTTTTAAATAGGGGTAGTCACCTACTTTTAAAACTTGTGCCGGGTCATCAGGTAATGAGATATCATGGCCGTTATAATTTTTGTGAAGTATGGGTTTTACATTTGTTCCACTGCAATCAGGTGCAGTATCCACATGACTGCAAAAACAAATTACAGGAACATTTTGCTTTGTTGAGTTAGAAGGAATAGTAGCATATACATAACCAAAATCATCCATTTCTGCATTATCAATACCTGACGCTTTCAATTCTTTTACCAATAATTTACTAAGATCTTTTTGTTTGGATGAGGAAGGAAATGTATTGCTGTGAGGGTCACTTTGTGTATCAACCTGAACGTATCTCATAAATCTTTCCGAAATACTTTCTTTATCTATTATGATCATTTACAAACTTTAATACAAGGATAAAGTAATAATGTGGTCAATGGTCATTAAGTCAAAAGTCATTTTAAACCAAATTTCTAAATACTAAATGACCAATGAAGTATTTACTATTCACCATTCATAAAAATCCTCCACTATATTATCTCAACAAGCTCAATATCAAAAACCAGTTCTTTTCCGGCAAGAGAATGGTTTGCATCTAAAACAATTATATCTTCTTTTATATCTGCTACAACCACCGGGAATGGTTGTCCATCCTCGTTTCTTAACTCCAGTTGCATCCCCACTTCCAAAGGCATATCTGCGGGCACATTTTTCCTCGGGAATTCTATTACGGCTTCTTCATTTTTTGGCCCATATGCTTCTTCAGGGGAAATATTTACGGTTTTCTTTTCGCCTATACTCATACCGGGCATGGCATCATCAAATCCTTTTATCATCTGTCCTCCACCAACAGTAAACTCAAGCGGCGCACGCCCTGTGCTTGAATCAAACTGCTCCCCGTTTGTTAGTTTACCCGTATAATGTACTTTCACTTTGTCACCTTTTTTTACTTGCTGCATAATGTCTTTTTAGTAGTTTTTTATTTGCTAACTATTGTATAGGTTAAAAATTGTACCAATGCTTATTCGTAATTCAATTATAGTTTACTTTTCATTTTATTTTAAACCTGCAAGGTAATAACATACCTATTAATTAAAAAGTTTAATGAAATTTGGCCTATGAAGAAATATTCTGTTTTTATTGTTCTGTGCCTTTTATATGTGCATGCATTTCCCCAATTGAGAATAATGCCGGGCGCTGAAAGGATGGACGTGTATGTTCCATTATTAAAGGGCAAGTCAGTAGCGCTTTTCGCCAATCAAACTTCCATGGTTGGCAATACTCATCTGGCAGATACTTTATTAAAAAGAGGTATTAAGATCGTAAAAATTTTTAGCCCGGAGCATGGCTTTAGAGGAACAGAAGATGCCGGTGAAACAGTAGGCGACTATATTGATAAAAGTACTGGTGTAAGGGTGATAAGCTTATATGGAAAACATACAAAACCTACTGCTGATGAGCTTAAAGAAGTAGATGTGATGATGTTTGATATCCAGGACGTAGGGGTAAGATTTTACACTTACATTTCATCGCTGGAATATTATATGGAGGCTTCCCTGGAAAATTCAAAACCCATACTGGTACTTGATCGCCCGAACCCAAATGGCTTTTATGTGGATGGGCCAGTACTGGATAAAAAATTTAAAACTTTTGTTGGTATGCAGCCGGTACCTGTTGTTTATGGAATGACGATAGGAGAATATGCGATGATGATAGCCGGTGAAAAATGGTTAACTGAAAAAGCCAATCAAAAATATGATTACTATCTCAATGCGGAAAATTCTCCCGACACTCCTTTCCACTTTTTGGTTATCAAATGTAAAAATTATGACCACAGCAGTAAATATGTTTTGCCTGTAAGGCCATCTCCAAATCTTCCTGAAATTCAATCCATTTATTGGTACCCGTCTACCTGTTTTTTTGAGGCAACTGCGCTAAGCGAAGGCCGTGGAACTGATAAGCCTTTCCAGTATTTCGGACATCCGTCGTTATCAAAAAAACTTTTCAATTTTACACCACGAAGTAAAGAAGGCGCTAAAGATCCCAAACTTAAAGACCAGTTGTGTTATGGATGGAATTTGTCAGGAACGCCACAGGAAGTGCTTAAAAAGGTTGATAATAAAATACAGTTGAAATGGATATTACAGGCTTATAAAATGTTTCCGCAAAAAGATAAATTCTTTTTGGGCAGTAATGCTGTTAGCAGGCTCGCAGGAAATGATGTTTTCATGAAGCAAATTATAAATTGCAAATCAGAAAGCGAGATCAGGGAAAGCTGGGAACCGGCGTTGAATGATTTTAAAAAAATAAGAAAGAAATATTTACTTTATGATGACTTTTGAAAGCGCATCTAAAATCGGATTAATGGCCGTAGAATAAATATTAATTTTAGATATGGAAATCAGTAGCAAATGGAAAGAAAGATTTGAAAATTATTCTAAAGCATTAATGCAATTAGAAACGGCACTTCAACTCAAAAATTTTTCAGTTTTGGAAAAAGATGGAGTGATAAAAAGATTTGAATTTACTGTGGAATTAGCATGGAAAACGATTCAGGATATATTGAATGAAAGAGGCTATCCGGAAATTAAAGGCCCTAAACCTGTAATTAAACAGGCGTTTCGGGATGGAATTATTACAAACGGACAGGCATGGATAGATATGCTTGATGACAGAAACAAATCTTCTCACTTATACGACGAAACTCTTGCACTTGCTATTTTTGATAAAATTCAACAGGAATATATTATCATATTAACAGAATTTAGAAACAATATTTTAAAGAAACCTAATGACTGATCTAGCTTCAAACAGATTTGGATTAACCGAAAAGCAATATAAGCTTATTGAGAATGTTATAATTTCAATTAATGAAATTGAAAGGGTTATAATTTTTGGTTCCAGGGCTCTTGACAATTTTAAGCCCGCTTCTGATATTGATTTAGCCATTACTGGCACAAACCTTAACTGGAATATTACAAACAGGTTCTATTCGCAACTGGAAGATCTACCGCTCCCGTTTATGTTTGATGTGCTGGATTATAATTTGATTTCAAATCAAGCCTTAAAAAGCAAAATAGACACTCAAGGCAAAATCTTTTTTGAAAGGCAATTAAAAATTGCATAACCTTTTCATGAAATCTCCACGCATCATTTTTATGGGAACCCCGGCATTTGCGGTAGCATCATTACATAAATTATTATTGGCCGGTTGCAATATCGTAGGCGTGGTAACGGTTCCTGATAAGCCTGCTGGCCGGGGATTACAATTAAGTGAAAGTGCAGTAAAAAAATATGCAAGAGAGAATGGGCTTACCATACTACAACCTGAAAAATTAAAAAACCCTGAATTTTTAAAAGATTTGCAATCTTTAAAAGCAGATCTGCAGATAGTTGTTGCATTCAGAATGTTACCGGAAGTTGTATGGAACATGCCTTCATTAGGCACTATTAATTTACATGCCTCCTTGTTGCCTCAATACCGCGGGGCTGCTCCTGTTAATTGGGCTATTATTAATGGTGAAAAAGAGACTGGTGTCACTACGTTTAAATTGCAACACGACATTGATACAGGTAATATTTTATTATCAGAAAAGATATTGATCGGCGATGATGAAACTGCAGGAGAATTACATGACAGGATGAAAGAGATTGGCGCTGATCTTTTAGTAAGAACAATTGTTGGCTTGGCAAATAACACAATCATGGAAATAAGTCAGCAAAGGCAACAAACAACCAACGACCAACCACCAACGATCCTAAGGCATGCACCAAAGATATTTGATGAAACATGCAGAATTGACTGGAATAAAAATGCAGATGAAATTTATAATCTTATACGTGGGCTATCACCTTACCCTGCTGCATTTACGTTCATAAACGAGAAGATGATTAAAATATTTAAAGCCTCTAAAGAAGTTAGTACTCCTGAAACTAATATCGGAGGGTATGAAACGGATAAAAAAACACGTCTAAAATTTGCATGCAGCAACGGTTACATCAGCATTAAGGAATTACAATTAGAAGGAAAGAAAAAAAACCTGATAGATGACTTTCTCAGGGGCTTCCGGTTTTAATTTAAAATCAATTCATCATTTGGCATAATTAATTGAACAATTGAACCTGGTATCGTTTACACCAAGCTCTTCCGCAGCGGCATTACTTAAATGCAACATCAACCCTTCGTTTTGGCTAATGTCAGGGATAAGATCAAGCACTTTTGCATATATACTTTTACTGTTTACAAGGTTTGTGATCTTTAAAATTGAACCTGCAGGTGCACTATTATGAAAACAATAATACTTTCCATCCCTCCATCCGCTTGTGCTTTTAAACACTCCTGAAAGCCCGCTTTCTGTAACCGGTGTTTTACTGGCATGTTGATCGTCATATAATTTTTTAAAGGCTCCGCCACTAAAGTTTATGGAGGTATGTGATGCCGGTATAATTTGTGTCTCAGGGGCGTTGTTTTTTATAACCTCAGGAGCACTTACTTTACTAATTGAAGATTTTGTAGGATCAGGTTTTATTTCAGGAATTATTTCTTCGGGTTCAGTAGTATTTTTTTTTATCGTTGACTGATCATTTTTTGTCACCGCTGCAACCTCTTTATTATTAGTTGCATCATTTTTTGCCAGTTGAGATTCATCCTGAAATTTTAAATATCCAACAATTAATTTGCTGCCATTACTTACCGCATCCGACGAAAGATTATTCCATTTTTTAAGTTGCTCCAAAGGTACTTTGTTGTAATTCACACTAACCCTGTATAATCCTTCTTTTGCCTCTACGATGTGATAAACCGGCATTGAGGAACTGTTGCTGCCTGCATTGGTTGCCTGTGTGAAATTGTTTGGCGTAAGCGGAATTCTGATTGCCTGGCCAAGGTTTAAGCCATTTTCAAAGACAAGCTTATTATATGCGGCAATTTCTTTTGGGGCAATGTTGTATTTTCTGCCTAAACTATAATAATTTTCTTTTGCTGCTGCTTTGTGGGTGATATATAAATTTGGAGATACTCCCTGAATTATTAAACCATCCTGGGCATAAATTGTATTGACAAAACAAAGTAAACTTATCGCTGCCGCTGTGATTCTCCTCATCTAAAAAGCTTTTAATTTATATTAAAATTTTATGCACCGCAAAGATGGGATAAAAAGATGAGTTATCTATTCAGGTGAATGATGTTAAAAGTTAAAACTCCTTATAGTTGAGTATGCCTTTTTTCTTATAATGAAGTGGGTGGTGAATTATATCAGGTTTTATGAGGTTTGAAAATGATTTGCGCAGTAATATAAAACCGGCACACGATTTTCTATGTTTATACAAAAAGAAATTATGACAAACGAAAAAGATCAAAATAATGAAAATGAATTTCCCGGCTATCCGCACTATCCGGCAAAAGAAGACATCATGAATGCAAACGATGTTGAAAGGGTTGATGTGGATGTGGAAAATCTTTCCCGTTCACCAAAAACATCAACCGGGTTACCTGATAAATCTGTAAGGCCACCCCAGGCGGAAAATACGGAACCTGTTTTAGGAGATGTTGACGATGACGTTGAAAAAGAAAGCCCGGTTAGCGATGCAGACATAACTCCGCAGGATCTTATAGCCTTAGGAGAAGAGGACGCAAATTTCGGAACAGTTGAAAAATTGTCTCCTGATGATCTCGATGTACCTGGCGCAGAAGAAGACGATGCCAATGAAGAAATAGGGGAGGAGGATGAGGAAAACAATTATTACAGCCTCGGCGGAGATGCCCATGAAAATTTAGAAGAAGACAGGGAGGGTTGATAACCGGATAAAAATAATAGTAATCGAATCCGGTTATAATTTACATCCGTTATCTGTCAGTTTATAACCCAACTTCTCTTTGAATGTAATACCATGATGGGCACGAATGCATGAGTTCAATAATTTCATTCTGGCTTTTAAATTTACAATCGTTGCTGCCAGATAGTTGTTACCTCATTTTTCCAGCTTATAAAATCTCCGGCTATAATGTGTTCACGCGCCTTGTTAACTATGTCAAGATAAAAAGCAAGATTATGAATGCTGGCTATTTGCAGGGCTAAGATTTCTTTGGCCACAAACAAGTGTTTCAAATACGCCTTGCTGTAATAATTGCTCGCTTCACAATCAATTCCGTCATCAATGGGAGAAAAATCTTTTTCCCATTTTTTGTTATCAATATTAATTACCCCTTTGCTGGTAAACAACATTGCATTGCGTCCATTACGGGTGGGCATTACGCAATCAAACATATCCACTCCTAAAGCAATGGCTTGTACAATATTCCACGGCGTGCCAACGCCCATTAAATAACGGGGTCTGTGCACAGGCAGATTATCACAACATAATTCGCATATCTCATACATTTTTTCAGTTGGTTCACCCACGCTTAAGCCGCCAATAGCATTGCCTGTAGCCTCTTTGGAGCTAACATATTCGCAGGAAATTTTTCTCAGATCATGATGCACACCGCCTTGTGCAATGGGAAACAGATTCTGCGTATATCCATAAAGGTTTTCTGTTGCATTAAAACGTTCAAAGCATCTATCCAGCCAACGATTCGTAAGTTCCATAGATGTTTTAGCATAATCATATAAACTTCCGCCGGGAGGGCACTCATCAAAAGCCATGATAATATCAGCGCCAATTACCCGCTGAATATCTATTACCGCCTCGGGAGAAAATAAATGTTTGTCGCCATTAATATGATTTTGAAATATGGCGCCTTCCTCGGTTAACTTACGGCTATTGCCCAGTGAAAAAACCTGGTAGCCGCCGCTATCGGTCAACATGGGTTTACTCCACCCCATAAACTTGTGTAAGCCGCCTGCGGCCTTCATTATCTCCATGCCGGGTCTAAGAAAAAGATGGTAAGTATTGCCTAAAATTATTTGCGCTTTTACATCATTAAGCAATTGCTGTTGAGTAATAGCCTTAACGCTTGCCACGGTACCAACCGGCATAAATACAGGCGTCAAAATATCACCATGATCTGTAGAAATTTTGCCCGCCCTCGCTTTGGAACCTATATCAGTATGTTGAAGTTGAAAGTTTAGCGCCGCCATTGGATTACTGTCTCTAAAAAATATTGCTCTTAATTTTAATTTTTACTTTTCTGCTTTTTACTTTTTAATTAACTATTTTGCTTGCATGATACTACATTGGGGGCAAATTATATTTTACTGCTTTTGCCTTGTCACTATAATTCAACTGTTTTATTATTTATTTTTTTTTACACGTCTTGCTTTTTACAAGGTAAAGCCAATAGTTACTTCCCAAACCTATGCAGTATCTGTTATTATTTGTGCAAGAGATGAGGCGGTAAATTTAGTTAAAAATCTCCCCGGTGCATTGGTTCAAAATTACCGAACTACTCATGAGGTGATAGTTATAGAGGATAATTCGTTCGATGAAAGCAAATACATTCTTGAAGAATATCAAAAAGAGTATAAGCAATTGCAGATTGTGGAATTAAAACAAGAAGCAAGATTTATTCCCGGTAAAAAATACCCGTTGAGCGTAGGTATTAAAACGGCTAAGCATGAAGTGCTATTATTAACTGATGCAGACTGTGTGCCTGCAAGTGAATTCTGGATTGAAAAAATGCAGCAAGGCTACAGAGAGAATATTGAGATAGTATTAGGTTATGGGGCTTATCATAAAAAGAAAGGAATTCTTAATAAACTTATCCGCTGGGAAACTTTTCATACTGCATTACAATATCTTTCTTATGCACAGGCCGGATGTGCTTATATGGGAGTTGGCAGAAATCTTAGCTACAAAAAATCAGTGTTCTTCCGACACAAAGGGTTTTCATCTCATAACAAACTTGCCAGTGGAGACGATGACCTGTTCATTAACAAGGCGGCCACTAAAAATAACACTGCTATTGTGATTGATAAAGATGCTTTTACTTTATCTGAGCCTGCAAAAAATTATAGAGAATGGTTGCAACAAAAAAACCGGCATTATACGACAGGCCAGTATTACAGAACTTATCAAAAAATATTATTGGGATTATATTCTTTCAGTCATTTTCTATTTTACCCGTTTTTTATTGCAAGCCTTTTGTTTTTTCCATGGGAAATAGTTTTAGCTGTATTTGCAGTAAGACTGCTTATGCAGTCGGTTATTTTTTACACAACTATGAAAAAGCTAAATGAATCGGATCTTTACTTATGGTTTATATTTTTTGACGTCTGGATGTTTTTTTATTACCTGATATTTTCTTTTTCCCTGTTTAAAAAACCTGCAAACAACTGGAAGTAATAGCCTTTTATAGTTTATTACTTACTATTATGGATATCATCAGAAAATATTTCCCTGATCTTACCAGTAAACAAATTGAGCAATATGCTGCTTTAAAAAATTTATATGCTGACTGGAATGAAAAAATTAATGTTATCTCAAGAAAGGATATGGATAATTTTTATGAGCATCATGTGCTTCATTCATTGGCTATTGCTAAAATATTTTCTTTTCCTGATGCGCACAAAGTGATGGATCTTGGTTCTGGCGGAGGATTTCCGGGGATACCGCTGGCCATCTTTTTCCCTGGTGTAAATTTTTATCTCGTTGATAGTATAAAAAAGAAGATGAAAGTGGCAGGTGAAATTGCAAAAGCTATAGAACTAACAAACGTTACCACGCAACACATAAGAGCCGAAGAAATACATGGCCAACAGTTTGATGTTGTTATATCTAGGGCAGTAGCTCCCTTAAAAGATCTTTGCAAATGGAGTGAGCCGGTAATTAAAAAGTCAAAAGTCGAAAGTCAAAATGCGGCGGGCTTAATTTGTTTGAAGGGTGGAAATTTAAATAGTGAGATTGTAGAAAGTGGTTGCAGACCTGGCATTTATTGCATTGATAAGCTATTTGAAGAAGAGTTTTTTCAGGAGAAGTATATTCTTTATATAAGTAAATTTTGATTTGGTAATCAATGCGGCCTGACACCGCCCTACAAAACAACAACAATGGAGGCAGATCACGAAAAACCTCACAGGTTTTAAAAACCTGTGAGGTTTATGTCATTATAACTTGTTTGAAGGGTGGAAATTTAAATAGTGAGATGGTAGAAAGTGGTTGCAGACCTGGCATTTATTGCATTGATAAGCTATTTGAAGAAGAGTTTTTTCAGGAGAAGTATATTCTTTATGTAAGTAAATTTTGATTTGGTAATCAATGCGGCCTGATACCGCCCTACAAAACAACAACAATGAAGGCAGATCACGAAAAACCTCACAGGTTTTAAAAACCTGTGAGGTTTATGTGATGAGGTTTATATGACTGCTTTTTAGGGCTGGAAGCACGTAAATGAAATAGTAAACATATGCTGTTGCTTGAAGCTGCAGCAGCGATTTTATTGGTGATTATTTTCTTAATTATTTTATACACCATGATGAACAAAAAATTAATTCCTGCGACAATAGAGTAAATTTTAAGAGCCGTTAGGCGAATAGCACCAACGCATAACAAATAAGGATTAAACGAATCGAAACGCCCCCGGAAGCTCAGTTTAATTCTCTATTGAATGTATGATATATGTGAAAACATTTTTCGAAATGAAAAATCAGAAGTTGTAACTAAGAATTGTTTAAGTAACTACTTCGGCACTAAAATATTAAATGATGTGATGTATGTATAGAGAACTTATAGATCATCACAATCTAAATCTCCACTTTGCTAAATCACCTTAATAAACCAGTAATCTGTCTGCGAAATATTTCCAATAGGGGAAGTGGCAACACAATTAGTTATGGGTTTATATGCTGGTATGCTAAGGAAATTAAACTCACTCAAGGCGGCTTTTATAGATCAAAATATTTTTTTTAAAGTTGTAAGTTTTTCTGCTAAGGAAGCAACTTATATTTAAAGCATATCAATTTGAAGTGGATGACAAAAAATATCGGCGATATGGAAACAGTCTTTTTAGAATTAATCTACGACTATCAAAAAATTATTTATAAGGTTTGCAAAACATATCGGAATGGTAAAGAAGAACAAGAAGATTTATTTCAGGAAATCGTTTATCAACTCTGGAAGTCTTATCCATCCTTCAAGGGTGAGTCCAAAATAAGTTCATGGATGTATAGAATAGCACTGAATACTGCTATAGCTGTTTATCGAAAAAGTAAACTGCAGGTTGATTATTTTGACAAAATGCCCGAGCACAGGCATTCCGGTATGGAGCAACAAGTTTCAGAAAATGAGGAACGGTTATTTGATGCCTTGCGAACATTGAACGATACAGAAAAAGCCCTTATCTCACTTTTCCTGGACGACTTTACTTACCAGGAAATAGCGGCAATAACAGGAATTACAGAAAGCAATACAGGCGTGAGGTTAAACAGAATTAAAAATAAATTAAAAAAAATGCTAAAGTAAAAATTATGGAACTAAATGAGCTAAAATCAAATTGGCAAAATGCCGGGGGAGCCTTTAAAAGCGAAACCGATCTATTAAATATGACCAAAATAACCCATCATCCGTCGTTAAAAAAGATACGGATAAAGCTAATTGTTGAAACTATCTTTCTCTTATTCTTTTTGATTATTTACTATGACTGGTTTGATGGTGATAAAAAACCAGTTTATGCAAATATTGTATTGATAACCGGGCTGTTATTATACATTGCTAATGATATTATAGGTTATGTTTCTGTAGCAAAACCGATCAGCGGTTTAAATTTAAAACTATCTATCACAAATTATTTTGCCAGGATAAAACGCCTGGCTATTTTTTCTTTGATTTTTTCTTTTTTATATAGTATCTCCCTTATTGTATTTTTTTCTTCCGTAATACATTTTACCAGAGAAAAAAGATTTCTGTTGCTGGGATTAGCAGTTATTTTATTTCAGCTTATGTTTTGGTCTTTTAGAGTTTGGACCAATAGGATAAAGAAGTTAAAAAATCAACTGAAGGATTTTGACGCCGATGAAAATAAATAATTTGTGACGTTAGGTGAAAGATCTATGAATTCCATCGAAGCCCCCTGGCAGGGGCAAAATAAAGCAGCCATCATAATGTAACACCACGTCACTTAATTACCTTCATATACCACTGATCTGTTTGCGGTGTACTTCCAATAGGAAAGGGGTGGGTAAAGCCCGTATCTTCAAATCCCCATTTTCCATAGAATGATTTGGCCCTTTCATTGTGCTCCCAAACACCCAGCCACACTACCTCATAATTTTTTTCTGCGGCGAATCCTAAAGCAAATTTCATCAAGGCAGCGCCTGCTTTCATATGCTGATATTTTTTTAAAACATAAATTCTCTTTAACTCTATTGCCTTATATTTTTTAATTGCAGGAACATCAGTACTCTCTTCTTTCATACGCAAATAACCGACGGGTTCATTATTTATAACAGCGATAAAATAAAAATCAAATGGATCCTGAAGTTCTTTATAAACCTGTTCTTTAACAAAGTATCTGTCAATGAATTGTTCCAGGTCATCATCAGTGCATGTTCCCCGGAAAGTGTCAGAGAAGGTGACGGCGCTTAATGTTGAAATCAGTGCAGCGTCACCTGTATTAGCCCTGCGAATTTCAATGTTCATCTTACCAGTTCAATTTTAACAGGTTATTCTTTCTTTCTATATCCGCCATTCTTCCGGAAGGGTCTATTTCAACTTCCGTTAGATCGGTAAGTTTACGTCTAAATTCAACAATGTAGGTAGGATGTGTCCACGGCCACTCTGCGTGCACTGTTCGCGGTATGTTATTTTCAACAGGCTTTTCTCCAAACATTAAATTAAGCGGAATATAGTGTTGTTCTTTTGTGCTGTCTTTAAAATGTAACACAAGATCAATCGGCATAGGCATCTGGCCCACCCGCCTTAATCTTATTTTCGAAACTTCATTTTCTTCCCATAAACTATCAATTCCATAATCGGCGGTTTTAGTGGTATACATCATAAATTCTTTGTACCACTGCAATTGCATGCCACTTACTTTTTCAGCAACAAGAATAAAATCATTCGGGTTTGGATGTTTAAAGCGCCACAGCCTGTAATATTCCAGTAAAATTTTATCAAGATTTTCTTCGCCAACTATATAACCTAATTGTCTTAAAAAAACCGCACCCTTGTAATATGCATTTATATTATAACCGTAATTTGAATTAAAATAATTGGCTGGTGTGCTCATGGGCTCATCGAGCCTGCTTGTTGCAAGCCTGAAATAAAGATTGTATTCCTGTGCCGATGCAAAGAAATCTTTATGGTGCAACCACGCCAGCACACGAGCCTCAGCATAATCTGTAAAACCTTCATCCATCCAGGCAAATAAATTTTCGTTTGTTCCCATCATCATTTGGTACCATGTATGGCACCACTCATGTATGGCGGTTTCAAGGGAATAGTCTTTAATTAATGTTGCCATTGGATATTCTGTGCCGCCGCCGCCACCCTGTAAAAAAGAATATACAGGGTAAGGATAAGGCCCGAATGTTTTTGCCATAAATGGATAAATTATAGCACAGGTATCGGCGGT
>JBDSFG010000145.1:0-8894 GCA_039919615.1 Ginsengibacter sp. | reverse complement strand
AACGAGTGGAGAATTATCTTCTTTCAAAAAGGCTATTTTGCCTTTTGGCGCTGCTCTTGGAGGAATGATTGTGCCGGCCTTAATTTTTATTGCTTTCAATGTTAGTTCCGGATTTGTCCATGGCTGGGGAATACCCACTGCTACAGATATTGCTTTCTCTATTGGCATTGCATCATTATTTGGAAAGCGGGTTTCTGTCGGGCTTAAGATATTTTTAATGGCTCTTGCAATCATTGATGATCTTGGTGCTATAATGGTCATTGCACTTTTTTATGGAAGTGCTATAAAATGGATATTCCTGTTAGGTGCGGCAGTTGCATACGCATCACTCTGGCTTTGTAATTATCTAAAAATCAAACCGGGGATTATACAATTAGTCTTATCAATTATTTTATGGTTTATGATGTTTAATTCTGGTATAGAGGCAAGCATTAGTGGCGTGCTGATAGCATTTGCGATGCCTGTAAATTCATTGCCTAAACTGGAAAATGCAATTCATAAAACAGTAAACTTTATTATCTTGCCTCTTTTTGCCCTGGCTAATACAGCCATCTTAATTCCCCCAGATATAATTGGTTCTTTGCAAAGTTCAATTAGTATGGGAATTATGGCCGGATTGGTTATTGGCAAGCCCGTGGGCATTTTTGTTTTTAGTGCCGCTATGATATCTCTCAAAATTGCAAAGTTGCCGGCGCATACTAATTTAAAACAACTTTTGGGGGTTGGGTTTCTTGCCGGTATCGGCTTTACTATGTCAATCTTTACAACTGCTCTAGCTTTTACAGGGGAAAGCTTCAGAGATATAGCTAAAATTTCTATTTTAGCAAGTCTTGTTTTATCAATTGTAGTAAGCGGAGTATACTTTGCCGTTATCAGTAAAAAGCCAGTTGTAAAAAAAAGTTTTAAGTCAGTAAGTGAACCAGTAATTACACCGGGGATTTCATTAGGGTAAATATATTTATTTAATTTTTGAGATTATTTAGATTGCAAATAAGTTCTTGTATATTATAGATTTAATAACATTTTAAATTTTAAAAAACTTTTATGGCCAAACTCACTAATGTTATTCCGTTTCTCTTATTGGCTCTCTTTTCAATCATTGGCATTTTTGTTCCGTTATTTGCAGATTTTGACGGATCTAAAGTCTACAATTTTGCAGACATATCCTGGATGTTAATTTCGTCTGCATTGGTGTTACTAATGACACCGGGACTTTCTTTTTTTTATGGAGGAATGGTTGGTAAAAAGAATGTTCTATCTACAATGCTGCAAAGCTTTATAGCCACAGGAGTTATCAGTGTTATGTGGGTGATTTGTGGGTTTAGTCTTGCGTTTGGAACATCTATTAACGGACTTATTGGAGATCCCTCAACTTTTTTTATGATGAAAGGGATCAACGCTCATGAACCGTGGTCTTTAGCACCAACTATCCCAATATTGTTGTTTGCTTTATTTCAAATGAAGTTTGCCATCATCACACCTGCACTGGTGGTGGGTGCAACTGCTGAACGCATTAGTTTTAAGGCTTACGTTTTGTTCATGATATTATTCAGCCTCTTTATTTACTCTCCGATTGCTCATTGGAACTGGCATCCTGAAGGCTTTCTTGCAAAATTGGGGGTAATTGATTTTGCTGGTGGCACGGTAGTGCATATATCAGCAGGTTGTGCAGCCTTGGCCGGCGCTATTTTTTTAAAAAGAAGACGAGTTCATATAGCTCATGAAGAAGTAAAACCAGCACGCATTCCATATGTTTTATTAGGAACAGGCCTTTTATGGTTCGGTTGGTTTGGGTTTAACGCTGGGTCAGCACTTGCAGCTAACGGACTTGCGGTGAATGCTTTTGCAAACACAAATACTGCATCAGCCGCCGCTGGTCTTTCATGGATATTTTTTGACGCATTACGCGGAAGAAAACCCTCCTCTTTAGGGTTTTGTATTGGTGCCGTAGTAGGACTTGTAGCCATTACGCCAGCATCAGGATATGTAGGTGTGCCTCAAAGTATTTTTATAGGATTTATTGGTGCCATTTGCTCTAATATTGCAGTATACTGGAAAGGTAAAACTACAATTGACGATACATTAGATGTTTTTCCCTGCCACGGTATTGGAGGTATTGTTGGTATGATTTGCACAGGAATATTTGCCAGTAAAAAAATAAATCCTGCCGGAAATGATGGATTATTTTATGGTGGTACACAATTTTTCTTACACCAGATATTAGGTTGCCTTATTGTAGTTGTGTTTGCCACTGCAATGGGTTTCGTTTTATTTAAAATCGTTGATATGATAGTTCCTTTACGGGTTACTGCCGAAGAAGAAGAAGCGGGATTGGATCTGTCACAGCATTTAGAAAAGTTATAAGTAAGTGTAAAAATTATTATTATAAGATAACGATAAAGTTGTTGACTTACGAAACGAAGCCCCAATCTAGCATGTGGATTTTAAAATAGGCACCTTTGTATTTTTTGAAGTGATTCTATAAATCTTTTTCATATAGCAAGCAATCGATCAGCCGTCCATTTCTATGGATGGCTCTTTTTTTTTGAACATAGGAATAGCTGAAGTTTTAGGGATTATTCGCTTATCTATCCCCCTTCGGTTGTTAAAATAATTTTTTTTTATTTTTTTTATTTTAGAATCCCTCGTCGCTTTTTTTTTAGAAATTTATAGAAACGGGCGTTGGTTTGTTCTTTTGGAAAGCATTCTTTTTATAATTCCTTGGCTTTTCCACCCAAGACATTTGGAAAAGAATATAAATAAGAAGTATTATACATATGCGATTTAATGTTATATAATTTGGAGATGTATCATAATATCCAAATGCAGGCCGGGCGCTTGTTTTAATAGATTATTTATATAATCTTTACGCTGTAATAATAAAAAATGATGTTTGATTTAATAACAATATTTTTAAATTCAGTGTTAACGCAGATTCAGCAATCTATGAGTCCGGCCTTGTTTGAAGTACTAAAAGTAGTGGCTGTAGCTTTTGGATGGATCGGTGGTTTAACCTTATTCATGCTGAGAAAAGATAAACGTAAGCAACAAGCAAACGCCTGATTTTTTGTGGTTACCTGTTTTTTGCCTTTACCCTTAATTCCCTTGTAGTTATTAGGTTTTTATTTAATCAGATTAGGCGGTGGCTTCCCCTACTCATACCATTCTCATTTCTTCTTTTGTAAGTGCAATTTAGTACTACATTTTTTTTTGTAAAAATAGCTGATAAGCAAATAAGATTTGAGGGTAAGCTATGCCGAATTTCTTCCTGCGTTTATAATACCAAAAGAACAGCGTATTACTAATTTACTGTAAGTATCTTTTAGTGAATTTTTTGATACCAGTTCTTCTTCCATTTCTCTTATGCGAGAAATTGCGTATTGTTGAATAGTTAATAACGGCAATACAATTCTTTCTCTCATTGATATGGATAATTGCTCTACGGGATAATCAGCCATTAATTCATTTTTTCCTGATAGCCGAAGAATATATTTTTGAGTAAGTTCAAATTCCAGGTAAATATTATTCCATAGTCCTCCATACACAGGATGAGATGATAAAAATTCAGTAAGTGGGAAAAAGCATTTTTTCATTGCCATCTCACAATTATCGATCAGAGTTTTAAAAAAAACTGAATTTTTATATAATGCCCTTACTTCTTCAAACCTTCCTTGTTCATCTATTTGCTTCATAGCGGAACCCACACCATAATAACCTGTTACATTTTGCTTTAGCTGGCTCCAGGCCCCAACAAATGGGATGGCCCTTAGATCTTTTAAATTAAGTTTTGAAGTTCCCCGTTTTGCAGGGCGGCTCCCGATATTAGTTTCGCTGTAAAAATTTAAAGGGCTTACCTGTAATAAATAGGGTAAAAAGTCAGGACGATTTTTAAGGTTATTATACGCCGTTAAACTTAGCTCAGAAAGATCCTGCAATAACTTCTCTTCACCAATATTTAAAGTAACTTCTTTTTTTGAAAAAAGCTCATTTGAAATCCCTGCATTTAGCAACTGTTCAATATTATACTGCGCTGAATCAATTGTACCAAAATTGGAGCTCACCGTTTGCCCTTGTATAGTAAGTTGTATTTCTTTATTGGCAATGTTTTTTCCCATTGATGCATAAAACTTATTTGTTTTGCCTCCGCCCCTTGCAGGCGGACCTCCGCGGCCGTCGAAAAAAACAACATCAATTCCGTTATCCTGTGAAATTTTGGTTAACTCTTCTTTGGCCTTGTAAATACTCCAATTAGCCATTAAATATCCTCCGTCTTTCGTTCCGTCTGAAAAGCCGAGCATTATAGTCTGGCGATTGTTCCGCCGTTTAAGATGAGCCTGGTAGTGAAAGTTTTTATATAATGTGTTCATAATTTCTGAAGCATGTTGCATATCTTCAACAGTTTCAAAAAGCGGCACTACATCTATTGACAGCTCTTCTTTTTTCCATCCGCATAATAAAAATAATCCCACAACTTCAGCAACATTTAAAGCGCTGTTACATTGACTGATTATATACCTGTGGCAGCCTTCAATACCATTAAATTGTTGTATTTTTTTTATGGCGTGCATTGTATTCAGGGTATCTTTTATTAAGGCATCATCATACCTATCGCCGTTTATATTTTGTTCAGCTGTCATCAACACATTCATTTTTTCTTCAACTGGTAACTCCTTATAATTTTCGGGTAAAACGTTTTCTTTTTGTGCAACTGATGCAATTACTTTATTATGTATGCTGCTTTCCTGGCGAACATCTAAAGCCGCAAAGTGTAGCCCAAAAACATGTACTTTATTTATGAGATTATTTACAAGATGCTGAAACAATCCGTTGTGCTGGTAGATGAGAATTTCACTTATTTTGGTAAGTGCTGTAATGATGTCATTCTTGCTCAGATCGGTACGTTCGCCGGGGATAAAAATATTATTATACAGCTGTGTTTCTAAGTTTAATAAAATTACATCTACGCCCTTAAAAGTCAGGCGCCGCTTTAATCTTCTTACATCAAGATAGTAGCATTTGATAATGCTTCCGCGTAAAGCCTCAGCTACTTTGCGTGTAATTTCAGCAGAAACGTTTGGGTTGCCATCTCTATCGCCGCCAGGCCAAAATCCCATCGTGATAATGGGATTATCTGTATGTACTGCTTCTGGAAACTGGTTTCTGAGCTGGGAAATAATCTTGCCTGAAGCACTATAAAAAATGTTTTCAAGATACCAGAGTAAACTCATTGCTTCATCGTAAGGAGTTGGTTTTTCTTTTTTTAAAAAAGCAGTTTTACCAAGCTGCTGCAAGTACATATTTATCAGTTCTGCATTATTTTCTGATAAGGCTTTTGAGAGATCATTAATTATTCCTAAAACAGGGTCAGGGTAAAACTGGGTAGGATGTGCAGTGAGCACCAGGCGCACTGCAAAATTTTTTAATTTTTCTGCAAGCTCATCCTGCTTGTTATTTTGTTCTACCTCTGCTGCCAGATGTTTTAGCGTACCAGCTCCATTCATATCATTCACCTGCTTAAAGCCTGCGTCTTCTAAGGCATCAAATAAAACCACCTGCCTTTCCACATATTGTATAAAGCGAAAAAGCAGATCCATTTTCTCCTGCTGACTTGTATATGATGTATGTTTGGAAAAAAATAATTCAACTATCTCTACAGGGCTTAATTTCTTTTTAAACCCATCTTCACAAACAATCTGAAACAAGGACAGCAGTATCCCCGTTCTTTCTATACGGTGAAAAGGCAGCGAAGTGAATAAACTGTTGTATAGTTGAAATTTAATACCTACAAAATTTTTAAATTGCTGTAGTGCCGGCGAAGATTGAGGCTCCATTTTACAAAATAATTTTAAAAAGGTAAAAATACAGCAAGCAGCGATTGAACAGAAATGAAAGTGTTTGGTATATCATCAATCATCTCTTATTTTAAAGGTAGCAGGAAACGCTAACACTGCAAAATTGGTATGGATAAAACGACCTGTTACCCCTGTTTTTTGGTTAGATCAACGACGCAAAAAAGAGCCAACAGCTAGCAGGCGAATACATGCGAGTAAGAATATTTCATAACGAACAGGGAAGGCTAAAAGAAACAACACAGGCAGCAGGATTAAGCAAGAGCAACGGCTGGTGGAACAGGATACAGATTGCAGACATAAACAATGATGGGTATCCTGATATCATCGCAGCCAATCATGGGTTAAACTCAAGATTTAAAGCGAGCGTAACAAAACCAGTGTGTATGTATGTAAGCGATTTTGATAACAACGGCAGTGTTGAGCAAATTGTTACCTGCTATAACGGAGACAGTTCATATCCTATGGCGTTAAGGCACGATTTAGTAAGCGTTCTTCCTTATCTAAAGAAAAAATATTTAAAATATGAGAATTATAAGCTGCAAACCATCCAGGATATTTTCAGCAAAGAACAACTGGATAATGCAATAAAGTTAGAAGCTTATGAAATGCGCAGCAGTGTGCTCATAAATAATGGAAACAAAACATTCACCGTAAAACCTTTGCCGACTGAAGCACAATTATCAACGATGTTTGGAATTGCTGTGGACGATTTTGATCATGATGGCAAAACAGATATAATAATGGGTGGAAACTTCTACCAGTCAAAACCCGAGGCAGGTATTTACGATGCCAGTTATGGAGTTTTGCTTAAAGGTGATGGCAAAGGAAACTTTTCTGCAGTAAATAAAAAACAAAGCGGAGTAATGGTAAAGGGACAGGTACGTGATATTGCAAAAGTTAAATCAGGAAGCAGGCAGTTAACAATTTTTGGGTTGAACAATGAAGCCCCGCAAATTTTAAATTTTAAAGAATAGAATAATAGATACATACCCGAACAGTATTCATAACTTGTACAACATTTTTAAAAGTATTATAATGAAAAAAATAATTATTGCATTTTTTATTCTGGCTTGTTTAAACACACATGCCCAGCAGCCCGCTATGAAACCCTTGTTCAACGGAAAGGATTTGAAAGGGTGGTACAGTTTCCTGAAAACAAAAGGAAAGAATAGTGACCCGGAAAAAGTTTTTGCCGTGGAGAATGGTATGTTACACATATCGGGAAAAGAGTTCGGTTATATCGCTACTGAAAAAGTTTACAAGAACTTTCATCTGGCTGCAGAATTTAAATGGGGTATCAAAAAATATCCGCCACGTGATGCAGATACAACTAAGCGTGATAACGGAATTTGTTATTATTTCCCTTTAGGTGAACCTGATTTTGTTTGGCCAAAGTCAATTGAATGCCAGATACAGGAAGGAGATACAGGAGATTTTTGGCTGATCGGTGGCACAACTATCGTGGTTGATGGCATAAGATCGCAGCCTGATTCGTTTCACAGGGTTCAAAAAAAATTAGACGCAGAAATGCCTACAGGCCAATGGAACAGGGTAGAGGTGATTGCCGATAATGGTAGAATAACGTACATAGTAAATGACAAAGTTGTAAACGAGGGTGAGTCTCCCAGCTTATCAGAAGGTAAAATTTTAGTGCAATCTGAAGGCGCGGAAATTTTTTACCGGAAAATTGAGATAGCAGAACTGAACTAAATAATTGAAGAATTCCAATGATAAAAAACGGGTACTCAATCACTCTTTTCCTATCAGCTAAAAAGCAGGGTGGGCAACACAGATATGATTTATAAAAAATGTTTGCAATTAATTGGCGTGAGCTCATTCGTTCTTGCTTTTGTTCTTGCATCATGTCAATCAAAGAAAAAAGATGCCCCCTTATTTCAGGTTCTGGATAGTAATAGAACAGGGCTCAATTTCAGCAATAATCTTTCTTATAATAATAAATTCAATCTATTCAAATACCTGTATTTCTATAATGGAGCTGGGGTAGGAGCAGGTGATTTTAATAATGATGGGTTGATTGATATATTTTTTGCATCCAACCAGGGTCAAGATAAATTGTTTCTCAACCAGGGGAAATTAAAATTTAAAGATATTACAAGCCTTACCAAAATTCCGCAGGATGGTGGCTGGTCAACAGGTGTTTCTCTCGTGGATATTAACAATGACGGCTTACTTGATATTTACCTTTGCAGAGTTGGAAATTATGAAGTTCTGCACAGTAAAAATCAATTGCTGATTAATAACGGTCCCGACAAAAATGGTATCCCGGTGTTTACTGAAAGCGCTCAGGAGTATGGACTGGATTTTTCAGGGTTCAGTACCCAGGCTGCATTTTTTGATTATGATAATGATGGAGATCTGGATATGTATCTTTTAAATCATTCTGTGCATGAAAATGGAAACTACCGTGCCCGAAGCGAATTTGAAGGAATCAATAGTCCTTTATCAGGAGACCGCATTTACAGAAATAATGGAAACAATACTTTTACTAACGTTACCCCCGAAACAGGGATCAACAGTTCTTCAATTGGATATGGTTTGGGCATTGCAATAGCTGATATTAACCTGGATGGTTATGCTGATATTTATATTGGTAACGATTTTCATGAGAATGACTATTTATATATAAATCAAAAAAACGGAACTTTTAAAGATGAAGGTGAGCAACGCCTGATGCATACCAGCAGATATACTATGGGCGTGGATGTGGCAGACATTAATAATGATGCATATCCTGAAATCATTTCAATGGACATGCTTTCGGCTGATCCTTACACACTAAAGCGATCACTCGGCGAAGACTCTTACGATGTTTTCAACTTTAAAATCAGCTATGGCTATTCTCATCAGTACACCCGCAGTAATCTTCAATTAAACAGAAGAAATGGATTGTTTAGTGAAGTGGGATTATATAGTAACGTTGCAGCAACAGACTGGTCATGGTCGCCATTGTGGGTAGATTTCGATAATGACGGGCGCAAGGATCTGTTTATATCCAATGGTATTCCCAAGAGAATGAATGAT
>JBDSFG010000029.1:0-3287 GCA_039919615.1 Ginsengibacter sp. | reverse complement strand
AGTAGTAGATGCTTCATAAAAGATATATTTTTTTAGACTCAGTTTTGCATTTTCATTTAATATTTCATCATTACTGTTAGTAAAATATGGAGCACGTGATTCACCATTAGTTGTAAAACTTTTTATAAGAATTTTTGTTTCGGGAGCAAGCAAATGATATTCTCCTGATGCACTATTGTAAAAAACCATATTCCAGTATAGACTTCCCTCTCCTCTTTCTTTTGAAAATATTTTATATGATTCATCATCAGGTTTAGCATTACCTGTTTCTAAAGGAAAAATAATATATGAACTTAAAGTATCAATTATTTGAAAATCATGGAAGAAACTAACTGCGTATCCACCAGGGGAAATTATTACAGAGTCGTCTTGTACGACTGGTTGATTTGGAACTATGTCATTGTTATTATCGTTTCTGCAGGAAAGAAAAATCATGGTTGTTAAAGCAAGAAGAAAAAATGCTTTCATATTTTTTTATTTTATGATGAAGATAAAAATATGATTTCCATAAATTTTGGGCGGGGAAAAATTTCTTCCTGTTTTCCGCACTTTTAACCGAGCCACCCAAAACATCCTCTGAAAGCCTTGAAAACATTGCATTTTAATTTTCAATTTGGGTGGCTCGACGGTAAATTTGAAAATGTTTATCCGCAAAAAGCGTAACAAATCCGGGAGCACCAGCATCCATATTGTACGTAAAGAAGCTGGCAGGCAGGTTCATGTACTATCTATTGGTACGGCAAAGTCTGAAAAGGAATTAATTCAATTAGAACACCTGGCATTAGAGAAGCTCTCCACTCTTCAATTACAGAACAGAATTGATTTTACTTATGCAGAAGATGAGGCATTTCTACAAAATCTGTTATCCAGTATTGAGCAAATTGAAGTCTCTGGTGTGGAATTAATACTGGGAAAATTATTTAATGAGATAGGATTTAATCAGATCAAAGAATCATTGTTCCGTCATTTGGTGCTATCACGTATCTGTTACCCCGGAAGTAAATTAAAGACGGTTGAATATTTACTGCGGCATCATCAGTTGTTTTATGAAATTGATTCGGTATATCGCTATTTAGACAAAGTTGCAGGTAAATACAAAGAAATGTTGCAGGACATCAGCTACCGCCATACACTACATTTATTTAACAACCAGCTGTCGGTAGTGTTTTACGATGTAACAACTTTATACTTTGAAGCCAGTGATGAAGATGACCTACGTAAAATAGGTTTTTCAAAAGATGGCAAAAGCCAGCAACCACAAATTGTGCTGGGCTTGCTGGTGAGCCAATTGGGTTATCCACTTGCCTTTGAGATGTTTGAAGGCAATAAATTTGAAGGACAAACTATGATACCTGTTATTGAAAAGTTTAAAGCAAAATATGGTTTGCAGCGACTTATAATAATAGCAGATGCAGGATTACTCTCACAGCAAAATATAAAAGCACTGCAGGAGCTAAACTATGAGTTTATACTGGCAGCAAGAATAAAGAACGAATCCGGTGTGTTGCAGAAACAAATTTTATCATTGCCCCGCAACAATGGACAAACACATAGTATCACCAAAACAGACGGTTTAAAACTGATAGTAAGCTATTCTGAAACCAGGGCCTATAACGACAGTAAAAACAGGAAACGTGCCGTGATCCGGCTTGAAAAAGCAATACAGAAAGGCAAACTTACAAAGGAACATATCAATAACAGGGGATACAATAAATACCTTCAATTAAACGGGGAAGTGCGCATAAGCATTGACCATGATAAAATAAAACAGGATGCTAAATGGGATGGATTGAAAGGATACATAACCAATACAACTATGAATGCTGCCGATGTTATTGACAACTATAAACAACTCTGGCATATTGAAAAAGCATTCAGAATGTCCAAAACCGATTTACGGATAAGACCAATATATCACCGGCTCCAACACCGGATACAGGCACATCTCATTATTGCTTTCTGTAGCTATAAGCTCTATAAAGAATTGGAGCGGCAGTTAAAAGAGAAGCAACTGGACCTAAGCCCGGAAAAATCAGTGCAGGTTATGCAGTCCATCTTTACAGTCACTACCAAACTGCCGGTATCAAGAAAAATGGTACAACTATTTTAGCCAAGACATTTGAACAGCAGCAACTCCTTACTGCCTTTGGCGTGAACTTTTAATTTTGGGTGGCTCAAATGCGGAAAACAGGAAACTATTTCATCACAATATTTATCTGCAATATTTTGTTATTTTTTGTTTTAAATAGTTGCACAAAAAGGTTTGCTATTAGTTTTGCTGCTATTATTTTGATAGCAGTTTCTCTTGCATCACCTTCATAAAAAAACCTATTTTCAAGCAAGTGAAACGGCGATCTTTCAGCATTATTTTCCAAACTCTTTTGCGGTTGAAAAGAGACGAGTTTTTGCAGTGCATCGAAAATGCTACTCCCATAATATTTTACTGCAAAATCTATAACACTACCGCCTTCTCCAAGACCGTGATCAGATTTTGTCGCATGGCAGTTGATATTTTTTGATATTATTTGGTAGGCTAAAAACGAAAAAGCCCGTAAACACTGAGTTTTACGAGCTTTCCATTTTAAAAAAAGATCAACTTTGTCGGGGCGGCAAGATTCGAACTTGCGACCTCCACATCCCAAATGTGGCGCGATGACCGGGCTACGCTACGCCCCGAACTTATTACAGATAATATCAATTAAGCGGAGAGGGTGGGATTCGAACCCACGGTACAGTTTAACCCGTACGACGATTTAGCAAACCGTTCCTTTCGGCCTCTCAGGCACCTCTCCGGCTTTGCCCTTATTTAATTAACGGGAGGCAAAAGTAAGGTAAAGAGTTTAATACCCAAAACAATACTGTCAAAATTAAAGGGGACTAATAATGCAATTTTACAGGGCAGCTAACTGTACTTTTTGCTGCAGCTCAATAACGCTTTCTTTAAACAGGTTATCAGTATCCATTAGATCTTTTACAGTTTGGCAACTGTGTATCACTGTTGTATGATCTCTGCCACCAAAATGTTCGCCGATGGTTTTAAGGGAATTTTTCGTAAATGCCTTGGCCAAAAACATTGATATTTGCCTGGCCTGCACTATCTCCCGCTTACGTGTTTTTTGTAATAACTTATCATAAGGCACATCAAAATAATCACATACCATTTTTTGAATGGTATCTATAGTAATTTCTTTTGATGATGATTTTACAAAGTTTCGTAACACTTTCTTGGCTAATTCAATGTCAATTTCCCTCTTATTGAGCGAAGATTGTGCCAATAGTGAAATCAA
>JBDSFG010000343.1:0-3352 GCA_039919615.1 Ginsengibacter sp. | reverse complement strand
GCCTGGCCTGCATAACCATCGCAGTAAAACATATCCGCAGGTGCATCCGGATACTTTCTTTGAGAAGGTGCATCTTCATTAAAACCATTTAGCCAGAATTGGTATCCATAATTTTTTAAATTATTTTCTGCTGGTGCAGTAACGGTTTGAGCAACCCACCCTTCGGGTAAAATTCTTTCGTCGTTCCATACGCCATCATTATAATACAACAATCCAAAGCGTGCGAAATCTCTTGCGGTTGCATTGATGTATGATGAGCCAACGTAAGTTCCGGAGGCATCAGGCTCCATGAGGGTGTTATACATACCAATTTTATAAAAAAATGCTGAGGCGGGCCAGGCGGCATAAATTTCTTCTCCAACAGTTTGCCTTACTATCCTCGAAAGAATATTACTATTTCCGCTTGAATAATTAAACACGGCGCCGGGGCTATGAGCCATTGAATGATTTGCGGTATAGGCTGCCATGTCACCTTTTTTATAAAGCATATTGGTTACATCGCTTGCCTTTGAATAAATTTCATCAAACCCAATGCCGCTGGTTTGCTGCAATAAATTTTTTAGTGTAATGGAATGTCCCGGATCTTGTGTATCACTCCACTCCGGCACAGGCGCTGGCTGGTCAACTTTAAGTTTACCTTGTTTTGCTAAAATACCAATCAATGCACCGGTAACACTTTTTGCCATCGACCAGCCATACATTTTTGTATTCTTATTAAAACCCGGAGCATATTTTTCTGCAACAACTTGCCCGTCATACACTACGACAACAGCTCTTGTTCTTTGCTTTTTTCCGGGATAAGGTTCTGTAAAAGCCTCATCCACGGACACTTTTAGCTTATCCATGTTGATTGCCGGAGAAATTGTACCAGGTATTTTATCACCAGAAGGCCAGGGTATACTATCTGTATTTAATAAAGGAGGAGAGGCGATATGAAAAACCTGTGCCCTTAATTCTTTTTCACTTATTTCATTGATAAGTGTACAGCCAATTCCCTTACGAAAGATAGCTTTCCTCTTCGCCATCCCAAGTACTGAACTGGTAACAGATGAGTCAATGAAGTTCACTTCATTTTTAGCAAGACTTAACGGAGCCGCTGAAAATTCGCTTGTGTCTAAATCCTTCTTATCCCGGCCTGATACAAAAATACAGGTGCACATTTGTTTGGCATTAAAGCCGCTTATGATAGGGAAAGAAATCCATGCATAATGAATCACAAAAGCCAATGCAATAAATATAACTGCAAGCAATAAATGGAGAAATGTTATTTTCAAATGTCTCTTAATTATTTCTAAAGATAAAGGAGCAATTTTTTTTTCAAACATTATATTTATTAACCTAAAAAAAACCTTTACCGTTACTTTAAAATTCGATGGTTCATTGAAACAATAAGAAACGTTCCCTGTAGCTGGGTTTTGTAAGCTGTATTGTGGTTGAATTATTAAGTTCCATTTTAAAAAGTTTAGCGCTTGAGACTCATTATTTTTAATGTGAATCTTATTAGAGTTTATGTTTTTTGCGAAATGAAAGAAACCGGGAACCGTCTCCACCCATAATAAATTTCTTTTTTGAAGAGCTGCCAATAATGGCTCCTATGATAGTTCCTAACGGAAAAGTAAGAAGGCTTACATACGCTCCACCCTCACCTGTACTTGGCCCGAAAATGCTACCGATTAATACAGGTGCTATACCAATGCCCGCGCCTATTAGCACTCCTTTTAACAGTCCGCCTCTTTTATGTAATTGTATGGCAGTTATGTTTGTGTAAGACTCGTTTAGAATTGAAATTTTTGAATTGCCATTATATTCTCTAAACTTTCCCGGATAGACGCTTACATAAGAAGATGAAGTGCCGGCTAAAATTCCTTTTACAAGATTTCCCTGTTGAGTATATATCCAGATCTTATACTTTGGAGTTATGCTTAACGTAGAACCATCCTGCGCCGAAGCGTTTAAAAAGAAAAGGACAAAAAAACCAATAAAAATATTTTTCATAATAGGGGTGGAGGTTTAGTAGTTTAAACTGTAATCAATTTTTTTTTGTCACTAGCTTATGGAGTGGTCTTCGTGCGCTTATCCTGATCCCTCCATGTCATAGTCCGGGAATGTTTCAGAATTTATTTTCCATATCGAAATGCGCTATCGCTATTTGATAATGCTGACGGCAATTATCACCTGGTCGTCGTGCTATCATCATTAGTACCCATAATATACCCAGGTGTTTTAGTAGCCACTCTTGACATAGTTAAAGGAGTTGCTACCTGTGCAGCAGATATTGCTTTTTCAGTGCCGTTCAAATCTGTTTGAGGTCTGGCTATTTCTTTTTTGCAGGAGATAAAAATAGTAACTGCTGCTATGGCGATAATGCGTGTGATGTTCGTTGTCTTTTTCATAATACATGAGTTTAATTGTAAGAAAATATTTGTTTAAAAAGGTTATTATTTCTTCGAATTTCTTACCCTGTAATTCTGATTATAGAATTTTGCAAATACAGGGTAAAATTCTTTTGGAGACGGGCTGTTTTCAATTATCACTTAGTCAGCGTGCTATCAGGGATCATAAAACCAGGTGTTTTAGTAGCCACTCTTGACATAGTTAAAGGAGTTGCTACCTGTGCAGCAGATATTGCTTTTTCAGCGCCATTCAAGTCGTTTTGAGGCCTGTCTATTTGTTTTTTGCAGGAGATAAAAATAGTAACGGCTGCTATCGCCATAATGCGTGTGATGTTCGTTGTCTTTTTCATAATACATGAGTTTAATTTGTGAGAAATATTTGTTTAAAACTTTTTTTTGGTTCAGATTTCGTTCACCTTTTAATTACTGGTTAACTGTTCTGACATTTACAGTGTAAAGTTCTTTTGGGGGCCGGCTGTTTCCTAATTGATGTGATCTAAGATTATAAGTATGTTTTGCAGATTTAACTAAAATGGTCTAAATCGCCTATAGCCATTTGCAGTTCTTGCAAAAATGTATTTAATAAGTACATTTAAGTATCAATTCATCGGCCCATGAATGCTGTAGACCTGCAAATAGCTTTTTTAAAGGAGATAAAAAATCAACTTCCACAGCATCTTGCATTGGTTGACGCATTAGCTGAGCAACTGAACATAAGCAATGATAGCGCTTACCGCCGGATACGAGGGGAGAAGCACCTAGCCCTTGATGAGATACAAGTTCTTTCGGCACATTTTAAAATTTCATTAGACAGCTTTTTACAACTGCAAAATGACGGCCTGCTTTTTTGGGGTAAAAATATTGACAGGCAAACTTTTGATTTTGAAAACTATTTGCAGGGCATAGTGAAACAACTTGAATACTTTGCCTCTGCCAGTGAAAAAAAAATGTTTTATCTC
>JBDSFG010000295.1:0-6787 GCA_039919615.1 Ginsengibacter sp. | reverse complement strand
AGTTTTATAAGAAGCGCCAATTACAATAGCTATATAGCCTGCCATATGAGAAGTTGGCAGATCTTTTTCAGGAACTCTGTCATTTTCCGGAATAAAATAATCCAGGCCTAAGCCATCATCCTTCACTCCAAAACTTTTTACAGTTTCCAGGCTGCGTGTTGTTATATGTTCGCCCGGCATAAAATTGATATGGAAAGTTGTGAGAAAAAATTTCTCAACAGATAACTTGTCAATGGTGAAAGATTTTTTTTTCAATATTCTTTTCACTTTGTTTGAACGATAATTATGATGCAGGTCAACAATGTAATCATAGTTTTCTCTTTTCAGATCCTGTATCACTATATCAAGGTCATCCTTATAATAAAAAAACTTATTAATATACGGATTGCCTTCGCTAACCATTTTAAAAGAAAACTTAGTAAGAAAATGTATTTCAGAAAGCGGTAGCTGTTTTTTTAAACAACGAAATACCGGCGAGGTAAGAACAATATCACCGATGGAGGAGAATCTTATTATTAGAAATTTAGGCACTTTGGTGTGGCCAAAATTAATTATTAATTGTGAGACGGTGACTGAATCATTGCAGACCTTATGACGTGTGATCAGTTTTCGTTTAGGGTTTTATGTTACCTTAGAATTCTAAAATTCTTTATGAAACTATCAAATATTATTTTTCTTTTTGCTGCATCGCAACTTTTAGCACAGGTAAAATTTACGCAGACACATAAAACGGTAAATCTTTTCAATGGAAAAGATCTTAGCGGCTGGCATGCCGACATCCCTGAAATGGATACTAATGCATCAGCAAAAAATCCATTCATAATTCGTAACGGAATGCTTGTAAGCATGGGTACGCCGAATGGACATTTGATCACCGATTCAGTATTTGAAAACTACAGGCTTAATATAAAATACCGGTTTGCCGGCAAGCCCGGAAATTGTGGGGTGCTTCTTCATGCGTCAACGCCACGTGCTCTTTATAAAATGTTTCCTAAATCTATTGAGGCGCAAATGGAACATAATAATGCCGGGGATTTCTGGTGCATTGTTGAGGATATAAAAGTTAACGACATGGAAAAACGCCGCGGTCCAAAAGATAACTGGGGTATTACAGAGGGCAAGGGACGTCGCATTGTTAACCTTACTGACAGTTCTGAAAAGCCTGTAGGAGAATGGAACAATATGGTTATTGAATGCCTCGGCAGGTCTATTAAAGTGTGGGTAAATGATGCGCTGGTAAATTCCGGGTTTGATTGTACAGCTAACAAAGGCCACATTGCTTTGCAGGCAGAAGGATCAGAAGTTGAATTTAGAAAAGTAGAGCTCACTCCAATACAGAAACTAACGGCTGATAAAAGCAAACCTGTAAATTGATGGTTAGAAAAAATAGAAAAGCACAGAACACAAGCGCTAATGTGCCTGTATCCTATGCTCTAAAATTATTTTCTGCTCTTGTTACTTAGCAGGAATTATATCAATGATTACTGTTCTGTTGTAAAAGCGTTCTTCTACAAGATTATTTTCAAAAGGCGCCATGCCGGTGTCTTCACCAAATCCGTAGGTCTCAAATGTGACACCTTTCTTTCCGGCATTTGATAACGCATGCTCAATGATTTTTTGAGCTCCCATTGCCCTGTCATGAGATAAGGTATGGTTGTATGTTTCATCTCCAATAATATCTGTATGCCCATGAATAATAACAGTTCCGTTTTCAGGAATAAGTGGTGTTACAATATCAGAAAGAAATTTTTCATAAGAGTCCATAGTTTTTGATCTGTCGAAATCAAATAATATACTGTATCGCAATCCTTCCTGTTTAGGATCGTTCATTTTCATCAGGCTTACAGAACTTTCTTTCCTGATGGTATGCCCGCTTTTTGTTTCTCCGGTCATTACAATTTTATAGTTACCCTGTGTGCTGTTGCCTAAAATAGTTTTTCCCGGAACAGAAGCCTGTTCTTTTGCATAAGGGCCGTAGTGCTGCACATTTCCTTGTTCATCTGTAACATCAACTGACCATGAATTGAGTAATTCGTCAGCACCTTCCGCATTAAAAAGTACGTGACTATCTAATGGATCTTCCTGTATGGCTGTTATTTCAACAGGCTTCAAAAATGCTGAAGTACTTCCACCCACCTGCAATAATAATGCAGGAGAAGCGCTTTCAATATCTACCCGGCGATCGCCTTCACGTAACAGTGCAACATCTTTTACCGCACCAGGTTGTTCTGATGGAATAACGGGTTTATCTCTTCCTTCCGTAGTTATTCTTGAGGCAGCGATACCAAAAACATTTACCAAATATTGTTTGATGTTTTCAGCCATTGCTTTTCCTTCTGTTGGATTTTTATCTGATGCGCCGGTTAATGTAATTGAGCTTTGTGTATTAGTCCGCATACGATCACCCATGATATTTAAAATATTATGGTACACCGCCAACTGCCTTGATGAACGGCCGTTATTTAAATTGTCGGGCTGCCCCTGCTGCAATTGTGCTTCTTTAAATGATATAGCCTGGCTGTTACTTAATTGAACATAACGAGCCGGTATTTCAGCAGAACCCATATCAAAAAATACTGAATTACGAATCGGGAATGTTTCTTTCACCCTGCGGTTTAATGGAACTACTTTAGGCGCCCGGATAGAAAACTGTACATCTTTTTCCGTAGTTGTTGCAAGTTCTACAGGAATTACCGGGTCTGTTTTGGTAATTGCTGAAGTGGACTTTTTTGCTCTGCCAAACTTAATTGCTAACCCTGCACGAACTGTGTATAATGACCATGATTCTACTGAACGTGGCGCCTGTCCAAAGTCTGTAAGAAAGGATACGAACGGAGATAGAGTAGTTTGAGCAGCACTTGCCCTTGCAGACATTGGGATATCTATCCCTGCGCCCACCTGGCCTGAAAACACAGTTTTGTTTACATCGCTCCAATCTCCCCTTTTATCAATTTGTTTTTCTTGTGTATAAGTAAAACCTTTGGATAAATTAAAGCTAAGCGTAGGTCCAGCAAATATATAAAATGCAGAAGCAAAAGGTGCCAACCTCAAACTGGGTTCAATACTAACATAGCTCATATTCGTTGATAAGGTTGCCGGGCAATTACATGGTGCCACAACATTATCAAATTTTCCTCCACGGTTGTCGTACGCCACATTTAGCATACCGCCCAATACTTTGTTCGGCCGGTATTCTGCCAATAATGATGCATAAGGCTTAACCCCATCTCCTTTATGAAAAGCAGTTGGGACAGTTACGCTATTGTTGAGCACTTGTGTAGTACCCCTGTAATGATTAATATTTGCCGCTCCTGACTCACCAAACCACCAGACAGGTTGTGAACGCTTAATCTTTTGCGCCTGGCCTGTTATGCCTGCAAACATTAGCATCAAAAACAGGAGGGAAAATTTTTGTTTTGCTGTGTAAAAGTGTAACATATAATATCTTTAAAAATTAATTTTTATTGTTTTATTTAGTTTGATAATCCCATTTTGAACGGGATCAATATCTTAATACTCTTAAGGCACATTGATTGTTGTGTTTACCATGGTAACTGATGCAACAAGAGAAATAGCCCTGCCATTCAATACCGTTTGAACGGCATTTCCGGCAGTAGAGAAGGTAACTCCTGCAGATGCAATGATAGTCCCTACCATAACACCGCCTCCTGCTGCGTTAATAACCGCTGCACTTCCAATATGCCAGTATACATTCCTGGGCTGGGCTCCGTTTATCAATATAACGCTGCGGGCTCCTGCCGGTCCTGCAGCACCCACTGTTAACTCTGCTGCGGTTTGGAATATCCATACAGCATTAGGATCACCCATTGCATCGAGCGTGAGATCTAAATTTGTTATTTTAAAAGTGCCACTTGCTGATTTATACACGCCGGGCGGTAAGGTTAATCCACCTAATTCACCTGCACCGGGGTCAGTACCGCCTGGTTTTGAAGCTGGAGAAATACTATTATAAGAAGCATTTGCATCAGCCAGAGCCTGGGTCGCAATTACAAATGAAGGAGCAGTTCCGGGAGCAGGAGGAGCAGTATATATCCCCCCAGTTGAATTTCCCTTATTAAGAGGCGTTTCTGTGTAAATAGCAGCGGTCATTCCATCATGAAACCCTGTTATTAAAGTAGAGGCAGCAGTGGTTCCGATACCTCCATTATTAATCATGGTAGTTATTCCCTGGTTAGTTATCCCGGCACTTCCTCCAAAGGCTCCAAAAGAAGAATCGCTTTTCAGTGTTGGCGGAATTGTTGCCTGCAGTGTTGTAAAGCTCCACACGTAATTAGCTGCAAGTGCGTTACCCGCAAAGTCTTTAGCCCCTGTGGTAATTGTAGCAGTATATGTAGTGTTATAAGCAAGGTTAACTGAAGGGGAAAATTTAGCAGTTGTACCTGCATATGTTACGGTACCTGAAATTGCTGTGGCTCCTTGTTTTAAAAGAAATGTTACATTGGTGATAGTGGCAGAATTCATTATTTCGCTAAAAGTGGCTGTAATTTTTTTATCAAGCACTACACCTGTAGCACCGGCGGTTGGATCGGTAGATATTACGGTGGGTGGAATAAGATCAGCACCTGTAGTAAAGTTCCAGGTATAATCGCTTAAAAGTGTATTACCGGCCAGGTCTTTTGCACCGGTGGTAATTATACCGGTATACGTTGTATTAGGATCAAGATCAACCGACGGTGAAAAAATTCCAGTTGTACCGGAATAGGTGACCGTTCCTGTTATTGCAGTTCCGCCAAGTGTTGTGTTAACTAATGTAAAGCTGGTTGTTACGGATACGGAATCCATTACCTCGCTAAAAGTTGCCGAGATCTTTTTATTAAGTGCTACACCTGTGGCAGCATTAACAGGATCAGTAGAAATAACGGTAGGCCGTACTAAGTCCGGGCCGGTACCTGTTGTAAAGTTCCATACATAATTACTTACCATAGCATTGTGAGCCATGTCTCTTACACCTGTAGTAATTGTGCCTGTATACTTAGTACTGGCAGTAAGATCTTTGGTTGGGGAAAATGTTACTGTAGTGCCGGCATAAGTAATTACTCCCGCAATTGGTGTTGTTCCATCAGTAACTGTAAAAGTTGTTGCGGTCATAGTAGACGGATCCATTGCCTCATTAAAAGTGGCATTGACCTTTGTGTTAAGACTTACAGCCGTTGCAGCGTCAGCAGGGTTAGTTGCGATCACAATAGGGCAAACGCCAATAAGCCCAGCTTCTTCGGTAACCTTTTTACATCCGGCCACAAAAACGACCAGCAGTAAAAACATAAACCATTTGTTGAAGATTTTAGAGTGGCCTTTACATGTGCGCAGGGGGGTACTCTGGTTAGAGTAAAAATGTTTTTTCATAATTGGATTTTAAAAATGTAACTCCTGTGCTTTGAGTTTTGACAGAAATTACACCACAAAGCTACATTAGTGGATATCCATAAGTGTTACATGATTAAAGAAATAAGTTACATCATTCACACATTTTCAAGTGCTGTGCGGCGTTTGTGCTTAATCTGTTTGTAGTAAGTTGGAGTTAGGCCGGTAACTTTTTTAAATTGATTGGAAAGATGAGCCACACTGCTGTAATGAAGCTTCCAGGCTATTTCAGTAAGATTTAATTCATCATTCACCATCAATTCTTTTACACTTTCAATTTTTTGTACGATAATAAATTTCTGTATTGAAATGTTTTCACTTTGTGAAAAAAGATTGGCGAGATAAGTATAACTGTATTGAAGTTTTTTACCGAGGTACGCTGAAAAATTTATTTGTAGCTGTTCATCTGAATTATCAATCAATTCCCCGATAACATTCTTTATCTGCTGAACCAACATCCCTTTCCTGTCGTTGATTAATTCAAGCCCTGATTTCTTATTCTCCTTTTGCAGGTCAATATCCTGCATAACTCCCAGCATGCGGTAGGCTTTGCCGTCAGCACTCCTGAAAATACTGGCTCTGTCAAATACTTTCGCATAGGAACCATTGGCTCTCATAAACCGGTAAGCTTGTTGCCAGTGAACAGCAGATGATGCAATGGCGTCATGTAATCCTTTTTTCACAGCTTCCTTATCATCAGGATGAAGATGATTACCCCAATCTGCTACATTGCCTTTATTTTTTTGTATGATATACCCAAATAATTCTTCAAACCCTTCGCCAATAAATATTTCATTAATCGATATTTTCCAGTCCCATATTACATCAGAAGAAAGCTTAGCGGCCAACAGGAATTTTTCACTGTCTTCATCGTGTGCAGTAACGTGGTCTTCCAGTTTATTTTCCAGTTCATGCAGCCTGCTTATGTCATGTATTGCGCCTATTAACCGAATGGCTTTCCCTTCCTTATCTCTTATAATGCTTGCCCGGCTGGTTGTAAAGGCAACTGAACCATCATTGCGTCTAAACATATAAGAATTCTTCCAGCTTTTATCATCAGATGCAAGTGTTTGAAATAATTGTTTTTCAACAGTCTCTTTTTCATCCGGCAAAAGGCAGTGGCTAAAATCTATAAAATTTACTGTATTGCTTTGTATTTTGTAACCGAACACTTCTTCAATACTATCGCCAACATAAATTTCGCCGGTAGGTATATCCCAGTCCCACATTACATCGTAAGAAGTTTTAGCTATATATTTTATCCATTCATTATTTTCTTCCAGCCGGGCATCAGCTTTAACCTGCGCCAGTATAATATTTTTGGCGACTATTTTCTCTTTTTTAGTGTCAATTTTTTTTTGTTTTGATTTAGCAAGAATAATATTATCAGCAATTATCTTATCTT